>NZ_CP016450.1:3192500-3492500 GCF_001713395.1 Sinorhizobium sp. RAC02 | reverse complement strand
GCCCATGACCGCGACCTTGAGACCCTCGACACCCGGATATTTTTCACGCCAGACCGGCATGTTCTTGCGAATGTCGTCCTGGATTTTCTGCGCCAGTTCCTGGAACACCGTCGAGGTCGTGCGCCCGCAGCCCGGACAGGCGGCCACCACCGGAATGAACTGCCGAAAACCCATGACCTGCAGCAATTCCTGCGCCACCTGCACCTCGCGGGTGCGGTCGCCGCCGGGCTCCGGCGTCAGCGAAATGCGGATCGTGTCGCCGATGCCCTGCTGCAAGAGAATGCCGAGCGAGGCCGACGAGGCGACGATGCCCTTGGTACCCATGCCGGCTTCCGTCAGTCCGAGATGCAGCGCATGGTCGGAGCGGGAAGACAGCATCGCATAGACGGCGATGAGATCCTGCACGTTGGAGACCTTGGCCGACAGGATGATGTGGTCGCGCGGCAGGCCGATTTCTTCCGCCAGATCCGCCGAGAGCAGCGCCGACTGGCAGATCGCCTCGCGCATCACCTGCTGGGCCGTCAGCGGAAAACCCTTGGCCTGGTTTTCGTCCATCAGCCGCGTCAAAAGCTCCTGGTCGAGCGAGCCCCAGTTGACGCCAATGCGCACCGGCTTGTTGTGGCGGATCGCCGTCTCGACGATTGCCGAAAACTGCCGGTCCTTCTTTTCCTTGAAGCCGACATTGCCCGGATTGATGCGGTACTTCGCCAGCGCCTCGGCGCAGGCCGGGTGATCGGCGAGCAGCTTGTGGCCGATATAGTGGAAGTCACCGACAAGCGGTATGTCGAGGCCAAGACGCAGCAGGCGCTCGCGGATCTTCGGCACCGCCGCCGCACTCTCGTCGCGGTCGACCGTGATGCGCACGATCTCCGAACCCGCGCGATGGAGGGCCGCGACCTGGGCGACCGTTCCGTCGATATCAGCGGTATCCGTATTGGTCATCGACTGCACGACGACCGGCGCACCGCCGCCGACCAGCACGCCGCCGACATCGACCCCGACGGACTGGCGCCGCGGCTTCGGTTCAAAGTCGAAGGAAAAGGACATAATGGAGCCTCTTGCTCGAAAAGCGGCTGCACGCGAGCCTTGGCGCGCGGCCTTTTCCCTCAGGTGGATCAGGAAACCGGGCTTGTCAACTGCAAGCGCCAGAGCATTTCCGCTTTTCTGCGAGAAGCGAAAACGCCCTATCTCTTTGTTTTTACGAAATTCCGGACGCAAAACCGCTGCGCACTTTTGCTGGAATTGCTTTGGGACACGCGACGATTTGATCGCCGCGCGTCGTTTTGCCGTCAGCGGTGATCGTGCACATCCGCATGCACCGCATGGTGCGACAGCAGCAGCACGACGATGAACAGCACCGGCAGCAGCGCGAAGATGATGGCAAAGCCAGTATGCTCGGCAATGAAGCCGATGATCGACGGTGCAAACAGCGAGCCGGAATAGCCCATGACGGTCGCGACCGACAGCGCCACGCCCTGCGCGAAACCGGGCAGGTTGCCGGCGGCGGAAAAGGCGATCGGCACCATGTTGGAAATCCCGACGCCGCAGATCGCAAAGCCGATCACCGCGATATAGGCGTTCGGCGCCAGGCCGGCGGTGACCATGCCGATCATCGCCATGACGGTGCAGAAGCGCAGCGTCTTCACTGCGCCGAAGCGGTCGCGCACATGGTCGCCGGCAAAGCGCATGACGGCCATCGTCAGTGAGAACGCACCGAAGGCGAAGCCCGAGAGCGCCAGCGACGCACCAAGCTCGTCGCGCATATAGAGCGCACCCCAGTCGAGGATCGCGCCCTCGGGCGCCATGGAGAACAGCGCCATGAGGCCGATCAGCCAGGGCAGCAGCGTCATCGGCAGGCGCACCTTCTGGCGCTCCTCGTTCGGATGCGGCGCATCGTGCAGGACAAAGGGCCAGATGAACACGAGTGCGACGGCACCGACCACGGTGAGCAGTCCCGCATGGCCCATCACACCGAGCCGCTCGATCAGGAAACCGCCGGTCGTGGCCCCGATGAAGGCGCCGAGACTCCAGAAGGCATGGCAGGACGACATGATGGCGCGCCGCATGGATTTCTCCACTTCGACTGCATTGCCGTTCATGGCGACGTCCATCGCGCCCATCAGCCCGCCGAAGAACAAGATGGCGACGGCACCGACCGGGATATTCGGCGCGATGGAGAGCAGCAGCATCGTCGAGAGGAAGAGGATCGTCGCGCCCTTCACCGTGCGCGTCGTGCCGTAGTGGGCGATCAGGATGCCGGCGATCGGCATCAGCACCAGCGAGCCGATGCCGAAGCACATGATCATCAGGCCGAGCCCGGATTCGGAAAGGTCGAGACGGCTTGCGAATTCTGGGATTTTTGGCGCCCAGGCGCCGGCAAAGGTGCCGTTCAGCAGGAAGAGGCCGGAGACGGCAAGCCGTGTCGGCGGGAAATAGGTCTTGGCGATGGATTTGCCGGCAAGGGCATTGTCGGAGGTCGTCATGGGAGATCCGTTTACAAAGGAATCGCGAGGTTCGGAGCCTACCTGGCGCGGATGATCTGGATACCGGCCGCCGCGAGCCGGTCGGCCTCGGCGTCATCCGCGTCCGCCTCGAGCACGGCGCGCGTCACCTGGGAAAGCGGCACGACCGAATAGGGAGCGGCGGCGGAAAGCTTGTCGTTCAGGACAGCGACCAGCACGGATTTGCTCAGCGAGATGATGAGGCGCTTCAGCTCCGCATCCTCGAAACTGAAAGCGGTGACGCCGGCATCCGGGTCGATGCCGCAGACGCCGAGCACCGGGATATCCGGTCGGAACGCCTCCGCATCGCGCATCGCCTTCGCGCCGACCGCGCCACCGGCGCGCGGATCGATCAATCCTCCCAGCTGGATCGTTGCGATATCGCGTTCGAGAACGGCCGTCGCGATCGCCGGCGCGTTGGTGATGACCGTGAGATCGCGGCCCGCCGGCAGAGCGCGGGCGAGCGCCAGGTTGGTGCTGCCGGAATCGAGGAAGATCGTGCTGCCGGCCGGGATCAGCTCGGCCGCGGTGCGCCCCAGCGCCGCCTTGCGGTCGCCGCTGACGGCGATACGCTCGTTCATCGAAGTGGTCGACTGCAAAACCCGGAGCGCGCCGCCATAGACACGGCGGCAAAGCCCCAGCGCCGCCATCTCGCGCAGATCGCGCCGGATCGTGTCTTCCGACACACCCAGCTCCTGCGCAAGCTCCGCCGCGATCACCCGGCCCGAGACGTCGAGCCGTGCGCGGATCAGATCCTGCCGTTCTCCCAGAAGAAGGTCGTGTATGGACATCGTCGACACCAAATCGTGCATGATTGAGTGACAATGCGCATGAACCGGCAAAAACGTCAAGAAACGCGAAGATCACGTTTGATTGCCGAACGACATTGAGGACATGTCTGCAAACGCCGAGGCCCCAAACAAAAACCCCGCCGTCTCCGGCGGGGTTCGTGTTGATCAGCCATACGGCTCCTGGCGTTACTCGCGGTTGCCGAGGAAACGCAGCAGGAACAGGAAGAGGTTGATGAAGTCGAGGTAGAGCGTCAGCGCGCCCATGATGGCCTTGCGGCCGGCCACGGCGGCGTCGTCGGCTTCAAAATACATTTCCTTGATCTTCTGCGTATCCCAGGCCGTCAGGCCTGCGAAGACCAGCACGCCGATCGCGGAGATCGCGAAGTCGAGCGCCGAGGACTGCAGGAACAGGTTGACGAGCGAGGCGATGATCAGGCCGAACAGGCCCATCACCAGGAACGAGCCCATCGCGGACAGGTCCCGCTTCGTCGTGTAGCCGAACAGCGACAGTGAGCCGAAGGCGGCGGCGGTGACGAAGAAGGTCTGCGCGATGCTGGCGCCGGTATAGACCAGGAAGATCGACGACAGCGACAGGCCCATCAGGCCGGCATAGACCCAGAAGGTCGCCTGCGCGGCGGCAACGCTCATCGTGTGGATGCGGAAGCTCAGGAAGAAGACCAGCGCCAGCGGGGCGAGCATGACGACCCACTTCAGCGGGCTCACATAGATCGCCTGACCGAATGCGGTCAGCTGGCCATCGGCGAAGGCGGCCTGCGAGGCGAAATACGCCACGAGACCGGTGATCGCGAGACCGAAGGCCATCAGGTTGTAGACCCGGAGCATGTAGGTGCGCAGGCCCTGGTCGATGACGGCACCGGCCTGAGCGCCGGTATTCGCCGTTCGGGTCTGGTAGTTGCGAAGATCAGCCATGTTTTCCTCTCATAAAGCCCCTTGGAATAGACGGTGTCGGGCTCCCGCGTATTCGCTCCGATCGTTCGGCGCGCTTGCGGGGTCCAGGCAACCGCTGCGGGGCTCCAGCTTGCCTGTGGTAAATATGCGCATGAATTGTGTCTCGCACAAGACCCGCGACCCTTGCGCGAGCCACGGGCCTTGCAATTTCAAAGCTCTCGCAGCACCGGCGCCGCCTTCTGTCCCAGAATACGCCAGGTCCCGGCAAGGCCGATACCCACCGTCATGACGAGCGCCGTCACCACGGTCATCACCGCGACATCCGGCAGGAAGCTCGAAGGCAGCGTCATGATCCGGCTCACCACGAACCAGGCCGCGACACCCCCGGCAAACAGCGCGAAGATCGCGGTGGCCAGCCCCAGCATCAGATATTCGTAACTGAAGGCGCGGATCAGCGTGGCGCGTGTGGCGCCGAGCGTCTTCAGCACGACCGCATCGTGCACGCGCGCCCGGTTGCCCGCGGCAAGCGCGCCGGCCAGCACGAGGATCGAGGCGATCAGCGCCACGGCGGCCGCGGCACGGATCGCCGTCGCCAGCTGGCCGACCAGCTCGTTGACCACGTCGAGCGCATCCTTGACGCGCACGCTGGTGACGGTCGGATAGGCGTTGGTGACCGCCTTCAGCGTCGCCGCCTCCTGCTCCGCCGTCGCCGACGGGTCGATCACCGTTGCCAGCCACGCATGCGGCGCGCCGGCAAAGGTGTTCGGCGAAAAGACCATGACGAAGTTGATCGACAGCGATTCCCACTCGACATTGCGGAAGTTGGCGATGCGCGCCGTCATGTTGCGGCCGAGTACGCTGACGGTCACGGTATCGCCGATCTTGAGGCCGAGCTCGCGACCCTCCTCCGCGGCAAACGAGACGAGCGGCTCGCCGGAATAGTCCTCCGGCCACCAGTCACCCTCGGCGAGCGTCGAATTTTCCGGCGTGCGCTTGGCATAGGTGATGCCGCGATCGCCGCGCAGCACCCACTGGCCTTCCGGTGGCACCTTGACCTTGGCCACGTCGACGCCGTTCAGCTCCATAACGCGGCCGCGCAGCATCGGCACCTCGATGATCTTGCCATCGGGCATGTTGGACTGCAGCACCTGCCGGAACCCGTCGAGTTCGCTGCCCTGGATATCGACGAAGAAGAAGTTCGGCGCCCGCTCCGGCAGGTTGCCGGTGAGTTCGCGGCGCAGGTTCCCGTCGATCAGCGTCAGCGTGACCAGCAGCGCAAGCCCAAGCCCGAGCGACAGCACGACGGAGGAGGTGAGCGCCCCCGGCCGGTGGATGTTGCCGATGGCGAGGCGCAGCGACGGCGAATTGACCCGCGGACTGCGCTTGGCCAGCGCCGTGATCAGCATGGCGACGACACGCAGCACCACGAAGGCAAAGGCGATGGCGCCGAGGAAGACCAGCGCGATGTAGCGGTCATAGGCGGTAAAGATCGCCAGCCCCGCCAATGCGGCAAGAAAGACCGCCGCCCCCAGCACATAGGGCCAGCTCGGCAGCCGGCCGGCTTCAAAACCCTGTTCGCGGAACAGTGCCGTCGCCGGCACCTCACGGGCATGGCCAAGCGGCATGATCGCGAAGGCGAGCGCCGTCAGCAGGCCGAAGACGGCGGCGATCAGCAGGGCGGACGGATAGAGCGTCGCCTCCGCCGGCACCGGCAGCACGCCTTCGAGGAACTGCATGGCCACCATGGGCATCAGCGCCCCGGCGACAAGGCCGATCAGGATGCCCACGGCCGCAATCAGCGCGATCTGCGTCAGGTAGATCAGCGCCACCAGCGAGGCCGGCGCACCGAGGCACTTGAAGGTCGCGATGACCGAGCGCTTGGAATCGAGATAGGCCCGCACGGCATTCGCCACGCCGACGCCGCCGACGATCAGCGCCGTCAGGCCGACCAGCGTCAGGAATTGCGAGAAGCGGGTGATGTTGGTGGTCAGCGAGGGTGCGGCGCTGTTGGCGGTGCGGACCGACCAGCCGGCCTTCGGGAAGGCCTTGTTGGCATCGGCCCGGACCTTTGCGAGCGACACGTCCTGATCGGCAAGCCGGACGCGATAGGCATTTTCCACCAGGCTGCCGGTCTGTACGAGGCCGCTTGCCTGCAAGGCAGCTTCCGACAGCATCAGGCGCGGCGCGAAGCCAAAACCTTCCGACACCGCATCGGGCTCGCGCACCAGCGTGCCCGTCACCTTGAGCTTCGCCGTGCCGAGCAGGATCTCGTCGCCGACGGCAATGCCCAGCCGGTCCAGCAGCAAGGGCGCCACCACGGCGCCAAAGGCCTCGCCCTGCTTGGCAAACAGCTGGCTCGCCGGCTGTTGCGGCAAGGTTTCCAACGCGCCGTAGAGCGGATAGGCACCATCGACGCCCTTCGCCTCCACCAGCGTCTGGTCGGAGCCATCAGGCAGGCGCGCCATGGAACGCAGCCCGGTGGACAGCGACACATCGCCAAGGCTTTGGAAATGCTTCAGTTCTTCCGGCGTCGCAAAGCGGTTGTTGAACTCGAAACGCACATCGCCGGCCAGCAGCGTCTGCCCCTGCGAGGCGATCGCCTGCGTGATGGCGCTCGATACGGAATTGACGCCCGCAATCGCCGCCGTTCCAAGCGCGATGCAGGCGAGGAAAATGTAAAACCCCTTCAGGCCACCGCGCATTTCGCGCAGCGCCAGACGGATAGCCAGCGGAAACTGCCGAAGGATCGAGCCGACCCTCATGCCGGCACCGCCTCTGCAAGCGTGGCCCTGAGAGGTGCGGCACCGGACACGATCTCGCCGGAACGCATGGCAACCTGTCGGCTGCACCGGGCGGCGAGCGACGGATCATGCGTTACCAGCACCAGCGTCGTGCCGCGCTCGGCCTGCTTGGCAAACAGCAGGTCGGCGATCTGCCGGCCGGTCTCGGTGTCGAGATTGCCCGTCGGCTCGTCGGCGATCAGCAGTTTCGGCGCCGGCGCCAGCGCGCGCGCAATCGCCACGCGCTGCTGCTCGCCACCGGAAAGCTGGCCGGGATAGTGCGACAGGCGCTCGCCGAGCCCGACCGCCGTCAGTTCGCGCCGGGCGATCTCGAAGGCATCGCGCACATTGGCAAGCTCCAGCGGCACCGCGACGTTTTCCAGCGCCGTCATGTTGGGAATGAGGTGGAAGGACTGGAAGACGATGCCGATGTTGCGGCCGCGAAAATCCGCCACCTGATCCTCGCTCATGCCATGCAGGCCGGCGCCGTCAATGTGGATTTCACCGCTGTCGAGCCGTTCGAGACCGGCCAGCACCATCAACAATGTCGACTTGCCGGACCCCGACGGTCCGACGATGCCGACCGATTCGCCCGCATCGATCGACAGGCCTATCCCCTTCAGCACATGCACGGAGGCGGCAGCCCTCCCGAGGGTGAGATCGGCATTTTTAAGATCGATGATGGTTTTGGCCAAGGAATTCTGCCCTATATGTTGTTGGAACAACTGGAATGCCAGCAATCTAGGATCAGCACTATGTCGTTTAAAGCGGCGCTTTCGATTTTCGCCTCACTTGCAATCACAGCTTTGTTATCCGCCGGCAACGCTCTGGCCGAGCCGGTCAAGCTCGTCGGCTTCGGCGACAGCCTGATGGCCGGCTACCAGCTTCCCGCATCGGATGCCTTTCCGGTCAAGCTGGAGGCGGCGCTGCGCGAAAAGGGTTTTGCGGTCGAGGTCACCAATGCCGGCGTGTCCGGCGACACCACGTCGGGCGGTCTTGCCCGTCTCGACTGGTCGATCCCGGACGGCACGAAGGGCGTCATCCTCGAACTCGGCGCCAATGATGCGCTGCGCGGCATTCCGCCGGAACAGACGGAAAAGAACCTCGATGCCATGCTGACCCGCCTGAAGGAGCGCGGCATCGCCGTGCTGCTCGCCGGCATGATCGCGCCCCCGAACATGGGTCCGGAATACGGCGAACGTTTCAACGGCATCTACCAGCGCATGGCGGACAAACACGGCGTGGCGCTCTATCCGTTCTTCCTCGACGGCGTCGTCACCAAGGCAGACCTCCAGCTCGAGGACGGCATGCACCCCAACACGCAGGGCGTCGACGTCATGGTGAAGACCATACTTCCGGCCGCGGAAACCTTCCTCAAGTCGATCACGGCAGGGGAGTAGTTTTCGCGGGTGCGAAATAAGGGTTGCGCAAAAAGCGGTTGCGTGATTCGCTGACAGCACATTCCAGTGTGGAGAGGTCGCCATGCCGAGACTTTTCATCGCCCTCGAAGTGCCGCGCAACGCGGCCATGAGCCTCTCGTTACTGAGAGGTGGCCTCCCCGGAGCCCGCTGGATAGACGTCGAGAACTTTCACATCACCTTACGCTTCATCGGCGATATCGACGGCCGCACCGCCGACGAGGTGGTCGACAAGCTCGACCGCATCGAGCGCCCTGAATTCCAGCTGGGCCTGTCCGGCATCGGCTCCTTCGGCTCGAAGAAACCCCATTCCGTCTTCGCCGGCGTCACCCAGGCCCCGGAAATGTACGCCCTCCAGGCGGAAATCGAGCGCATCTGCCAGCGCCTCGGCCTGCCCGCCGACCCGCGCAAATTCACCCCCCACGTCACCCTCGCGCGCCTGCGCAACGCCCGCCCCGAAGACGTCGCCCACTACCTCTCCGGCCGCGGCAACTTCTACACCAACACCTTCACCGTGAACCGCTTCGTGCTGATGTCCTCCAAGGAATCAGTCGGCGGCGGCCCCTATGTCACCGAAGAGGTCTTCCCGCTCTACGAATCGGGCGGAAGCTGGGACGGCGCGGACCTGCACGACCATCCGGTTTGACGGTCCTCGAAGAAAGCGTCAGGGCTACATTTCCGCCAGCGCGATCCGAGTCGAAAAATCCTGCATGAGATGACGCTCGCCGGGCGGCAATACAGTGATGTGCTCAAGCGCGGCCTGCACCTCTGATGTCATGGCCTGAGTGTTGCGCTCACTGCCGCCGCCCGCCGGGCTATACCATTAACAACGACGTCGCGATTGAAGGCCGAGAGGCCAATGTCACGCTCTTAAACGCGCCAGTCGCGCGGGGGAGTTCGCGGCTGACGACGCGCTGCTGCCGCACGTCCTGCGTAAACCCGCAACGACCATCGAGGCGCTTTTGTCAGCGTGAGGCCGGTAAATCGACCCTGTCGCGGCTCCTCCCGCGAAGACATGTAAAGCATGCTTGACACGCCAACTATCCATATCTATGTAAAGCAAACTTTACAGGAGATAATCATGAAGCGGTATCGTTACATCGTGGAGTTTGGCGCGGGCATGGCTGCCTATGCGGTCGTTCTCAGCATCTCCGTCCTTTTCGTCAATCAGCTGGAAGGCTTTTGGAAAACGGCCCTGTCGCTCGCGCCCATGGTGCCGGCGCTTGCCGTTGCCGTGTCTATCATGCGGCAGATCCGCCGCATCGATGAACTGCAGCGGCAGATCCAGCTGGAGGCCCTGTCCCTGGCCTTCGGCGGAACCGCGCTGATTTCATTCAGCTACGGCTTTCTGGAGAATGCGGGCTACCCGAAACTCTCGATGTTCGTCGTCTGGCCGCTGATGGCAATCTTGTGGATCATCGGCGGCCTGATCAGCCATCGCCGGTTCCGATGAAAAACCGGATCAGGCAGCTGCGCAGCGACCGGGGCTGGTCTCAGGGTGAACTGGCCGCCCGCCTCGACGTCTCGCGGCAGACGGTCAATGCGATCGAGAACGAGCGCTACGATCCGAGCCTTCCGCTGGCTTTCCTGATAGCCGGCGTCTTCGGTTTGCCGATCGAGCAGATTTTCGAGCCGTAGTCGGTCGTTTATCGTAGCGCCACATGCCTTGGGCATTGAAAGGCAAGGCCCGCTGTTGCCGCACGGAGGCTAAAAGTGCCGAGGGACTTTGGCCTCCAATAGCCGAATGAGGGCGGGATCCATGAAGTCGTAGTCGTCCGGAATGTGCAGGCAGATCAGCCGTTTACCCTTGAGCGCGGCGCGGTATTTGCCCTGCACCTTGTTGCGGTGCGCTTTCTCCATCACGAAGACGATATCGGCCCATTCAATCTGCTCTGCCGAAAGCGGATTCTCCGCATCATTGTTCGTGCCGGCCGACGCGGTTTCGATATTCGGCCAGCTCGCGAACACCTGCTCGGCCGTCGGACTGCGAAGCTTGTTCTGGCTGCACACAAACAAGACGTTTTTCACCGCTTCCTCTTATGTTGTCCGCCACGCTGGCGACCATACACCGCCTCACATTGAAATAGCCGAAGCAATCCAACGACAGGCCGTGCTTTCCGTTTGCCTCGACGAGGGTAACCGCTCTTCAAAACATTCAACAGTTTAATATTTCCTAGATGGTTGACTTCAATCCGCGCAAGCGGACACCAGAACGGATGAGCCGGGGTAGGCGGGCATCGTAAGTCGTTTTTTGGATTATTTTGCGGAAACGAATACACATGGATTGCAGGGTCATTGGCCTCTTGTTGGCGGTCTTTTTCTTTTCGACTTCCTGTGACAACCAAAATCCGCCGATACCGGATGTCGATTTTCTATCGAGGGACGCACACTTTTCGATCGCCGATGAGACGGTTGTTTTACCCTTCGTAGCGCTTAGCGGCGCTTCTGTTCGGGACGCTAATTTTCAAGCAGCTTTTGATAAGGCTTCGTCTTCGGACGACGCGAGAAAGCAACTTGTAAAACAAGCAAATGATCCCGAAAGACCAGTTTCAGCGCGTTCATTACGGATGTCTATTGCCCTTTATGGCTCCTACAACGAGATGTCGATCTCGCGGAAAATCTGCCCGTTGCTAAGTCGCATGTGGGCAAGGCAGCTTTGCACCGGATTAAGATCAGAGGAACTCGCTGATCTTCCAGGAAGCTTCGAGCTAATGGATATCCGCGAGATCAGCATGCTGAAATCTCATACCACTGTCGGGCGTGAGCGGGTTTTTGATCAGATAGTCTCTATGCAACTGACAAAAGCGGGTTTGGTGCAAACGGTATGTGATCGCGACCCTTCGTCAAAGTTCTGCTCGGCGGCAGTGGTTCTCGACGATCATCTCCTTGCCCACTGGACGGTTTGGTCAGGAGATGAGACGGCGGAGCATATGGCCAATCGCCAAGGAATCGCAATCGTTAGGTTCATTGATCGGCACCTCCGCTATTAAGATCGGTGCGTCTCTACGATCGCCAAAACCAAGCGCCAAATCCATTGATCCGATTCAACATTTCGCCCCCACCGCACCAATCCCGTCCACCCCTTGTGGTGAACAAACCCTGAATCCACCCGAGTCAGCGATTCGTCGCCGTTTCGTTCCGCTCCCGTTCCATAAGCCGGCAAACGACCCGGAAAAACACGCAGTTTCGCCTTCCCCCTTGCCATCGCGGCCCCCGATGGGCATCTGTTGCCTGCCGGATGCGTCCGGCTGATGTTGAAACAACCGGTATGTGACTTGTCGCAAGCACCCATGATCTTGAGCGGCCGCGGGGTCACCGCGGTGCTCGGCCCGACCAATACGGGCAAGACCCACTACGCAATCGAGCGCATGGTGGCACACGAGACGGGCATTATCGGCCTGCCTCTGCGCCTCCTGGCGCGCGAGGTCTATACGCGTGTGGTCGAGAAGGTCGGGCAGCACAATGTGGCGCTCGTCACCGGCGAGGAGAAGATCACGCCGCATATGGCGCGCTTTTCGGTCTGCACGGTGGAGGCCATGCCGCGCGAGACGCGCGCCTCCTTCGTCGCCATCGACGAGGTGCAGCTCGCTGGCGATCTCGAGCGCGGCCACATCTTCACCGACCGCGTGCTGCACTTGAGGGGCCGCGACGAGACGCTGCTGCTTGGTGCGGCCACCATGAAGCCGATCCTCGAGCAGTTGCTGCCCGGCATCCACGTCATCGAACGGCCGCGCCTCTCCCAGCTCTTTTATGCCGGCTCGAAGAAAATCACCCGCCTGCCGCAGCGCACCGCCATCGTCGCGTTTTCCGCCGACGAGGTCTATGCGATCGCCGAGCTGATCCGCCGCCAGCGCGGCGGGGCGGCGGTGGTGCTCGGCGCGCTGAGCCCGCGCACCCGCAACGCCCAGGTCGCGCTCTATCAGGAAGGCGACGTCGAGTATCTCGTCGCCACCGACGCCATCGGCATGGGGCTCAATCTCGACGTCGACCATGTCGCCTTCGCGCAGGACCGGAAATTCGACGGCTACCAGTTCCGCAATCTGAACCCCGCCGAACTCGCCCAGATCGCCGGCCGCGCCGGCCGGCACCTGCGGGACGGCACCTTCGGCATCACGAGCCGGGTCGATCCCTTCGACGACGAACTGGTCAAGCGCATCGAGACGCACCAGTTCGATCCCGTCAAAGTGCTGCAATGGCGCACCACGCGCTTCGACTATTCGTCGCTCGTGACGCTGCGCAAATCGCTCGACGCAGCACCGCCGATCGCCGGCCTGACGCGGGCGCTGCCGGCCGTCGACCAGCAGGCGCTCGAACATCTTTCGCGCTATCCGGATGTCCGCGACCTCGCGACGACGCCGGAGCGCGTGCAGAAACTGTGGGAGGCCTGCGCGCTTCCCGACTACCGCCGCATCACCCCCGCCCAGCACGCCGACCTGATTTCGACGCTCTATGCGGACCTCGTAAAGCGCGGTACGGTTAACGAAGATTTCATGGCGGATCAGGTCCGGCGGGCCGACAGAACCGACGGTGAAATCGACACGCTTTCGGCGCGAATCGCGCAGATACGGACGTGGACCTATGTGTCGAATCGGCCCGGATGGCTTGCCGATCCGACACACTGGCAGGAAAAGACGCGGGAAATCGAAGACCGATTGTCCGATGCGCTACATGAACGGTTGACGAAACGCTTTGTTGATCGCAGGACATCTGTGCTCATGAAGCGCCTGAGAGAGAATGCGATGTTGGAAGCTGAAATCAGTGTGAATGGCGATGTCTTCGTAGAAGGACATCATGTCGGGCAGTTGGCCGGTTTCCGGTTCACGCTCGTCTCCGGAACGGAAGGACCCGATGCGAAGGCCGTACAGGCTGCCGCGCATAAGGCGCTTGCGCTGGAGTTCGAGGCTCGTGCCGCGCGCCTGCATGCCGCTGGCAATGCCGACCTCGCGCTCGGTTCCGATGGCACGGTGCGCTGGCTCGGCGATCCCGTCGCGCGTCTCGCCCCCTCCGACCATATCATGCGTCCGCGCGTCATCCTGCTCTCCGACGAGCAGTTGACCGGCAATGCGCGTGACCACGTCGCCGCCCGCATCGAGCGCTACGTCAACCATCACATCGCGACCGTGCTGAAGCCGCTCGACGATCTTTCGCGCGCGGAAGACCTTCAGGGCCTCGCCAAGGGCCTCGCCTTCCAGCTCGTCGAAAATCTCGGCGTGCTGTTCCGTCGCGACGTTGCGGATGATGTGAAAGCGCTCGACCAGGATGCCCGCGCCTCCATGCGCAAGCACGGCATCCGCTTCGGCGCCTACCACATCTTCATGCCGGCCCTCCTGAAGCCGGCGCCGGCCGAACTCATCACCCTGCTCTGGGCGCTGAAGAACGACGGCATCGACAAGCCGGGTTACGGCGACCTCATTCCGGTGCTGGCCGCCGGCCGCACCTCTGTTGTCACCGATCCGACCTATGAGCGCGCCTTCTACAAGCTCGCCGGCTTCCGCTTCCTCGGCAAGCGCGCCGTGCGCATCGACATTCTCGAGCGCCTCGCCGATCTCATCCGCCCGCTGCTGCAGTGGAAGCCGGGCACGCCGCGTCCGGAAGGCGCCTATGATGGCCGCCGCTTCACGGCGACGACCGCCATGCTGTCCATCCTGGGCGCCACGCCGGACGATATGGAAGAGATCCTGAAGGGTCTCGGCTATCGTGCCGACAGCGTGAAGCCCGAGGAGGCCGCCGCCTTCCTCGCCGCGCAGGCGCCCGCAGCTGTTGCTGCCGCCGAACCGGCAGATGCGACCGCCGAAACGGCTGAAGCAACCAGCGAGACGACGGACGAACACGACGCCGACGCGTCGGATGCCGACAGCGAAGCACCGGCTGCAGCCGCGACGGCCGAGCAGGCGCCGGCTGCCGAGCCCGAGGCCGCCGTAGAAACGCCCGTCGCAGCGGACGCTGCCGTCGAAGGCGAACCGGTCGAAGTCAAGCCGGTTCTGCTCTGGCGTCCGGGCTCGCGCCACGACAACAACCAGCGCCAGGGCAATCGCCATGGCGGCGAGCGTCAGGGTGATCGTAACAACGGCGAACGCCAGGGCCAGGGCGAACGCCGCGGCGGCGATCGCAATCGCAACCAGCCGACCGGTGAGCGGGGCGAGCGCCAGGGCGACCGTCGCGACGGCGGCCGTGGCCGTCCGGACCAGAACAAGGGCCGCGACGGAAAGCCGCAGGGGGGCAACCGCCCGGATCGCGGCGAGCGCAACGATCGCGCGGCCAAGCCGCAGCAGGCGAAATTCGAGGCCCGGCCACCCCGCAAGGAAAAGCCGATCGACCCGGATTCACCCTTCGCCAAGCTGGCAGCGCTCAAGGAGCAGATGAAGAAGTAAGCGATGGCGCAACACGAAGAACAGCCGGCAGGTCAGGCGCGACAGCGCATCGACAAGTGGCTGTTCTTCGCGCGCCTGCGCAAGTCGCGCTCGCTGGCCGCGAAATCCGTCGAGGCCGGCGATGTCAGCGTCAACGGCATCAAGGTCCGCCAGCCTTCCCATGCCCTGCGTCCCGGCGATGTCGTCGCGCTCTCGCTCGATCGGCACGACATGATCGTCAAGGTGCTTCTGCCCGGCGAGCGCCGCGGCCCCTATGAGGAAGCCCGCCACCTCTACAGCGACATGACGCCGCCCCCGCCGCCGCGCGAGGAACGCTCGCTCTACGACCAGGCAACGCGCGAGCGCGGCGCCGGCCGCCCGACCAAGCGGGAACGCCGGGAAACCGACCGCCTGCATGGTTTTTCCGGCAAAGACGAGGATTAGAATTCTATACCTCGCATGCGCCCGGCGACGCATGTATTACGCTTGCAAAGCGCCCCCAAAGCCTTTACCTCAGCCTCCGGACCGCCTGCGCGTGCGCGGCATTCCCGTCCGGCAGGCCGATCACGTGACAGGTTCTGCGGTGGCGGACGGCTCCGCCGCCTTATGACTACTCTGGAGTGACTCATGACGTATGTCGTGACCGACAACTGCATCCGCTGCAAATACATGGACTGCGTCGAAGTCTGCCCTGTCGACTGCTTCTACGAGGGTGAGAATTTTCTCGTCATCCATCCCGACGAGTGCATCGACTGCGGCGTCTGCGAGCCCGAATGTCCTGCGGAAGCGATCAAGCCGGACACCGAACCAGGCCTCGACAAGTGGTTGAAGATCAATACCGAGTTCGCCTCGATCTGGCCGAACGTCACGGTCAAGCGCGATGCCATGCCGGAAGCCAAGGAAATGGACGGCGTCGAGGGCAAGTACGAGCAGTTCTTCTCGCCGAACCCCGGCCAGGGCGACTGAGACATCCGGTCGCCGGAACGAATTTGCCTGCCGCCCAACACAGTGCGGGAAAACAACAGGTTGGCGCGGTAGCGCATCGGACGCCGACCTTCAAAACCTCACCGGCCCGCGCAAGCCGCCGAGTGAACCTGGGGAAAAAAGCATGCTCCCGCGAAAAAGCGATAGGGCAGGCTTGATGACCCATGCGAAGCAAATTATTGATTTCGGCACTTTTTTGTGGTAGGGTCTGAATACTGATCCACATCGCGGCATTTCGCATGCCCGAACACCACCACGAAAGCAAACGATCCCTCAACGTCGCTCACCTCCCATAGGCAACCTCGGTTGCTCACATGTGATCGCGTCGCTAGGGGACCTTTTTGCGTCGGCGGACGGACCAGAATGGTGACACCCCCCAGGGTGCCCCCGTCTTTCCCGGGTCCCCGGACCCACCCGGCATCGCCGGGAGCGTAACAGGGAGTATTTGAACAGAATGACGACCCAGCAGAAGAAATCTTCCACGCGCCATGGCTTCAAGACCGGTGAATCGATCGTTTATCCCGCTCACGGCGTCGGTCAGATCGTCGCCATCGACGAGCAGGAAGTCGCCGGCATGAAGCTTGAGCTTTTTGTCATCGATTTCGAAAAGGACAAGATGCGTCTCAAGGTGCCGGTTGCCAAGGCCGTTTCCATCGGCATGCGCAAGCTGTCGGAGACCGATTTCGTCGAACGCGCTCTGAAGGTTGTCCAGGGCAAGGCCCGTGTGAAGCGCACCATGTGGTCGCGCCGCGCGCAGGAATATGATGCCAAGATCAATTCCGGCGACCTGATCTCGATCGCCGAGGTGGTTCGCGATCTGTACCGTGCCGAAAACCAGCCGGAACAGTCCTATTCCGAGCGTCAGCTCTATGAAGCCGCCCTCGACCGCATGGCTCGCGAAATCGCAGCCGTCAACAAGATGTCGGAAACCGAAGCCGTTCGTCTCGTCGAGACCAACCTGAGCAAGGGTCCGAAGCGCGGCAAGGCCATCGAAGAAGACGACTCCCAGGACGAAGCGGCCTGATTTAGGGCGCGCCTTCCAAATTTAAAGCCCGGCTGGCAACAGCCGGGCTTTTTCTTTGGAACTTTTCTGCCGCAGGGCCGTTTGCAACCCCGAGGACGACCGGCTTCGGGCGGCCGCGGCGTGAGGTCATCACTTTTTTTCCCGGAATCGGTGTTTCGGGCGAACCGTCGGTCTTTCTGAAACGTCATCATCAAGCAGGGTGCAAGGCGAATGCCTGAAACGGGCGTCCTTGCATCGGTTCGGTTCACGTGGAGAGACCCCATGGCTACGACGACCGCAGACCGCCGCATGATCAAGCTTGCAATGTCGGCTCCCTATCTCGAGCGGGAGGAAGAGCAGGCCCTCGCCCACGCCTGGAAGGACAACAAGGATCAGGAAGCCCGCAACCGCATCGCCATGGCGCATATGCGGCTTGTCGTTTCGATGGCCGGCAAGTTCCGCAACTTCGGCCTTCCGCTCGGCGATCTCGTTCAGGAAGGCTACATCGGCCTCTTGGAAGCCGCCGCCCGCTTCGAGCCGGAGCGCCAGGTGCGCTTTTCCACCTATGCCAGCTGGTGGATCCGCGCCTCGATCCAGGATTATGTGCTGCGCAACTGGTCCATCGTGCGCGGCGGCACAAGCTCCGCCCAGAAAGCGCTGTTCTTCAATCTGCGGCGCCTGCGCGCCCGCCTCGCGCGCGGCGACACCTATCTGACGGCGGAAGCCATGCACCAGGAGATCGCCGCGGCCCTCGGCGTCAGCACGGCCGACGTGCGCACCATGGATGCCCGCCTCTCCTCCTCCGACCTGTCGCTTCAGGCGCCGATTTCCTCGGCCGAGGGCGAAAGCTCCAGCCGCCTTGACTTCCTGACCAGCGACGCCCCCCTGCCGGACGAGCAGGCCGAAGGCAGCATCGACGGCGAACGGCGTCACCATTGGCTGCACGCAGCACTCGGCCAGCTCAACGAGCGCGAGATGAAGATCATCCGCGCCCGCCGCCTTGCGGAAAATGGCGCGACGCTCGAAGAGCTCGGCGTTCTTCTCGGCATTTCCAAGGAGCGGGTCCGCCAGATCGAGAACCGCGCGCTGGAAAAGCTGAAAGCCGTGCTGGTGAGCAAGACGACGGATTTCGCCTACGCGTGAGACGCCATGCCGGTGGATCCTCGGGTCTAATCCGGGGATCCATGGTCTCGGCGCGCCTCAAACGAGGCGCCACTCAAATCACTCGCTGATGATCTTGAACTTTTCGCCCGGCCGCACCGTGCTGGTCGCCGTCATCGCGTTGATCAGCCGGAAAAGATCGACCTTCCTGTCCGTGCCCATCATGCGTGCGGCAAGCGATCCCACGGTATCGCCGGCGCGCGCGGCAATGACGCGGATACGCAACGGCTTGAGCGAGGCGACTTCGGCCGGCGTCAGCTTGCGGAACGATCCCTTGAGGGTCGCGGCCGTCGGTTCCAGTGCCTTGGAGCCCGCCGGCACCGCCGTCAGGAAGCGGTAGATCTGCTTGTCGATGCGCACGACCGTAACGTCGAACTCCCAGCGGTCGGCCGCCGCCTTGGCGGTGGCACCCTCCAGCCCGTTGATCATGATGGGCTGGATCGTCTCGGGCCGGAGGCCGGTCACCCAGCCGCTCGAAATATAGTTGACCAGGTCCTGTCCGCGGCTGTCGGCCACGCCGTCGAAGCGGATCGCCACGTCGCCGGGACCGGTCGCCAGAACCGCCTCGGCCTTGTTGTCGATCTGGAAGCCGACAGGCACGTCGAAGCGGATGCCGAGCTTGCCGTGCAGGAAGGTCTGGCCGCGCACATAGCCTTCTTCCGGCGCATCGCCGTAGAGCAGACCGTCGATGCCGGCGAGGTAATAGTCGCGGCCACGGTCGCCCACCGTGCCTTCCGCCCCGAAGGCCCGTGCATGCAGCCGCGCCAGTTCCACGCGCTGCGGCGCGTTCGGATGGCTCGACAGGAAGTCGAGGCTCTGGTCGGAATCGGGGTCGACCGCCGTGAAGCGGGCATAGGCCGCCATGGAATCGAGGAAACGCGCCGCCGCATACGGGTCGTAACCCGCCTCGCCCAGCATGCGCACGCCGATGACGTCGGCCTGGAGTTCCTGGTTGCGCGAGAAGGCGGCGAGGCGCATTTTCCCGCGCGCCAGCGCCTGCTTGCCGGCAATGTTGCTGGAGAGCACTTCCGCCACCACGCGGCTCGCGATGACTTCCGCCTCTTCCTTCTTCTGTCGCTCGATGCCGTGATTGGCGGTGACGTGCGCCATTTCGTGCGACAGCACGGCCGCCACTTCCGATGCATCATTGGCAAGCGCCAGCAGGCCGCGCGTCACGTAGAGATAACCGCCCGGCAGCGCAAAGGCGTTGATCGCCGGTGAATTCAGGATGGTGATGCGATAGGACTGGTTCGGGTTTTCCGAAACGAGCGTCAGTGCGCCGGCAATGCGCGCGACAAGCCGCTCGGTTTTGGCGTCCTTGTACTCGCCGCCATAGCTCGCAACGATGCGCGGATGCTCGCGTGCACCCATCTGGGCGCGCGGATCGTTCTTCTGCACCTCGTCGACGATCTGCGGATTGGACGATGGCGAGATCGTTGGCTCGTAGGTCTGCTCGATGATCGACTGGCAGCCGGAAAGCAGCATGCCGGCAAGCAGCAGCCCCGCGATGGGTCTGAAAACCCCGCGTCCGGATACCACTGCAGTGTCCTGCATTGCTTTCGCCATTTCTCTTGCCCACAGCCATGACGGAGCCCTCGCCCGAACAGCAACCCTGCGGTGCAGCTCGAACGCGGATCCTCGCGTCCTCGAATAGAGGAGATAGACGCACCATACCCGGCCGGCAACCTCCGATTCGACAAACGCTTCCCTTGTGGCTCCGGTGACACAGGGGGGCGACCAAATTGTGGCACCGCGCGAGGGCGAAAACCCGCCCTTCCCGCTAAATCGCGGAATGACCGAGGAATTTTGCAACCCCTGGCGGTTCCCGCCGCGATAGGAAGTCGCGCGCCGCCTCGTCGAGCACGATCGCACCGTCCTCGAGAAACAGCACCCGGTCGGCCAGCCGGCGGATATCGTCCGGCTGGTGGGTGATGAACAGCATCGTGCTCTTCGTCTCGGCACGAAGCTCTAGAAGCAGCTTTGCCATGTCGGCCCGCATGGCCGGATCGAGTGCTGCAAACGGCTCGTCGAGCAGCAGGATCGGCCGGCGCCGCACCAGCGCGCGGGCGAGCGCCACGCGCTGCCGCTCGCCGCCGGAGAGCGAGCCGGGCAGGCGTCGCTCGAAACCACCGAGGCCGACGCGTGAAAGCGCCGAGAAAACGCTCTGCCGCGCCGCCGTATCGAGCCGCAGCCCCGGATGGATGCCAAGCCCGACATTGTCGGCAATCGTTAGATGCGCGAAGAGATTGTTGTCCTGGAAGATGATGGAGACGGGCCGCTCCGCCGGTTCGCGCGCCGCCATATCCTCGCCAAGAAGCGACACCGTCCCCGCCGCCGGCGCCTGGAAACCGGCGATCACGTTGAACAGCGTCGATTTCCCCGCCCCCGACGGCCCCGCCACGGCAACCGCTTCGCCCGCGGCAATGGCGCAATCGAAGGTCAGCCGTTTCTCATCGAAGCGCACGGTGACATCGGTCAGGCGAACGGCAATATCAGGCATCGCTGGAGGGTCTTTCCGTTGGACGCTCCGCCGCCGTCGAGGGCAGCGTCAGAGCCAGGCATATCAGGCCGAGGATCAGCGCGATGCCCGCCGCATCCGCCGTGCGATAGCTCGCCATGCGCGAGAACAGCAGCCAGGGCAGCGTGACAAAACCTTCGGCACCGAAGATGGCGACGGCCCCGAGATCGCCGAGCGACAGCGCCATGGCAAAGGCAAAGGCCGTCAGGAACGGTTTCTTGAGTGCCGGCCAGTCGATCCATAGCAGGCGATGCATCCCTGTGACGCCGAGGCTGAGCGCAAGCCGTGCCGTGCGGGCAAGATGCGTGCGATAGGCCGGCTCCAGCACGCGCACCACGAAGGGCAGCGCCATCAGCGCATTGATGACGGTGATGACGGCAGGCGCGAACCGCCCCGTCTCGCCGAACAGCCGGAGCACCAGAAACCAGCCCGTCGCGACGACGACCGGCGGCACGAGCAGGATGAGCGAACCGACCGCCGGCAGCGCGCGGCCCATCGCCCGCGTTGCGGCACCCGCACCGCCCGCTTCCGCAAGCCGCGGCACGAGCACGACCGGCAAGGCGATCGCGAGGCTGAGGCTCGCGGAAGCAAAGGAGATCGCAAGGCTGGTGAGCAGCGCCCGATGCAGCAGCGGATCAAGCGCCAGCCGGCCGAAATCCGCCGCCAGCCCCGCCGCAAGGGTCGCGGCGAGCGGCGCGGCGGTGAACAGCGTGAAGACGAGGATGACGACCCCATCGGCAAGGCGCCGCCGGCGCCCGTCGAAACGGCGGATGGCGCGGCCGGCCGTCGCACCTTCCTCCGGGGGACGCGCGAACAGCGACAGGAGCCAGAGCAGCGCCGCCGTCACGGCGATCTGCAGGAAGGCCAGAAGCACGGCGCGCTGCGGATCGAAATCGAAGCGCAGCGCCTGGTAGATCGCCACCTCGATCGTCGTCGCCGCCGGCCCGCCGCCGAGCGTCAGCACGATGGTGAAACTCGTTGCGCAAAGCATGAAGACGAGCCCGGCAATGCCCGGCAAGACGCGCCGGATCACCGGCCATTCGATCAGCCGGAAGACAGCACCGCCGCCCATGCCGAGATTGGCCGACGACAGCCAGTATTCCGGCGGAATGCGGTCGAGCGCCGCCAGCAGGAAGCGGGCGGCGAGCGGCAGGTTGAAGAAGACATGGGCAATCAGGATGCCGGCGAGCCCGTAGACGCTGACCGGGTTCTGCAAACCACCGAGCCGCAGCAGATCATTGACCACACCCTGCCGCCCCCAGACCTCGATAATGCCAAGCGCAGCCACCAGCGCCGGCAGCCCGAGCGGCACGACGGAGAGGCGGATGATCCACACCCGCTCCCGAAAATCCCGCTGTCGCGCCAGCGCGCGGGCGACGGGAATGGCAAGCAGGAGGGAAAGCCCGGTCGAAAGTGTCGCCTGCATCAGGGTAAACTGCGCCACGCGCCAGATATAGGCGTCGAACAGCGGCGTATCGCCGCCGCCGGCATGCGCCAGCAGCATCACCGTCGCCACGCCGACGAAAGCAAGCACGCCGCCGAGGGCAAGGCCCCCGGCGACGCGCAATGTCTTTCGTTCAGCGCGTGCGAAGATCACGTTACTTGGCGCTCATCGCGGCCAGCCATTCGTCGATCCAGGCCTTGCGGTTCGCCGCCACCTCGTCCGATGCCATCAGGAAGGTCTTTTCCGGTTTGACCAGTGCGTCGAAGGCGGCCGGCAGCGGATCCTTCGTCTTGGCGGCCGGCATCATCCAGTTGGTTTCCGGGATGATCGACTGGAAGTCAGGTCCGGTCATGAAGGTCAGGAACTGCTTTGCCAGGTCCTTGTCGTCGGAGGTGCGCGTCAGGCCGGCCACCTCGATCTGCACATAATGCCCTTCGGAGAAGGCGGCCGCCTTGTAGCGCTCCGACTTTTCCGCGATCACATGGTAGGCCGGCGAGGTCGTGTAGGACAGCACCATCGGCGCCTCGCCCTTGGTGAACAGGCCGTACGCTTCCGACCAGCCGGGCGTCACCGTCAAGACGCGGTTCTTGAGCGTGCCCCAGGCCTCGCCCGCCTTGTCGCCATAGACCGACTTCACCCAGAGCAGCAGGCCGAGCCCCGGCGTCGAGGTGCGCGGGTCCTCGATGACGATCTTCTGCGACGGATCGCCCTCGACCAGTTCCTTCAGGCTCGTCGGCGGATTTTTCACCGTTTCGGTGTCGTAGATCACGGCGAAATGGCCGTAGTCATAGGGCAGGAACGTATCGTCGGAAAAACCGCCCGGCACCGTCAGCCCCTCGGGCGTCAGGCCGTGCGCCTCGAAAAGCCCGGTCGCCTTCGCCTCGGTAATAAGGTTGGTGTCGAGGCCGAGCACCACGTCGGCCTTCGTGCCCTCGCCTTCCAGCTTCAGGCGCGTCAACAGCTCGACGCCGTCGGCCACGCCGACCCATTCGACCGTGCAGCCGCAGGTCTTTTCGAAGGCTTCCTTGACCTTCGGGCCGGGGCCCCATTCGGAAACGAAGCTTTCATAGGTGTAGATCGTTAGCGTCTTGTCCTGCGCGAAGGCGGGAAAAGCGATGGAAACGGCAAGTGCCGCAATCGAGGACAATACAATCTTGCGCATCCGCGCCTCCTAGTCTGTTCACAAACGGGAATAGGGCGCTGGAATGTGCCGTCTAATCCCTCCGCCGGTACGAGCCGGATCAGGTTCTTCGGGTTGGCGAAACCGCCTCTCAGCCCATGGATCGAAACCCACAAGCACCCCGTTAGAGCAGGAAAAGGCATAATCCCGCTTGTGACAGTGCGCAAGGGGTTGTGCGGGCAAGCACCCTCCGGTCGATGCAAAACGGCACGGCCCCGGCCTGTTCCATGCGGAACAGCGCGGGGCGGGGCGATGTGGGAAAGTCCAATTACCGGATGAGAGAGGCTCATCCCCCGGAACTCAGGAGAGACCCATGCGCAAGTTCATCGTTTCCGCCACCGTTGCCCTCGTTGCAGCCGTTTCCTTCGCCGCCCCCTCGCAGGCCGGCTACTACAGCTACGGCCACAAGCCGCACTGCTTCATCAAGAAAGTGAAGTCCTACGATTACTACGGCAACGTCATCATCAAGAAGATCAAGGTCTGCAAATAAACCACCCGCCCCCTGACCTCCCCAAAAGCCCGGATGTCCCTGCATCCGGGTTTTTGCTTTCTGGGTGTTATCGGCCAGAGCCAGCAGTACGAAAGGAAGCCGTCATCTTCAAAAAAAAGTCCCCACATTTTCCCCACCCCGCAAATCCATGCCTACAATCCTCTCATCCCGCCGAAGGATACGCTGCCAGGCGTGGCAGTCAGGCGGGATCGGCGCTTTCGGTGCGGGAAGGACGTGAACCTTCACCGGAAGGGCCTGCGGAAAATGGTCTCCCTCCGGCGATCCGGGGGAAACGACGGGGGCGCCGGGCCGGGCCTGCCGTTTCTCCTGATAAATTCGACGGGCGTGCCTGTGGGGCACACAAAGGGATCGGGTTTGGCGCCGGGTGACGTCCGCGGGGTTTACCCCGGTTCGTCCGGCGCGATGGAAGACGGTGCCGACCGGCAGCCATGGCTGCGGCGCCGTAAGTCTGAGGGCGTGCATGGCGCTTTCCCTGCGGAAAGGCACGCCACCGTTCCCATAGACCCATCCTCCCAGAGAGACCGAGTCGCAGGCAAAAACCGCTGAACGGGGCGCTGCAAGGTGCCACATAAACTCACTCATACGAGGCAGCTTCCAGCGCCCCGTCCGATGCTTCCTCACAAAACCACGGGCGGAAACGCCGCGTGGATATGCCTGCTGGCTCGGAAGAGCCGGGCAAAACGCCAAAATCTTTCCCTTTCCCGGAAACATGCGCTAAGGGCATCAGCCATGACCTTGCCGGCACCGACAGACCAGACCTTCGTCGTCCTCCTCGGAGGCGCGCTCCAGCCGACGCCGCGGCTTGCGGCGGACGTTGCGGGTGCGCGTGTCGTGGCGGCCGATGGCGGCATGCGGCATGCGAAAACCCTTGGCGTCACGCCGGAAATCTGGGTCGGCGATTTCGATTCCACGCCGCCGGACTTGCTGGCCGCCTGGCCGGACATCGAGCGCCAGCCCTATCCCGTCGCCAAGAACGAGACCGACGGCGCCATCGCCGTCTCCGCCGCCACCGAGCGCGGCGCAAAAAACATCGTGCTGGCCGGCGCACTCGGCGGCGAACGCAGCGACCATGCCCTGATGCACCTCCTCCACGCCGTATCGCTGGAAGAGCAGGGCTTTTCGATAAAACTCACCTCCGGCGAGGAAGAGGCCTGGCCGCTCCTGCCAGGCAGCCGCGAAATCGACCTGCCGAAGGGCAGCCTGTTTTCCGTTCTCGGCCTCTCGCCGCTTGCAGGCCTCGATATCGGCAACGTGCGCTATCCGCTGACGAATTTCTCGCTGCCCTTCGGGGCATCCCGCACCATCTCCAATGTCGCGGAAGGCGCAATCCGTCTTTCGCTCGCCTCCGGCCGCGCGATCCTGATCGCCCGGCCCTATGACCTTTCAGGAGCCTGACCCTTGGCACCGCCCATCCTCAAACTCGACGACATCTTCCTGAGCTTCGGCGGCACGCCGCTGCTGGCCGGCGCGAGCCTGCAGGTGGAGCCCGGTGACCGCATCTGCCTTGTCGGCCGCAACGGCTCGGGCAAGTCGACGCTGATGAAGATCGCCGCCGGCCTTGCCGAGGCGCAATCCGGCGAGGTGTTCCGCCACCCGTCCGCCACCATCCGCTACCTGCATCAGGCGCCGGATTTCGACGGCTACGACACGGTGGCCGCCTATGCGGAATCAGGCCTTGGCCCGAGCGACGATCCCTACCGCGTCACCTACCTGCTCGAACATCTCGGCCTCAACGGCACCGAGGACCCGAAGTCGCTGTCGGGCGGCGAGGCGCGCCGGGCGGCGCTCGCCCGCGTCATGGCGCCGGAGCCGGATATTCTTCTGCTCGACGAGCCGACCAACCATCTGGATCTCCCAACCATCGAATGGCTGGAAGGCGAGCTGCAATCGACGCGCTCGGCCCTCGTCGTCATCTCGCACGACCGTCGTTTCCTCGAAAAGGTCTCGAACGCCACCGTCTGGCTTGATCGCGGCCAGTCGCGCCGGCTCAACCGCGGCTTCGGTCACTTCGAAGCCTGGCGCGACGAGGTGCTGGAGGCCGAAGAGCTGGAACAGCACAAGCTCGGCAAGGCGATCGAACGCGAGGAACACTGGCTACGCTACGGCGTGACGGCGCGACGCAAGCGCAACATGCGCCGCCTCGGCGCACTGCATGATCTGCGCTCGCGCTACCGCGGCCACAAGGGCCCGCAGGGCAGCGTGCAGGCCAGCGCCTCCGACGCGCAAGAGTCCGGCAAGCTGGTCATCGAGGCGGACAAGATTACCAAGGCCTATGGGGAGCGCACCATCGTCGCGCCCTTCTCGATCCGCGTGCACCGTGGCGACTGCATCGGCCTCGTCGGCCCGAACGGTGCCGGCAAGACCACCCTGCTCAAGATGCTGACCGGGCAGCTCGAGCCGGACAGCGGCACGGTGAAGCTCGGCACCAACCTGGAGATCGCGACCCTCGACCAGCGCCGCGAGGACCTGAACCTCGACGACACGCTCGCCCATTACCTGACCGACGGCCGCGGCGAGACGCTCATCGTCAACGGCGAGCAGCGCCACGTCACCGGCTACATGAAGGAATTCCTGTTCCAGCCCGAACAGTCCCGCACGCCGATCCGCAACCTGTCCGGCGGCGAGCGCGCGCGGTTGATGCTGGCCCGCATCCTGTCGCGGCCGACCAACCTCTTGATCCTCGACGAACCGACCAACGACCTCGACATCGAGACGCTGGACCTGTTGCAGGAGATCGTCGCGGGTTTTGCCGGCACCGTGCTGCTCGTCAGCCATGACCGCGACTTCCTCGACCGCACCGTCACCTCGACCATCGCGCCCGCCGATCCGGAAAACCCCGACGGCCGCTGGATCGAATATGCCGGCGGCTATTCCGACATGATGGCGCAGCGCCGCGGCGCAATCGAGGAGAAGCGCAAGGCGGACAAGGCCGAGAAGGCGAAAGCCGCCGAGACAGCCACGGCCGCGTCGCCCGACAGCAAGGCCAAGGCAAAACTCTCCTACAAGCAGAAATTCGCGCTCGAAAACCTGCCGAAGGAGATGGCGAAGACGGAAAAGGAGATCGCCGCCCGCGAGGCAAAGATGGCCGATCCCGCCCTCTTCACCAAGGACCCGGCAACCTTCAACAAGCTTGCCGCCGAGATGGAAAAGCTGCGCGAGCAGCTCACCAAGATGGAAGAGGAATGGCTCGAGCTGGAAATGCTGCGGGAAGAGCTGGAAGGCTGAGACGGCCGCTGAGAACGTCGCCCAACCTCTCCTTCGTCATGCTCGGGCTTGACCCGAGCATCCACCGACCGCAGCCGCGGCATGGATCCTCGGCTCAGGGCCGAGGATGACGTTGCGAGTGGACCGGGATGGGGAAAACGGACGCGAGACCACCTGTTCCATCCGAAACAGCTTAAATTCCTCCGATATGGGAAAGTCTGATCACTGGATGAGAGGAGCTCATTCTGTAACCCGAAAGAGATCAGGAGAGTCCCATGCGCAAGTTCATTATCTCTGCAGTTGTCGCCGTCGTCGCTGCTGTTTCCTTCGCTGCCCCGTCCGAGGCCGGCTACTACGGCTACGGTCACAAGAGCTACGGTTACAACAGCTATGGCTACGGCCATCACGGCTACAAGCACTACCGCGTCAAGCGCCACTATGGTCACTACGGCCATCGCTGGGGCGGCCACTGGGGCGGCAAGGTCTATTACAAGAAGCGCCACTACAGCTACTACTAAGTTCTCGACGCTTTGAACGGTCAAGGCCCGGATGCTTGCTGCATCCGGGCCTTGACCGTTCCCGGCGATGGATTGATTCGCAAGGAAACTAGCGCTATCTAAAACGCTCGTGGTGATTTGGCCGGCCGGCTTGCAGCCACGTTAAACAAGTTGCTAAAGGGCCGCGCGAGGAAGACCCTTACGTGGACCGGTTGCGACATCGTTGCGGCCGGTTTTTGTTTTGGATCGAGTTGAGACATGCCCATCAAGATTCCCGATACGCTCCCCGCCTTCGAAACCCTCGTTCACGAGGGTGTGCGGGTGATGACCGAAACGGTGGCGATCCGGCAGGATATCCGCCCGTTGCAGATCGGGCTGCTCAACCTCATGCCGAACAAGATCAAGACGGAAGTGCAGATGGCGCGCCTCGTCGGCGCCTCGCCGCTGCAGGTGGAACTGTCGCTGGTGCGCGTCGGCGGCCACCGCGCGAAAAACACCTCGGAAGACCACCTGCTTGCCTTCTACGACACGTGGGAAGAGGTGCGTCACCGCAAGTTCGACGGCTTCATCATCACCGGCGCGCCGGTGGAAATCCTCGATTACGAGGACGTCACCTATTGGGACGAGATGAAGGAGATCCTCGACTGGACGCAGACCAACGTGCATTCGACGCTGAACGTCTGCTGGGGCGGCATGGCGGCGATCTACCATTTCCACGGCGTGCCGAAGCACACGCTGGAGGAAAAGGCATTCGGCGTCTACCGCCACCACAACCGCAAACCGTCGTCGGTCTTCCTCAACGGCTTCTCCGATAATTTCGAGGTCCCCGTCTCGCGCTGGACGGAAATCCGTGCGGAAGATATCCGCGCCGTACCAGGGCTTGATATACTGCTGGAATCGGACGAGACGGGGGTGTGCCTGGTGCAGGACAAGGCGAAGAATCTCTACATCTTCAACCATGTCGAATATGATTCGACATCCCTCGCCGACGAGTATTTCCGCGATGTTTCGGCCGGCGTGCCGATCAAGTTGCCGAAGAACTACTTCCCGCACAACGATCCGTCGCTGCCACCACAGAACCGCTGGCGTGGCCATGCACACCTGCTTTTCGGCAACTGGATCAACGAAATCTATCAAACCACGAGTTATGATCTGGAAAAGATCAGAACAGGAGCCTGACCATGAGCCGTGTCGTCATTCGCCCTTTGCATGCAGACGATGAAGGCGAATGGCGCCGCCTGTGGACCGCCTATCTCGCCTTCTACGAGACGATCCTGCCCGAGGAGATTTTTGCCACCACCTTCGCCCGGCTGACGGGCGAAGTGGCGGACGGCGAGTTCCGCGGCCTCCTCGCCACGCTCGACGGCAAGCCGGTCGGCCTCGCCCACTACCTGTTCCATCGCTCCTGCTGGACGATCGGCAATGTCTGCTATTTGCAGGATCTCTATGCCGACCCGGAGGTTCGCGGCTCCGGTATCGGGCGCGCGCTGATCGAAGGGGTCTATGCCAAGGCGAAGGAGGCGGGCTCGCCGGAGGTCTACTGGATGACGCAGGAGTTCAACGCCACCGCGCGCCAGCTCTACGACCGCATCGCCGACAAGACGCCCTTCATCATCTACCAGAAGACCTTCTAAGGGCCGATTCTCGAAAAGTATGACTTTTCGGTTGCGGGCCGGAAGGAATTGCAGCAGTTTGCCGCCCGCAATTGGGATCGGCGAGGAGACGCGAGCGTGGGTGCAGGGAATGAAATTTTCGGTCGCCTTGAGTCTGGCGAGACGGTCGAGCGCATCACGATCACCGGCGGCGGGTTGACCGCCCAGGTGCTGACCTGGGGCGCCGTCATCCAGGACCTCAGGCTCACGGGACATGACGCGCCGCTGGTGCTGGGCTTCGAAGATCTCCCCTCCTACCTCGCCCACTCTCCCTATTTCGGCGCGACGCCGGGGCGCTGCGCCAACCGCATCGGCGGCGGCCGGTTTGCAGTCGACGGCACCGAGTACCAGCTCGAATGCAACGAACGCGGCGTCTCGCACCTGCATGGCGGCAGCGACGGCATCGGTCGGCAGAACTGGCATATCGCCGATCACGGCAGCGACTTCGTCACCCTGACGCTGGCCGACCCCGCCGGCCGCGCCGGTTATCCCGGCACCTGCGCCATCACCTGCACCTATCGCCTGCCGGGCGATGGCGTGCTCTCCGTCGCCTACCAGGCGACGACGGATGCGCCCACACCGGTCAACCTCTGCCAGCACAGCTATTTCATCCTCGACGACACGGCCGACGCCCTCGGCCACGAGATCCGCCTCAGGGCCGAACATTATCTGCCGGTCGACGAGAACCTCATTCCGACCGGCGAAATCCGCTCCGTCGCGGGAACGCCGTTCGATCTCCGCGACTGGACGCCGCTCCGCCGGCAGACCGAAGAGGCTGGCGTCGCCTTCGACCACAATTTCTGCCTCTCGCCGGAGCGTCAGCAAAAGCGCACGGTCGCCGAGGTTCGCAGCCCCCTGTCCGGCATCTCGCTGGAGGTGCTGACCACGGAGCCGGGCGTACAGCTCTACACCGGCGCGAAGGTCGGCCCGCCGGTCCCAGGGCTCGATGGTCGCCGCTACGGAGCCTTTGCCGGCTTCTGCCTGGAAACGCAGGTCTGGCCGGATGCCGTCAATCACGCCGGCTTCCCGAATGCCATTCTCCGACCCGGCGAAACGCTGCGGCAGGAGACGGACTACGTCTTCCGCAAGGGGTGAGACCCTCGGGGTGCTGCGGCGCAACAAATTAGAAACCTTTCTATTAGACAAACGATGCCAGATTGACCCGGAATGTTCCCGGGTTGTTTGGGATGGAACGCGCCAGGACAGCGTCGGTCGCCCTTAGGGACGCTATCCATGAAAATTTCGGATCTCTCGATTTCCCGGAAAGTCGGCCTGCTCGTGCTTTTGATGGGCCTTGCCGCCGGCACCATCGCCACCGTCGGCAGCCGCGGGTTGACCTCGCTGGGTGCCGCCCTTTCGGATACCGGCGGACGTGAGGAAGTGGCCCGCGAGGCCATGGACCTGCGCATCGACGTCATCGCCATCAGCCGCATGACCTACCAGCTCGCAATCGCCCCGGAAAAAGCGGCCGATTTCGCCGCCGAGACGGAAAAGCGCGCCGCGGAAATGCTCGACCGCTTGCCGAAGATCGCCTCTACGGCCGATGCCAACGAACAGAAGCTGCTCGACGGCGTTCGCGCGGCACTGACACCGTACTTCGAAGACATCCGCGCCATGGTGGCCGTCGCCGGCTCGGACAAGGGCCAGGACCGCGCTGCCGTTCTCGCTGCCCTCGACAAGGCGCTGGAAGGCCAGAAGGCCGTCACCGCCGCGCTGAAGGAATACACAACCTACTCCGCCAACACGCTGTCGGAATCGCGCGCCGTCGCAATCTCCCGCTCGACGACGACGCAGATCCTGCTGCTGGTGACCGCCTTCGTCTGCATCGTCGCCGGCATGCTGTTCAGCATGCTCTTCGCTCGTAACGGCATCGTGCGTCCGATCCAGCTGCTCACTGGCGTCATGTCCAACCTCGCCGCCGGCAAGCTCGACGACACGATCCCCTGCACCGAGCGCAAGGACGAGATCGGCGCCATGGCGCGCACGCTCGACGTGTTCCGCGCCAACGAGATGCAGATGCGCGAAATGGAGACGCAGGAAGCTGCCCTCCAGGCGCAAAGCAAGGACCTGCAAACGAACATCAGCACCATTGTCGCGGCCGCTGCCGCCGGCGATTTCTCGCGCCGCATCACCAAGGCCTATGAGGACGAAGACCTTCGCCGTTTCGCAACGGGCGTCAATGATCTGGTGATCAATGTCGACCGCGGCGTCAGCGAAGTGCGCCGCGTGATCGCCTCGCTCTCGCATGCCGACCTGACGCAGGAAATGGCCGGCCACTTCCAGGGCGATTTCGCCGAGCTTCAGGCCAACGTCAACGGCGCCATGCTGACGCTGCGCAGCACGATGACCGGCATCCTCACCACCGCCGGCACTATATCCGGCAATTCCCGCGAGCTTTCCGCCGCGGCAAACCAGCTTGCCCACCGCACGGAGCAGCAGGCGGCTTCGCTTGAGGAAACGGCGGCTGCCCTAGAGGAAATCACCACCACGGTCAAAACCTCGACAAGCCGCGCGCTCGAAGCCTCGGAAATCGTGCGCGAAGCCAAGGACAGCGCCGACAAGTCCGGCGACATCGTCCAGAACGCCATCAGCGCCATGGGCCGCATCGAGCAGTCGTCGCAGAAGATCAGCCAGATCATCTCTGTCATCGACGAGATCGCTTTCCAGACCAACCTCCTGGCACTGAATGCCGGTGTGGAAGCGGCGCGTGCCGGCGAAGCCGGTCGCGGTTTCGCCGTCGTCGCCCAGGAAGTGCGCGAACTCGCCCAGCGCTCCGCCAATGCCGCCAAGGAGATCAAGACGCTGATCAACGCCTCGGCCGGCGAAGTGAAGGGTGGTGTCTCGCTGGTTCTTTCGACCGGCGACGTGCTCTCCGAGATCAAGGATCTGGTAAACCGCGTCAACGACCACGTCGTCTCGATCACGCGTGCGGCCCAGGAACAGTCCGCAGCGCTTGGCGAGATCAACACGGCCGTCAACCAGATGGACCAGATGACCCAGCAGAACGCCGCGATGGTGGAGGAAACCACCGCCGCAAGCCAGGTGCTCGCCAGCGAGGCCGCCCAGCTCCAGACCGCGCTGTCGCAGTTCCATATCGACACAGGACGCGGCAACGCCGTCTACCAGCGCCGCGCCGCCTGACGCCCTCTACAAACACGCCAAAGACCAGCGACCGGACAACCGGTCGCTGGTCTTTCTCATTCAGCAACCCTCGGCTCAGAACGAACCCTTGAGGCTACGCTGAAGCGCATCGACGATGAGGCGTTTCAGCTCCGCATGGATATCCGCCCGCGACCGGCTACCCGTTTCGTCGCAGATCGGATCGATCTCGCCGACCGATTTCAGGAAGTCACCAGCGCCGTCCTTGCACTCCGGCAGGAAGCTGAAATGCACGGCTTCCGTGACCGTCGCATAGCTTGCCTGCGGCACCAGCGCCGCCAGCTTGTCGGCGATCACCGCTTCGGGAATTGCGCCCGGGCCGCCGAGATTGATGAAGCTCAACGGAATGTCGATCGCCTTGAGACTGTCATCGACATAGGCCTGCGCCAGCCCGGGATCCACCAGCACGGCGGCACGGATGCGCGGGTCGTGGTTCGACTGTTCGAAACGGGCCTTGTCGAGCTTGCGCAGGTCGACCTTATCCACGTCGACGGGCATCTCGTCGACATAGCCACGCCCGCCGGCAAACCAGGCGCAATCCCACTTGTCATAGCTGTCGCAATAGCGGGCATAGGCTTCGAGATCGGCCCGCGCGCCGGCAATTTCCAGCGCGGTCGAACCGCCGAGCGAGAAGCCGACGACGCCAATCCGCGCCGGATCGATCGCAGAACTCCAGGTCGGATCGGTCGAGAAGCGGTCGATCACCGCAGAAAGATCGGCCGTGCGCTCCCAGATGAGGGGCGTTGCCGCAGGCGTGGAATCCCCACTCGTCGTGCCGGGATGGTTGGGGCCGACCACCACGAACCCCGTTTCGGCGAGTTTCGTCGCCAGCCAGCCCATGGTTTCGACGCGCGCACCGGAGCCGTGCGACAGCAGCACGAGCGGAAAGCGGCCCGTGGCGATCGCCGCATCGCGCGTGGCGGGCTCTCCTTTGAAAATCCTGTTGTCGCCGACCAGGCCTGGCGTTCCGCCGTCAGCGGCGGGGTACCAGACGGTGACCTCAATATCGCGGCCACGTTCCGGCGCGGCAACGCCGAAGGTGCGAACGCCGACCTCGGCGGCATGGACGGATGTGATGGATGCACCCGCCATGAGAAGGACGGAAAACATGCGAAAGGGAAACATGGGAGCCTCGCTCGATTGATTTGACGGGCAAATCATCGCCGCTGACGCCCTTCCCGACGTCCTCGATCATGTTTGAGGTCGCCCTTGATCGCGATCCGGATCATGATGCGTCCATCGTCAACAGAACCGTTCCTGCCGTGCTCTTCATTCCCCTGCCCTTCGTCGTCGCCCTGTTGCTCGCCATCCGCTTCGTGGCGCTCCTGCGCAATCAGGAAAGCGGCAACCGACCGTTTCTCGCCTTGATCGGGCTCTGCATCCTGCAATCCGTCATCGTCGGCCTGCGCTGGGGCTACGACCTGACCGCACTACGCTATGTGCTGCCTGTGCTGGCGGCGTCGCTACCGCCGCTGGTGCTGGCGAGTTTCCGCAGCCTGATCCAGCCTGACCGGCAAGACATGCCCTGGCTCAACGGGCTGCCGCCGGTCGTCGTCATCGCCCTGCTGCTGTTTGCGCCCTATTTCATCGACGTTGCCCTCGTCGTCATCTTCGTCGGCTATGCCGCGATCCTGCTGCGGCTCGCCACGGCCGGTCCCGACGGGCTGGACGAGGCGCGGCTCGATGGCGCTGCGGGCGCGCACAAGGCCCTGCTGATTGCCGCCGGCGCGCTCTGCATTTCCGCCTCCTTCGATATCGCGGTCGTGCTCGATTTCGAATGGAGCCGCGGGGAGAACGTGCCGATGATGGTCAGCAACGCCAACCTGCTCAGCCTCTTCCTCCTCGGCCTGACGGCAACCGTCGCCGCCCGCGCCCGCGCGCTCCCCGCGGCACCCGGCGAGACGGATCAGGATCCTTCCGCGGATGAAAGGGACCGCGACGTTCTGGAGCGCGTCGACCGGCTGCTTGCCACGCAAAACCTTTTTCGCGACGAGAACCTGACGCTCTCACGTCTTGCTCGGCGGGCAGGCGTACCGGCCCGGCAGATTTCCGGCGCCATCAACCGCCTCGCCGGCAAGAACGTTTCGCAATATATCAACGACTTCCGCATCGCCGAGGCCTGCCGGCTGCTGCGCGAGACCGACATGCCGGTGACCTCGGCCATGTTCGAAGCCGGCTTCCAGACGAAATCGAACTTCAACCGCGAATTCCGTAGGGTCACCACGCAGAGCCCCGCCAGCTGGCGGGCGGAGAATCGCTCACCAAGCCCGGCAGGCGGTTGACGCTCATGCAGGCTGCGGTGCCGCTTCCGGCATTTTCGGCTCGCGGATCGTAACCACGGCAAGGGCACCGATGAGGCACAGCACGCCCGCGATGAAGAAGGCCGGAAGATAGGTCTCGTATGCCGTCCTGGTGAAGCCCGCGCCCCAGGCCGCGAAGGCGGCGCCGAGCTGGTGACCGGCGAAGACCCAGCCGAACACCATGGGCGCCCGTGCTCCGAAGCGGTCGATGGTGAGCTTGAGGGTCGGCGGAACGGTGGCGACCCAGTCGAGACCGTAAAAGACGGCAAAGATCGATAATTCGTAGAAGCTGAAGCTGGTGAAGGGCAGATAGACCAGCGAAAGCCCGCGCAGCCCGTAGTACCAGAACAGCAGGATGCGGCTGTCGAACCGGTCGGACAACCAGCCCGAACCGATCGTGCCGGCAATGTCGAAGATGCCGATGATCGCCAGCATGCCGGCAGTCGCGGTGGCGGCCATGCCGAAATCGCCGCAGAGCGCTATGAAATGTGTCTGCACCAGGCCATTCGTGCTGGCGCCGCAGATGAAGAAGGTGCCGAACAGCACCCAGAAGATCCGGGTCTGCGCCGCCTCCATCAGGACCGCGATGGGGGAGGCGAGCATCGCGCCCAGTGTCGCCGGTGGTGCGGGGGCGACGACCATTCCGTCCTTGGCGCCATAGGGCGCCAGGCCGACATCAGCGGGGTGATCACGCATGAAGACAAGGACGACGACGGCCGTGAGGAACAGCATGACGAGAATGAGCGTAAGCGCGTCACGCCAGCCGAGGCTCTCCGTGAGTGATGCCATCAGCGGCAGAAACACCAGCTGGCCGGTCGCCGTACTCGCCGTCAACAGGCCGACCACGAGGCCGCGCCGGGTGGCAAACCAGCGCGTCGCGACCGTCGCGCCGAGAACCATGGCCGTCAGCCCCGTGCCGAAGCCGACAACGACGCCCCAGAGCAGGGTGAGTTGCCAGAGCTCCGTCATCGCGAAAGATCCGAGAATGCCGGCGCCGATCAGTAGAAGCGCCACGCTCGCGACCCGACGGATGCCGAAGCGGTTGATGAAGGCGGCGGCGAAGGGGCCCATCAACCCGAACAGCACGAGGCGGATGGCGAAGGCGGAGGAAATTTCCGACGTGCTCCAGCCGAATTCCTGTTGCAGGGGACCGATCAGCACGCCCGGCGTGCCGACGGCACCCGCCGTCACCAGCATGGTCAGGAAGGTGGCGGCCGCCACCACCCAGCCATAATGAACGCCGTGACGGGCGGCGAAACGCGAGATCGTCGTGCCGGTGGAGGGTAGGGTGTTCGGCATGCGGCATCCAATCTACGGGTAGCTACCCGCTTAACGGTCAAAAAATCACAGCAGGCTGTTCAGTTCGGTTATGAGTGCGAGTTTTTCCGGCCCGAGGCGAGCGGCCACGTCGTCCTGGCAGGCCTGCCAGAGCGGCACGGCGGTCTGCAATATCTCGGTGCCGCGGCCGGTCAGAAGCACCAACGCCTCGCGCTGATCGTCTCCACTCCCGAATTCGACCAGACCCATGCGTTCGAGGACGCGGACATTGCGTCCAAGCGTCGAGCGATCCAGTTCCATATGTCGGCCAAGCTCCGTCAGGCTCACCGGCTGACGCCGCTCGACATTCCTCAGCAGGGAAAACTGCGCAATATTGATGCCCGTCGGCTCCAGCGCGCCGTCATAGAGGGCGCTGAGCTTGCGGTTCGCCATTCTCAAACGGTTGCAGTAACACGGTGCGTTCATTATGCGGGTATATGCCCATACTTAACCCGCAGTCAAGCCCGCTGGCTTCAACGAACGACTGAAGGCATGCCGGACAGCACGCACAACAAATCAAATCTGACGTGAAAATCATCAACCGAAGCGACCGCGTGCCCAGTCGTCCAGCCGCTGCTGCAGGATCTCCTTGTCGCCTTCGGACAGAACGGCCCGCGTCGTGCGCAATTTCTCCAGCGCGTCTTCCCGCCCCTCGCGTGACGCCAGCGTGAACCAGAACGCGGCCTGCAGCAGGTCCTTTTCGACCCCGCGGCCTTCCTCATACAGATTGCCCAGATTGACATAGGCAGCGACCGCACCGAGCCGGGCCCCACGCGAATAGAAGTCGAAGGCCTTTTTCGGATCCTTCTCGACGCCCTTGCCGTCCTTGTAGAGGTTGGCAAGGTTGACCATGGCGCTGCGGTCGCCGAGATCCACGCCCTTCTGGAAGTTCTCCGCGGCCGCCTCCAGATCGACCTTGGTGTCGAGCCCCTTGAGATAGATGAGGCCAAGCTTGTCGAAGGCGGCACCCCAATTCTGGTTTGCCGCCTTTTCCAACCAGATACGCGCCTTGCCATAATCCTGCGCGACACCCTGGCCCTGGAAATACATGTAGCCGACATTGCTCTGGTCTTCGGGATGGCCCCGTTCGGCGGCATAGAGATAAAGCTCGAAGGACTTTGCCAGATCGAGCTTCACCCCGAGGCCCTTGCGGTAGAGGTTGCCCATATTGTGATAGGCGGCCAGATTGCCGGCGGCCATGGCCACTTCATTGAGCTTGTAGGCATCCTCGCCGCGACCGGCCTTGTCGAAGGCACGGGCAAGCAGCGTCTTGAAGCGCATGTTGGTGGGATCGCTTGCCACCGCCGCCTCGCAGGCCGGAACGGCGATCTGCGGATCGAGATTGGCATATTCCACGCTCGGGCCGATGCGTTCCGGATCGGAGGGATGGGCGGCCGCTAGATCGCACGGCGTCGCCTCGACGACCTTGGGACCGCCGGCCTGCGGAATGAGCACGACATCGCGCACGAGCGACGAGTTTTCCCACGGGATCTGCTCGCCGCCGGTCGCCTCAACCACCCGGGCGCGTGTTTCCTTGAAGATCGCTTCTATCGATTGCCCCGGCGTGCGCAATGCGGCGGTCAGCGCTTTGGTATAGGGGCTGTTCCCGCCCTTGCCGTCCTGCGCCACGTCACCCGGCGAGGTGGAGAAGGCGATCAGCGTTCCCGTATGTTTGCTGACGATGCGGGCAAGCCCGCGCGACAGGGAATCGCCGTTGCCGATGGAACGGGTCTTGCCGTCCTTGCCGAGGAAGGGATTGTCCCGGCAGGCATCGAGGATGAAAATGATCGAACCGGCCTTCGTGCCCTCGAGCTGGCGCAGCACCTGGCTTGCCGACATGGCAACGAGCGGCAGGTCCATGGCGTCGGCAATCCTGGCATCGATCGGCACCAGGAAATTCTCCTCCGATGCCTGCAACCCATGCCCGGCATAATAGACGAGCACGACGGAGTCGGGCTCGATCTTGTTGCGGAAGTCGATGAGCGCGCGCTCCATGCCGGACTTGTCGGCATTGCGCACGAGCTGCACCTCGAAGCCCACGTCACGCAACGCCGCATCCATGGCATCCGCATCGGCCAGCGCATTCTTGAGCGGGGGCAAATCCTTGTAGGCTTCATTGCCAAGCACAAGCGCAAGACGCTTGACCGGAGACGTTTCGGCAAAGGCCAGTCCGGGAAGGACAACAAGAAAGAAGGAAAGGGCATAAACAAGAAGGCCATGGCGTCGCATGTCCATCAACTCCTTCCCATAATAGTTCTACAGTGCGGCTTGAACGCAGGCCATCAGTAGTTGTTTCTCGACAATTGAGAAACCGAACTTTTTGCCTTCTGAGTTTTCCGAGCCTGACTGACTTTCACAGGCTGATTTTTGACAACCTTCGCGCAGCGCGAAGACTTTGGATTTGTCTTGCAAATTTCCGGCGCACCGGCCGTTGTCTCACAACCACTGATGATCATCGATGCCGTAAAAAGAGCGACGAGCGCCGATATCTTCCCTGCCAGCAATATCGCCATGGCCCATCCCCACTTCGCACGGTTATGGCTTGAGAATACACTACTGTCGAAGAATTAAGTGCCCTCATCCTCTGGGTTTATCTAGCGCTTGTCAAGTTTGGAAGCGTCGTGCTCTATGCTGTCTGTCGGACAATTCAAGGCGGGCCGCAGACGGGTCAATCCGACCAGGGGCGTTTCCTATGATGCTCTTCGGGAACAACAAACCGGATCGATTGCGGCGTCTCCTGGCGCAGAACGCCCATGCCGCACACATCGCCGGGACGATCGTCGCGCGCGCCGACGACATGGGCGGGGCGGCACCCATCGAACACCGCATCGATCCGGCGCGTGGCATCCTGCTTGAGACGAGCCGGCTGCTCGGCGAGCGCGTCGTCACGCTTGGGGTAGCCTGGGCCGTCACCGGCCACACTGCCTTCCGGCGCAGGATCGTCAGCGAAATCATGGCCGCCGCCCGGTTTCCCGATTGGAACCGACAGCATTTCATCGACACGGCCGAAATGGCCGCTGCCGTGGCGATCGGCCGAAACTGGGCACAGCCCGTCATGTCGAAAAACGAACTGGCGCTGGTCGAAGACGCCCTTCTTCGCCATGCACTGCTTCCCGGCCTCTCTTCACTGCATGCCGGGTCGGACTGGACAACGGCGCGGACCAACTGGACGCTGGTGTGCTGCGGTGGCCTGATCACCGCTGCGGCCCTGACGCGCTCGGCCATGCCCGAACCCTGCGACGAACTCCTCGATCTCGCTCTCGGCCCGTTCCGCTCGGCCCTTTCCATTTTCGACGACAAGGGCGGTTGGCCGGAGGGCGCCGCCTACGGCGCCTATGCCGCGCGCTACGCCATCCTCGCCGTCGAGGCGCTCACGGAGGCTGGCCTGTCGCACCGCGTGCCCGAGGAAGTCAGCCGCCTGCCCGCCCATTGGCGCTTCCAGCGGGCGCTCGTCAGCCCGTCCGGCCAGGGTTTCAACGCCGGCGACGAGCCGACCGAGCACGAACGCTCCCCGATGCTTGGCTGGTTTGCCGCACGCAGCGAAGAGGAGGGCGCCGTTGCCTGGCAGTGGCAGGCACCGGGTGCGGTCCATCCCTTCGATCTTTTATGGTACCACGCGCCGCCCGACCCGCCGACCTTCGAAGCGGCACCCCGCATTGAGGTGTTCGACGCCGGATACGCCATCCTGCGCCACCACGCGGACGGACGGGAGTGGTACCTAGCCGCCCGCGCCGGGCGCAACACCACAAACCACTGCCATGCAGACCTCGGAAGCTTCGTGCTCGATGTAGGGAGAAACCGCCTGGTTTGCGATCTCGGGCGCGAAGACTATGCGGCGCCGGGTTATTTCGACCCCGCACACCGCCCCTCCTATTTCCTGACGCAGACCCGTGCGCACAATGTCGCCTTCGCCGGCGAGCAATCGAGAGAGGCCGAGGCGACCATCGTGGCAGACGGTTCCCGTATCGCGCTGGATATCGTCGACCCCGCTTCACCCTTCCGGCATCTGCGCGGCTTTACACCCAGCGAAAACGGCGTCGTCGTCGTTGCGGACCTGATCGTGCCGAAGCACGAAAGCGACAGGCTCCCGGTCCTCTGGCAGTGCCACACGCAGGCTGCGGCTTCCGATGGCGACGGACGGATCTGTCTCGGTGATGGCGACCTCGCGATCACTGCTCGCCTTTATGCACCCGACGAACACCCGCTCACGATCGAGCCGATCGCGGCCGATGAGGATCGCTTCAGCCAAATCCGGCGCTTGACCGCCCGACTTGCGGTGCCGGCCGACGGCCTGTTCGTCGCGTGCCTGTTTTCCGACCGGCAAGGCGAGCCGGATCAACAGTCGGTGGAAGCCTGGCTGAGAGAGATCGCCAGCGTGCGATGGCCTAAACAGACCGAGGAGGCATGAATGGATCTTCTGCGGTTCTTCCGGGCCGATCGACAGCCCGCGGCCGCGGCCGCAGAACAGAACGACCTCTACATCTACCGCTCGGCCGGGCCGAAACGCATCGTGGTCGTGACGCTGTTCGAGGTGGCCCGCGACAAACACGACGAGATCATCACCAAGGTCGGCAAGACCTTTGCGGGGTATGACAAGATCGTCTACGTCACCGATCTGCCGGAGTTCCTGCATTTTCGTGCCGCCGGCGCGGCGTTCGAATATTTCCCGTCGCTTACAGAGCAGACGCGGCACCGCGATACGCTTTCCTGGCACGCCTATCTGAGCGCCCGCTGGGAGATCATCCTTGCCAAATGGCAGCCCGAGCATGTGCTGGCCTATGGCGCCAACATCGACCGTTTCCTTGCTGCGACAGAGGAGCGGCCTGCATGACGATCTGCCGCTACGACATCGTTTTCGTCGCCGACGTGCGTTTCGAGGGGGGTACGTCCACGGCCCTTGCCGCGGAAATGACGGCCGCCGCGCGCGAAGGCTGGAGCACGGGGCTGCTCATGGTGAAAGGGCCGATCCTCGGCCTGCCCTTCCCGGTGCATGCGGACATCCGCGCCCATCTCGGCAACGGCCTGACGGATCGGGTCGATCCGGCGCAGAAGGTCGAAACCCGGCTGCTGCTGCTGCACCATCCCGGCATCCTGATAAACCCGCTGCAGCCACGACCGATGATCGAGGCGGAAAAAGTGGTGATCGTGCTGCATCACCCCGCCATCGACCGGGCAGGAAGCCGGCAATATGACATCGCAACCGTCGTGAAACACGCGCGCTTCGCCTTCGGCAAGCCGGTGCTGCTGGCGCCCGTCAGTGCCGTCGTCCGCAAAAGCCTGCCGCGCCATCTGCCGCAGGATTGCGCCCTGCTGGAGGAGGATTGGCACAACCTCATCGATCTCGACGACTGGCCCTGCCGCAAACCACAGGCCCTCAAGATGCCGGTGCGCATCGGCCGGCATTCCCGTCCGCACCCCCAGAAATGGCCCGACACGCTCGAGGAGGCCAAGGCCGTCTATCCGACGGATGCCAGGCGCTATGAAATCCGCATGCTGGGCGGAGAAGAATTCCTGCAGGCCCATTACGACGCGATCCCGGAAAACTGGAAGCTCCAGCCGTTCGGCTTCACGGGTGTCGCGGAGTTTCTCGCAGACCTCGATTTCTATGTCTATTACCACAGCACGGCCTGGTCGGAGGCTTTTGGCCGCGCGATCCTGGAGGCGCTTGCCGCCGGCCTCGTCACCATTCTTCCCAAACATTTTGAGCCGCTGTTCGGCGAAGCCGCGCTTTATGCCGTGCCCGATGACGTCAAGAGGATCATCGACCACCACATCGCCAATCCGGCCCTCTATGCCGCCCAGAGCGAGCGCGCCCGCCGTTTTGCCGTGGAGCGGCACAGCATCGAACGTTTTGCCGGCCGGATTGCCGCCCTGATGCCCGCCGATGCGGATAAACCGCCGCCACCAACACTCCTCATGCCACCGCTGCCGGCGCGTCCCGTGCTTTTCCTGTCGTCGAACGGCGTCGGCATGGGGCATATCACTCGCCAGATGGCCGTCGCCGACCGCCTGCCGCCGGATCTCATTCCGGTTTTCGCGACCATGTCCTATGCCGCGAAGGTGGCCGTCGATGCCGGCTACCAGACGCATTTCTTCAACCACCACAGGGCCATGGACGCGGATACGCAGGACTGGCGCAGCGTCTTCGCCGACGAGCTTTTCGAACTCGTCAGCCATTTGAAGCCCGCCGTCATCGCCTATGACGCGACAGCCGTGTTTCCCGCCATCGCCGACGTGCTGGCGCTCTTTCCGGATATCTATTCCCTCTGGATGCGCCGGCCGATGTGGCGGGAAGGCCATCGCCTCTTCCTCGACCTGGAAGGCGCTTTCGACGCCGTCATCGAACCGGGCGAGTTTGCCGAAGAATTCGATATCGGGCCAACCCGGGACGTTCGCCACCGCGCATATACGGTCCCGCCGGTGCTGCACATCAGGCCGGAAGACCGAATGGAAAGGGGCGAAGCCCGCCGCCTGCTCGCTCTGCCAGCGGACAGCACGGTCGTCGCGCTGCAGATCGGCTCGGGCAACAATTTCGACATGGCAGGGGTTCGCGCCGCCGTCATCGACGCAGTGCTGTCGCATCCCGATACGGTCATCGTCGAATTCCAGTCACCGATTCGCGCGGCCGTCGAACCCGTCCAGTCATCCGGTCCGCGCCACCTGGTGCGCGAGGCCTATCCCGTCTTCCGCTACAGCCGCGCCTTCGACGCCGCCGTATCGGCCGCCGGCTATAACGGCTTCCACGAAAACCTGCTCGGCGCCATCCCGACCCTCTTCGTGCCGAATGAGGCCGATGAAATGGATATGCAGCTCAGCCGCGCCCGCTGGGCAGAACTCAACGGCTACGGCTGGACTATGCGGCGCGACACCGACCTGCCACGCTGCCGCGATTTCATCACGCGGCTCCTCGACCCATGGCAGCGGCGCCACATAGTGGCGCGCTGCGAGGCTATCGACTGGCAGAACGGCGCCGACAGGATCGCCGCCTTCATCACCGATCACGCGCGGCTCGTGCGCTCCGACCGCAAGCTCGCCGATTCGCTCTAGGGTATTGTTTGTCGCATGATCCGGCGCCGAAGCGGCGCCGCTTCGGCTGGAAATGCTCACATGGGCGAAATTCAGGCTATTCAGGTTGCCGAGGACGCATCACTTGGTCGAGTTCCACGAAAACTCGTGCCACAAAGAGATTGAATGCGGCAGATACTGTCCGAACCGCCTCTTCCTGGTTGAATTCGAATGGGTCGGCCGGCTTGAAGACCTCTGCTTCGTTGAGCATCGACCATTTTCTGGTCTGTGCTTCCGCCTTGGTGATCACGCCCTTCTCCAACAGAGCTGACAGGAATCGTTTGCGAAGGGGATTTGAAGAGGGGCCAATGCAAGCGAACAAGCTCAGGCCGCCGTTGCCATACTTGAGCTCGAAGAGAACGAGCCGCCCTGAAGCTGTCCACTCCTTCGAAGACAAGAAGCCAGGTACGGCGTCCCACTCGGTAACGCCGAAACGAACATTCCCTGACGCAGGCTCGTCAGGGACAACGGTGATGCCTGGCGTGCTTGCCCCCGCTGCGAGATCACCGGCCTGAGACTTTAGCGTTTCGAACAGCTGACGAAGGGGGTTGGGCCGATTCCGCATCAGATAATCCAAAGCCTCGCCATGCTGCGCCCAAAGCTTTCGTGCGGCATCCTTGAGCATATGATCGCCCACGTGGTGCCTCCTCATCATTGAAATGTAGTGAACAAGGGTTTCGCGCGCTGGAGTATGTAGCCCTTTGGCGGCAATCTCATCGAATTTATGAACGACCTGGGCAAGACGCAATTGCTCCCAGTTATCCTGAGCGGCCTCGTTAGTCTTTGTCATGAATACGAATTTGTGGGTCCAACCATCATTTACCAACCAATGGCGTTCGACAATTCCCCGATATTTTTGAAGCTGGTCTTTTCCCTGGCTTGCATCGATCTTCAGCTCGAAAACGATGATAGTCTTCGTGACAGGAAGCACGATCATCAGATCGATATCCCTCCACTCTCGCCGGATTTCGATGGCAGCGGCGTTCCGTTCCAGCAGACCCTTTGCGTCTAAAGGAGCATCACCTTCGAAGAGAACCCCTAGAAATGCCTCCAACAGTCGTGACCCGTAGCCGTGCGGCTTGCGGGGATTGAGCATGTAGGCGAGGAAGCTTCCGTGGCGAATCTCCGCACGGACCATTCCGGTCGCTTCAAAGGGGCAGAAGCGGTTAATGCGGCTGGAAAGCAAGGTGAAGTCTTTGCTTTCGATCATCGCATCGAAGCGCAGAGCAGCATCAACTTTAATGGTCGTCTCCATTTCATCCGCAAGCGTACGGATCGCCAGCGTCACACTACTCACTGCGCAAAATAGAGACGCTGCATTGGAACACAAGCAGAATGCCTCTGGTCAACGGGTGTCGTCGCCGACTTCTTCGAAGTTGCGATTTCATATCGCTCGATTGAGCGAACATGTAACCCGCCGGTAACCGCGCCCTCTTTCGCCGCTTCGGCTGGAAATGCTCCGAGAGCGAAAAACACAAAAGCCCCGGCGAACCGAGGCTTTGAAGCTCTGGAAGAATTGGAGCGGGTGAGGCGATTCGAACGCCCGACCCCAACCTTGGCAAGGTTGTGCTCTACCCCTGAGCTACACCCGCTCATCATCGTCGGCCTGGGGTAGTGGTTGGCCGAAGGTCGCTGCTGCGTTGCGGCGACGGGCGCTATATGGCCCAAGGCCTTTTTAAATGCAACAGAGAAATGTCGGATTTTGCAGAAAAAATCGTGGCGACTTTCAAAGCGCCGGTTTTCCGGGCGGTTGCGCTGGGGCTGCCGAAGCCCTATCAGCGGGCAGGAGCAATTCATGCCGGGAAGACAAGAATGACCGACACGCAGCCGAAGACCGACAAGGACCTCTTTCAGTTTCTCGATGGGCTCGGCATCGCCCACAGCACGAAGGAACACGCGCCGGTCTTCACCGTCGCCGAATCGGTGGCGCTGCGCGACGAAATCCCCGGCGGCCACACGAAGAACCTTTTCGTGAAGGACAAGAAGGACAATTATTTCCTGATGACGGTCGAGGAGCATGCAACGGTCGACCTCAAGACCATCCACAGCGTGATCGGTGCGGCAAGCCGCGTCTCCTTTGGCAAGCCGGAAAAGCTGATGGAATATCTCGGCGTCATCCCGGGCGCGGTCACCGCTTTCGGCGTGATCAACGATGTGGCGGGCAAGGTGAAGATCATCATCGATGCCAACCTGATGGCCTACGACACGATCAATGGCCATCCGTTGCGCAACGATGCGACGACCTCGATCGGCTCGAAGGATCTGTTGCGCTTTATCGAAGCGACCGGACACGAGCCGCTTGTCTTGAAAGTCACGTCCTGACATACGATTTTGGGCGCAGCGACGACGAATGAAGGCGCGCGGTTCGCGCCACAGGAGAGACCCATGAGTGCAGGCGACAACCCCTATGCATCGTCCTATGGCGGGCAGATGAACGTTTCGGCGAACTATGGCGGCGCGGCACCGGCGGCGGACGACCTGATCAAGGACACGACGACCGCGAATTTCACGCGCGACGTGCTGGAAGCCTCGCGCCAGCAGCCCGTTCTCGTCGATTTCTGGGCGCCCTGGTGCGGCCCGTGCAAACAACTCCAGCCGATCATCGAGAAGGTCGTGCGCGAAAGTGCGGGCCGGGTGAAGCTCGTCAAGCTCAACATCGACGACCATCCCTCCATTCCCGGCCAGCTCGGCATCCAGTCGATCCCCGCCGTCGTCGCCTTCGTCAACGGACGGCCGGCCGATGGCTTCATGGGCGCCGTGCCGGAAAGCCAGGTGCGCCAGTTCATCGACAAGATCGCCGGCCCCGCAGGCGCTGACGAGAAGGCCGAGATCGAGGCACTGCTCGCCGAAGCGAAGACGCTGTTCGACGCAGGCGATCTCGACGGTGCAGCCGATCTCTACAGCACCTTGCTGCAGGCCGATCCGGAAAATGCGGCCGCTCTTGCCGGCATTGCCGACTGCATGATCGCTGTCGGCCAGCCGGAGAGTGCCCGCCAGGCACTCAGCGACCTGCCGGACGCCGTTGCGGCCGATCCGGCCGTCGTGGCCGTGCTGAAAAAGCTCGACCAGATCGAGGAAGCCCGCAAGCTCGGCGATCCGGCTGCCCTCGAACAGGCGCTGGCGCTCGACCCCGATGACCATGCCGCGCGGCTCAATCTTGCGAAAATCCGCAATGTCGAGGGCGACCGCCAGGCGGCGGCCGACCATCTGCTGCACATCATGAAGCGCGACCGCACCTTCGACGACGACGGTGCCCGCCGCGAGCTTTTGCAGTTCTTCGACATCTGGGGACCGAAGGATCCGGCGACGATGGCCGCCCGTCGCAAGCTGTCGGCGATCCTGTTTTCCTGAGGCATTTTTCCGTGGAACGGTGCGGCCTCCCTTGAGAAATGCCGCACCTACCCCACATTCGGGAGGAGGCGCGAGGACGAGGGGCGGGAGATTTTCACCGCGCCGCGGACCGACCGGGAATGGGAAGGCAATGCCATGCATGTGGGAAATGCGCGTTATCTGAAGCCGGCGGACCTGCCCGAGGCCATCCCCGTCTTTCCGTTGACGGGCGCCCTGCTGCTGCCCGGCGGGCAATTGCCGCTCAACATCTTCGAGCCGCGTTATCTCTCCATGCTTGACGACGCGCTCGCCACGCACCGGCTGATCGGCATGGTGCAGCCGGTCTTTGGCGACCACCGCGCCGATGACACCGCAAGCGAAACGCCAGCACTCTGCCAGGTCGGCTGTATTGGCCGAATCACCTCGTTTGCCGAGACCGGCGACGGGCGCTACATCGTTTCGCTGACGGGCGTGTGCCGCTATCGCCTGCTAGAAGAGGTGCGCGGCAGCAAATCCTACCGCAATTTCCGCATCGCCCCCTTCATCGCCGATCTGACCGCGCAGGACGACGAAACGAGCGTCGACCGCGATGCCTTGCTCGCCGCCTTCAAGGCCTATCTCGACGCCAACAAGCTGGAAGCCGACTGGGAAAGCGTGGAACGCGCCAGCAACACAACACTCGTCAATTCCATGGCGATGATGTCGCCCTATGGGCCGGCGGAGAAACAGGCCCTGCTGGAGGCGCCTGATCTCAAGACCCGCGCGGAAACGCTGATCGCCATAACCGAGATCGTGCTGGCGCGCAGCTACGGCGATGTCGACACGATGCTGCAATAGGACGCCAGCAATGAATGCCAGCACCAGCCAGGTTGACCCCAAGCTGCTCGAACTGCTCGTCTGCCCGCTGACCAAGGGCCGGCTAAGCTACAATGCGGCAACCGGCGAACTGATTTCGGAAAAGGCAAAGCTCGCCTATCCGATCCGTGACGGGATCCCGATCATGCTGATTTCCGAGGCGCGCGAAATCAAGGATTGAGGGCGGAGTACCGAGCAGTTGTCCGGGGGCATGGCACCCTCTGCGTCATCCTCGGGCTTGACCCGAGGATCCACGCAGCACGGCATGCCTGGAGATTGTGGATCCTCGGGTCAAGCCCGAGGATGACGCATAGGGGCGGGATGCGCGTTTAGAGGTTCACCGCGAATCAGATCCGCTGCCCGACCAGCATACGCGGATGACCGCCGCCGGATGTGCCTTCCGCCTGGCGGATGAAGAAGGATTTGAGGCCCGGCAGGCGATCGACGACACCGAGGCCGACATCGCGCAGCACGCGCAGCGGCGTTGCGTCGTTGGAAAACAGACGGTTCAGCACATCCGTGGTGATGCCCATGCGCACCGTATCGAAGCGGCGCCAGGTTTCGTAGCGCTCCAGCACGGAGATCGCGCCGATATCGAGGCCGAGACGGTCGGCCTCGACGACCGTTTCGGCAAGCGCCGCCACGTCCTTGAAGCCGAGATTGAGACCCTGGCCGGAAATCGGGTGGATGCCATGCGCGGCGTCACCGGCAAGCGCAAAGCGCGGTGCGACAAAGGCGCGGGCGAGCGTCAGGCCGAGCGGAAAGGCCCGGCGGCCGCCGACGACCTTCAGACTGCCCAGCTTGTGGCCGAAGCGGCGCTCCAGTTCTTCCTCGAAGACCAGGTCGTCGCTTTCGACGAGGCGGCGCGCGTCTTCCGTGCGCTCGGTCCAGACGAGAGAGGAGCGGTTGCCGGTGAGCGGCAGCGTCGCGAAGGGGCCGGCGGGCAAAAAGTGTTCTTCTGCCGTGCCATCATGCGGGCGTTCGTGCTCGACCGTCGTGACGATGCCCGACTGGCCGTAATCGAAGCGCACGGTCTTGATGCCGGCCATGTCACGCAGCTTCGAGCGCACGCCATCGCAGGCGACGAGCAGCCGGGTCTGGCACTCGGACCCGTCCGAAAGACGGACCGCCGTGGCATGCTGGCCGGTGGCAAACCCGTCTGCCGAGGTCGCCCAGCGCACGGCCACGCCGAGGCTTTCGGCCTGGCGGAGCAGGCTGCCGGTCATGGCGCGGTTCGGCACCATATGGGCGAAGGGCTGGCCATCGTCGCCGGAGCCGGTTCCCTCGAAGGTGAGGAAGACCGGGCGCACGGGATCGGCCGTGCGCGAATCGGTGATGACCATGCGGCGGATCGGTTCGGCTTCCGGCGCGATCTCGTTCCACACACCAAGTACGTCGAGCAGGTTGCGCGCGGCGGCAACGATCGCCGAGGCGCGCTCGTCCTTCTGCCAGACATGCTCCGGCGCGCCATCGACGACTTCAACGGCGAGGTGCGGCGCGGCTTTCTTGATCGCGACGGCCAGCGACAGGCCGACATAACCACCGCCGGCGACAAGGACGTCGAGCATGGGGGCTTCGGGCATGGCGTTCTCCTGGACGCTTGAGGTCTGCTTTTGCTCTATATAGAGGAAGAAGGCCCGCTTTCCTACCTTGGGCCACCCTTGGGAGCCACGTCCAAATGTCGCGCCAACCTGCACAAAACCCCGCCATGGATGCCCTTCTGGAGACGCTCGACCTGGAACGGCTGGAGATCCGGCTGTTTCGCGGCAAGAGCCCGCAGGTCGGCTGGCAGCGCGTGTTCGGCGGGCAGGTTATCGGCCAGGCGCTGGTGGCGGCGACACGAACCGTGGAAGAACCGGGCCGCTTCGTGCATTCACTGCATGCCTATTTCGTGCGGCCGGGCGATCCCGCCGTGCCGATCCTCTACGATGTCGAAAACATCCGCGACGGCGGTTCCTTCGCGACGCGCCGCGTCGTCGCCATCCAGCACGGCAAGCCGATCTATTTCATGACGGTGTCCTTCCAGGACGACGAGGATGGTTTTGAGCACCAGGCCCCCATGCCGAACGTGCCGCCGCCGGAGGAATTGCTCGGCGAGGCGGACCTGAAGGCGCAGTTCATGACGCAGGCGCCGTCGCATATCCGCGCCTATTGGGAGCGTCCGCGACCGATCGAACTGCGTCCGGTCTCGCTCACCCACTATTTCTCGCGCGACAAGCTGGAGCCCAGCCAGAACATCTGGGTGCGCACCACCGGGCCGGTGCCGGCCGAACGCCACCTTCAGGCAGCTGTGCTCGCCTATCTCTCCGACATGACGTTGCTCGACACGTCGCTCTTTGCGCACGGCACTTCGGTGCTCGATCGCTCGCTGCAGGTGGCGAGCCTCGACCATGCCATGTGGTTCCACCGGCCGCCCGTTCTCGACGACTGGCTGCTCTACAGCCAGGACAGTCCTTCGGCATTTGGCGGCCGCGGCATGACCCGTGGCGCAATTTTCACCCGTTCCGGCACCCTCATTGCCTCCGTCGCGCAGGAAGGGCTGATTCGGAAAAAGGCAACTGAGTAATTTTTACTCATAAGTCTATTAACGCCTATTTTTTGACCATTTGCGGTGATGATTTTTTGCACCGCAACATGGGCGCGATTTTTATCGATTTAAATTCATAACCTTAGCGGATCATTTTCGATCCGTTCGAATCTGGCACGCCCCTTGAATGTGTAGTTCCCAGTCGTTGCGTTTGCCGCGGCAAGGAGAGATGGCCCCGGCTGGGGACAAGCACGAAGGATGGGAACCAGATGAAAATCGTAATGGCCATTATCAAGCCGTTCAAACTCGATGAGGTGCGCGAAGCCCTCACCGCCGTTGGCATCCAGGGCCTGACGGTGACCGAGGTGAAGGGTTACGGACGCCAGAAGGGACACACGGAAATCTACCGCGGCACCGAATATACCGTGAGCTTCCTGCCGAAACTGAAGATCGAGATCGCCGTGCCGAGCGATATCGTCGACACCGCCGTCGAAGCGATCACCGTTGCCGCCAAGACCGGCCAGATCGGCGACGGCAAGATCTTTGTCTACTCCATCGATCACGCCGTGCGCATCCGCACCGGCGAAACCGATTCCGAAGCGCTTTAAGCAAACGGCCTTTCAGGGAGCCTATTTACAATGTCGTCATTCAAGTTTTCTCATACCCTTTCCCGCGTGGCTGCCGCCACGACGGCCATGTTTGCGCCCGTTGTCGCCTTCGCGCAGGAAGCAGCGCCAGCTGCCACCGAAGCCGCTGCTGCGGCACCGGTTCCGGACAAGGCCGACACCGCCTTCATGTATCTCGCCACCATCCTCGTCCTGTTCATGCTCGTTCCGGGCCTCGGCCTGTTCTACGGCGGCCTAGTGCGCGCCAAGAACATGCTGTCCGTGCTGATGCAGTGCACGGTCGTCGGCGCCGTCATGATGATCGTCTGGGTCGTCTATGGCTATTCGTTCGCCTTCGGCGGCTCGACGAGCGCCTACTTCGGCGGCTTCGGAAAGCTCTTCCTGTCGGGCGTCACGATCGACAGCACGTCGGCCACCTTCACGGATGGCGTCGTGATCTATGAATATGCCTTCATCGCCTTCCAGATGACGTTCGCCGCCATCACGCCGGCCCTCATCGTCGGCGCCTTCGCGGAGCGCATCAAGTTCTCGGCCGTGATTCTGTTCACCGTGCTCTGGGCAACCTTCGTCTACTTCCCGATCGCTCACATGGTCTGGGACGCCAATGGCCTGATCTTCGGCATGGGCGCTCTCGACTTCGCCGGCGGCACGGTCGTTCACATCAATGCCGGTGTTGCGGGCCTTATCGGCGCGATCATGGTCGGCAAGCGTACCGGCTTCGGCAAGGACATGATGGCCCCACACTCGATGACGCTCACGCTCGTCGGTGCAGCAATGCTCTGGTTCGGCTGGTTCGGCTTCAATGCCGGCTCCAACCTCGAAGCATCGGGCGGTGCGGTCCTCGCCACGATCAACACCTTCCTCGCAACCGCCGGCGCGATCGTTGCCTGGTGCCTGGCGGAAAACTTCACCCGCGGCAAGGCTTCGATGCTGGGTGCTGCCTCGGGCATGATCGCCGGCCTCGTCGTCATCACCCCGGCTGCCGGCTCGGTCGGTCCGATCGGCGCCATCGTGCTTGGCCTCATCGCCTCGCCGGTCTGCTACTTCTTCGTCTCCACGGTGAAGAACAAGTTCGGCTTCGACGACACGGCTGACGTCTTCGGCGTCCACGGCATCGGCGGCATCATCGGCGCTGTCGGCACCGGCATCTTCACCGCACCGAGCCTTGGCGGCACGGGTGCAGCAGACTTCTCCATCGTCTCCCAGACCTATACCCAGATCGTCGCCGTTCTCATCACCATCGTCTGGTGCGGCGTCGTCTCGGCGATCCTCTACAAGATCGTCGACATGGTCGTCGGTCTGCGCGTCTCCGTCGAAGCCGAGCGCGAAGGTCTCGACCTGTCGTCCCACGGCGAAGCGGCCTACCACTCGTAAAAAGTTCGCGGCGGCTAAAGCAGTTCCAGCAAAAACGCGCAGCGGTTTTGCGTCCGGAACTGCGTAAGAACCAAGGGCAGGAGCATTTTCGCGGCTCGAAGAAAAGCGGAATTGCTCCTGCCAGCCGCCGCCACGATCCCGTCGCGGCCATAGGAAACTATGCCGCCCTTGGCCCGGACCCAAAGTCCGGGCCCTTTTCGTTTCCACACTGCAAAGCACGGTCTCATATGGCTTCGGGCGGCGCATGGTTAACGCGCCATTAAGGCTTCCTTCGTAGGGTTCACAGTCAGGCACCTCCGCGAATCGCGCGGAAATGATGCGATATTCCTTGGCGTGAACACGGACTGTACCCCATGAGCAGAAGCATTTCGGCAGGACTGGATAACCGTCACGACCGTTTCGTTCTGTCAGCATTCGTCTGGCGACAGACGCAGATCCTGTTCGGGCTCTGCGTCTTCCTCGGTCTCGCCCTCGCCATTGCAGCGCTCTCCACCTGGAACGTCGCCGACCCCAGCCTCTCCTATGCCTCGGGCGGCACGCCGGCCAATATCCTCGGTTATCCCGGCGCCGTCTTCGCCGATCTCTTCATGCAGTTCTTCGGCCTTGCCAGCGTGATCGCACTGCTGCCGGTCGTCGCCTGGGGCCTGGCGCTGATCAGCGGCCGGCGCTTTAACCGCGTACCGCAACGCGCCGGCGCCTGGCTCGGCGGCGCGATCCTCGCTTCCGCAGCATTGTCCTGCGTGCCCGCCCCCGTCACCTGGCCGCTGCCGACCGGGCTTGGCGGCGTCTTCGGCGACATGATCCTGCGCTTCCCCGCCCTCTTCACCGGCGCTTACCCGACCGGTGTGTTTGCGAGCATCCTCGGCGGCATCATCGCCATCCCCGCCGCCTGGTCGATGGTGTTCAGCGCGGGCCTGATCGGCTCCGTCTCGATCGACGACGAGGAGGATTTCGCTCCCGTCCCGACGGCGAGCCGGGCCCGCACCATTGCCGAGGGCAACGAGGATGACGACGACGAGCGGGAAGGTCCGCTCACCGTTCTCGCCGGCGCGATGACCCACGCCTGGTACACCGGCCACGCCCGCATGCGCCGCCTCTTCGGCCTCGGCAACCAGCGCCGCAGGGCGCGCGGCATCGAGCAGCCCTACGATTTCAACGAGGACGAATTCGGCACGCTGAACGAACCGGCACGGGCCCGCACGCCGGCCCGCGCCATCGAGCGCGTCGAACCCTCGCTGGACGGCCGCCGCGTGGTCGCCGCCCCCCCGATGGCCACCGACGATGACGATGTGCCCTTCGACATGGACGAGCCGCTCGTCCGTCCGAGCGGCATCCTCTCGGACGACGATTCCGACGACATCGCTGCCGACTGGGCGCCACGCCGTGCGCCGCCCCGGCAGACGGCGCCTGCCACAACGGCCCGCGTGGCACCGCCCGCCGCTCGACCGAAACCCGGCCAGCGCATCGAGCGCGAGGCGCAGACCTCCTTCGTCGGCCCGGATGGTTTTGCGCTGCCGCCGATCCATCTGCTCGCCGAACCGCGCGGCCAGGTGCGCGACACCACTTTGTCCGCCGACGCGCTGGAGCAGAATGCCCGCATGCTGGAAGGCGTGCTGGAGGATTTCGGCGTCAAGGGCGAGATCATCCATGTCCGCCCCGGCCCGGTCGTCACGCTTTACGAACTGGAGCCCGCACCCGGCATCAAGTCGTCGCGCGTCATCGGCCTCGCCGACGACATCGCCCGCTCGATGAGCGCGATCGCCGCCCGTGTCGCCGTCGTGCCGGGCCGCAACGCCATCGGCATCGAGCTGCCGAACCAGACCCGCGAAACCGTCTATCTTCGCGAACTCATCGCCAGCCGCGATTTCGAGACCAGCAAGACGAAACTCGCCATGGCACTCGGCAAGACGATCGGCGGCGAGCCGGTCATTACCGATATCGCCAAGATGCCCCACCTGCTCGTTGCCGGCACCACCGGCTCTGGCAAGTCGGTCGCCATCAACACCATGATCCTGTCGCTGCTCTACCGGTTGAGGCCGGAACAGTGCCGGCTGATCATGATCGACCCGAAGATGCTGGAACTTTCCGTCTATGACGGCATCCCGCACCTGCTCTCCCCCGTCGTCACCGATCCGAAGAAGGCCGTCGTCGCCCTCAAATGGACGGTGCGCGAGATGGAGGAGCGCTACAAGAAGATGTCGAAGATCGGCGTGCGCAACATCGACGGCTTCAACAGCCGCGTCGAGCAGGCGCTGGCCAAGGGCGAGCAGATCAGCCGCACCGTGCAAACCGGCTTCGACCGCCAGACCGGGGAGGCGATGTACGAGACCGAGGAATTCGATCTCCAGCCGATGCCCTATATCGTCGTCATCATCGACGAAATGGCCGACCTGATGATGGTCGCCGGCAAGGACATCGAAGGCGCCGTCCAGCGGCTTGCCCAGATGGCGCGTGCCGCCGGCATCCACGTCATCATGGCAACGCAGCGTCCTTCGGTCGACGTCATCACCGGCACGATCAAGGCGAACTTCCCGACCCGCATCTCCTTCCAGGTGACCTCGAAGATCGACAGCCGCACCATTCTGGGTGAACAGGGCGCCGAACAGCTGCTCGGCATGGGTGACATGCTCTACATGGCCGGCGGCGGGCGCATCCAGCGCGTGCACGGCCCCTTCGTCTCGGACGGCGAGGTGGAAGCTGTCGTGGCGCACCTGAAGACGCAGGGCGCACCGCAATATCTCGACGCGATCACCGCGGACGACGACGAGGACGGTGACGACGGGCATGGTCCCGCCGGTACTGCCAATCTCGACGATTCGGACGATCCGTACGACCAGGCGGTGGCCGTGGTGCTGCGTGACGGCAAGGCCTCGACATCCTACATCCAGCGCCGCCTCGGCATCGGCTACAACCGCGCCGCCTCGCTGATCGAGCGCATGGAGAAGGAGGGGCTGATCGGCCCCGCAAACCACGCCGGCAAGCGCGAGATCCTCGTGCCGACGGAAGACGAAATATCGGGACGATAACCGGGAACGGAGCGCCTCGAACGGCGTTCCAATCCTCACGTCCCGCGATGTGGGCCGATGCCATCATGGCGCCGCGTTTGGCTCGCATGACATGCCCATGAAGGAGACCGACATGACCCGATCCGAGAACGGCCGCGCGACCGGAACGCTGACGCGCCGCGGTTTTACCTGCCTGATGGCCTTCACGCTTGCCGCCGGCCCTTCGGTGCTTTCGCCCGTCGAGGCGTCAGCGCAGGCAAGTGCCACGGCGCAGAAGATCGCCGACCATTTTTCGTCCGTGAAAACCATGATGGGCGAGTTCGTGCAGTTCGGCCCGCGCGGTGAACAGACCGGCGGCAAGTTCTTCATCGACCGCCCGGGAAAGATCCGCTTCAACTATGAAGACCCCTCGCCGATGCGCGTCATCGCCGACGGCAAGTCGGTCGTCATCGGCAACCGCAAGCTCAAGACCTGGGACATCTACCCGCTCTCCAAGACGCCGCTGAACCTGCTCCTCGGCAACAAGATCGACCTGTCCGCCAAGATGGTGCGCAACGTCAAGGAAGAGGCGGACCTGACGACCATCGTGCTGGGCGACCGCAACATGTTCGGTGATTCGACCATCACCATGATGTTCGACCCGAAGACCTATGACCTGCGCCAGTGGACGATCACCGACGCGCAGGGCAAGGACACTTCCGTGATGATCTTCAACGTGAAGACCGGCGTTCCGCTCGACGACAAGGTGTTCTCGATCCCCTACGACGAAATCCGCAACCGCGGAACGAAGTAACAAGCCGTTTCCGTTTCGGCACACATGCGCTACGGCGCCGTGCGCCATTCGTGACGCACGGCGCCGTAGCTTTATAAAATTGCTGCATAATTTTATCCTTAAACCGATACCGGTTTAAGGAATTATGCAGTAAGACGCCCCGACCGGCCCGTGAGAACGGGCCGGGTGTTTTTGAGGGTTTGAGCATGGCACTTTCGATCGCGACGTGGAACATCAACTCCGTGCGGCTGCGCATGCCGCTCGTCGAGCACTTCCTGAAGACGTTCGCGCCGGACATCCTGTGCCTGCAGGAAACCAAATGCCCGAACGACCTCTTCCCCTCCAAGCCATTGAAGGCGCTCGGCTACGAGCACATCGTCATACACGGCCAGAAGGGCTATCACGGCGTCGCCACCATCTCCCGCCTGCCGCTCACCGAGATCGTCGAGCGGCGTGACTATTGCGGTGTCGGCGATGCGCGCCACGTCTCGGTGCTCTTCCATCACCGGGGCAAGTCGATCCGCCTGCACAATTTCTATGTGCCGGCCGGCGGCGACGAGCCGGACCGCACGATCAACACGAAATTCGGCCACAAGCTCGATTTCATCGAGGAGATGAAGCTGCTGCATGCCGAGGCCGAGGCCGGCATTTCCTCGATCCTCGTCGGCGACCTCAACATCGCGCCGCTGGAACACGACGTCTGGTCGCACAAGCAGCTCCTGAAGATCGTCAGCCACACGCCGATCGAGACCGAGGGCCTGACCGACGTGATGACGAAGGGCGCCTGGGTCGACCTGATGCGCCGCAAGGTGCCGGCCGAGGAAAAGCTCTATACGTGGTGGAGCTACCGCTCCGCCGACTGGCAGGCCGCCAACAAGGGCCGCCGCCTCGACCACATCTGGTCCTCCGCCGACCTCGACCCGCACCTCACCGACATCAAGGTGATCCGCGAGGCGCGCGGCTGGGAACGGCCGTCGGACCACGTGCCGGTGATTGCCGAGTTCGATTTTTAAAAGCAATTCCAGCAAAAGTGCGCAGCAGGCTTGAGCTTGGAATTGCGCTGGAAGAGCTCAAGCGAAGCGGCGGGCGAGGCCGCGCATCTGGGTAATCATTGCTGAAAGATTTTCGCGGATGCGCGCATCGACGAGCACGGCGACATCAGGATATTCCTCCAGCATGCGCCGGAACAGCGGCCGGTTGATGCGGATGACCTCGCTGTCCTCGATCGCGACTGCCGTATACTTCCGCTCCACCGCGGAAATCATCGCAAGTTCGGAGAGAAGTGTGCCGGCATCCGCCATGCCCTCGTCGCGCGTCGAGCCGTCGCGCAGTGTCGAGGTCAGGCCGAACGCGCCGTAAGCGACGACAAAGCCGCAATCAGCCGACGTGCCCTCACGAAACAGCGTCTGCCCCTCGACCAGCCGGCGGCGCTCCGCACCAAAGGCCATCAGCCGCAGCTTGTCGTCGGAAAGCCCCGCGAAGAGCGGCACGCGGGACAGAAGGGCGATGTCGTCAGCGAGTGCCACGTCGGGCGCTCCTCTTGAATTACGGTACGATCTTGTACCCGCCGTTCTCTGTCACGAGAATCTCCGCATTGGAAGGGTCGCGCTCGATCTTCTGGCGCAGGCGGTAGACGTGGGTCTCCAGCGTGTGGGTCGTCACACCGGAATTATAGCCCCAGACTTCCTCCAGCAGCACGTCGCGCGTCACCACCTTCTGGTCGGCGCGATAGAGGTAGCGGATGATCGCCGCCTCCTTTTCCGTCAGCCGAATCTTTTGGCCGTTTTCCAGCGTCAGCAGCTTCTGGCCGGGCTTGAACGTGTAGGGGCCGACGCTGAAGGTGGCGTCTTCGCTGCTCTCGTGCTGGCGCAGCTGTGCGCGAATGCGCGCGAGCAGCACGGCGAAGCGGAACGGCTTCGTCACATAGTCGTTGGCGCCGGCTTCAAGCCCGAGAATCGTGTCCGAATCGGTATCGTGCCCTGTCAGCATGATGATCGGCGCCTTGAAGCCGCCCTTGCGCAACAGCTTCACCGCCTCGCGGCCATCCATGTCCGGCAGGCCGACATCCATGATCAGCAGGTCGATCTGGTTGCCGCGGGCCGCCTGGATGCCCTTGCCGGCCGTGGTTTCCTCGAGCGTGGTGAATTCCTCATAGAGCGAAAGCTGCTCGACGAGCGTTTCACGGAGGTCGTTGTCGTCGTCGACAAGAAGGATCGTGCGGGATGTCATGCTTTACCTCTCGGCATTCCCCTGGAAAGTAAGGGAGTTGTGCCCAAAATTCAAATGGAAGGGATGGCCTTCCGGGTGCGCCTATGTCTTAGCCTGTTAAATTGCCCCATGGCGCGAATATGGCAGGGACAGATGAGCCGGATCACTTCTCCTAAACATTGCGTGAAGACTGTCCTCGTGCGCCCTGCACCGGGCAACAAGACCCGCGCGATCGTGCAGGTCGGTTCCTTGCGCATCCCCGCCGTCATCGGGCGCTCCGGGCGCACCAGCCGCAAGCGCGAGGGTGACGGCGCAACACCCATCGCCGCCATGCAGCTTCTCTCCGGCTTCCTGCGCGGAGACCGGCTGGCCCTGCCGAAGACAGCCCTGCCGCTTCGCCGCGTCCGCCCCTCCATGCTCTGGTGCGACGATCCCGGCCACCCAAACTACAATCGCTTGGTCCGCGCGCCCTTCAAGCCGAGCCATGAGGACATGCAGCGCGAGGACGCGCTCTACGATATCTGCCTCGTGCTCGACTGGAACATCACGTCGCGCCGCCGCAATGCCGGATCGGCGATCTTCTTTCATCTTTTCGACCCGGACCGCCCGCAAACCGCCGGCTGCATCGCCGTTTCCCGGCGGAACATGCTGCTGATCCTGCCGCATCTGCGCCGCGGCACGGTCGTACGGGTTCTCTGAATTTTCTGTTGGAGCGCCGCTGAAATAACGCGCCGACGGACCTATATGCATCCCGACCGTCGCCAGGCTGCAAGGCGCCACGGGAAACCTTCGGGTTCAAGCACGCCGTCCATTTTCACGGAGACATCCTGATGAGCGATCAAACGACAATCACATTTCATGACGGCAACAGCATTCCCCAGGTCGGCCTCGGCGTCTGGCAGACCCCGAACGACACCGCCGTAACCGCAGTCAAGGCAGCGCTCGCCACCGGTTATCGCCACATCGACACGGCTGCCATCTATGAGAACGAGCAGGGTGTCGGCGAGGGTATCAGCACGTCCGGCGTCGACCGTGCCGAAATCTTCCTGACGACGAAACTCTGGAACTCCGACCAGGGCTACGAGCAGACGCTCAAGGCGTTCGATGCCAGCCTGAAGCGGCTCGGCACCGATTATGTCGATCTCTACCTCATCCACTGGCCGGCACCGAACCGCGGCCAGTATGTCGATACCTGGAAAGCGTTCATCCAGCTGCAGAAGGAAGGTCGCGCCCGCTCGATCGGCGTGTCCAACTTCTATCCCGCACACCTGCAGCGTCTGATCGACGAGACCGGCATCACGCCGGTCATCAACCAGATCGAGCTGCATCCGGACTTCCCACAGACCGAGACGCGGGCCTACCACGACAAGCACCGCATCATCACCCAGTCCTGGAGCCCGCTCGGCCAGGGCACGTTGCTGGAAAACCCTGTCGTCGCCAAGGTCGCCGCCAAACACGGCCGCACACCGGCGCAGGTCATCACCCGCTGGCACATCGACAACGGGCTGGTGGTCATTCCCAAATCGGTGACGCCGTCGCGCATCGCGGAGAACTTCAAGGTCTTCGATTTCAAGCTCGACGCCGAAGACATGGCGACGTTCGCCGGCCTCGAAAAGGACGGCAAGCGCATCGGGCCGGATCCGATGACGGCAACGTTCTGATCCTGCGACGGGCGGCTTCGGCCGCCCGTTTCGTTTACGGTAACGTCTTCGGCGTGACGAAGCCTTCGAGCCGACCGGTTCCCGGCGCGACATTCTCCCAACGCTCGACATCGAAGACGATCACCGCCAACCCCGCCGTCGGATATTTCGTCCGCAGCCGAGCCAGCGCATCCCCATCGCCGTCCGGCGCCAAGAGCGCGGCCAAATTCTCAAAACCCGGATTGTGGCCGATGACGAGCAGCGTTTTGCTCTCCTCCGGTGCCGCCTGGATCGCCGCGCGAATGGCCGCCGGCTCGGCTTCATAAATCGACGGCACCGTACGGGACCGGCAGGGCTTCGCAAACGCCTGTTCGACAAGCGCCCAGGTCTCCTGCGTGCGCCGCGCCGACGAGACCAGCCCGAAATCCGGCTGGAGGCCGGCGGAGGCGATGTAGGCGCCCATGCGTGGTGCGTCCCGGCGGCCGCGGTCGCCGAGTGGGCGATCGTGATCTTCCACGCCCTCCGGCCAGGCGGACTTGGCGTGGCGCAACAAGAGGAGGCGTTTCATGGGATCTCCTACAAATGAAAAAGCCGGGAGCGTGCTCCCGGCTTTCTATCACAACGGCAATGAAGCCGTGATCAGTTCCACTCGCGGATATCGACGAAATGGCCGGCGATCGCGGCGGCGGCGGCCATGGCGGGCGACACGAGGTGCGTGCGGCCCTTGAAACCCTGGCGGCCTTCGAAGTTGCGGTTCGAGGTCGAGGCACAGCGCTCGCCCGGCTTTAGGCGGTCGTCGTTCATGGCAAGACACATGGAGCAGCCCGGCTCGCGCCAGTCGAAACCGGCCGCCTTGAAGATCGTGTCGAGACCTTCCCGCTCCGCCTGCTCCTTCACCAGGCCCGAGCCCGGAACGATCATCGCGCTGACGGTCGACGCCACCTGCTTGCCTTCGACGACGGCAGCGACGGCACGCAGGTCTTCGATACGGCCGTTGGTGCAGGAGCCGATGAAGACGCGGTCGATGGCGATATCGGTGATCTTGGTGTCCGGCTTCAGACCCATATAGTCGAGTGCGCGCCACTTGGAGGAACGCTTGGTCTCGTCATCGATCTCGTCCGGGTTCGGCACGACGCCCTGCACGGAAACGACGTCTTCCGGCGAGGAACCCCAGGAGACGATCGGCGGCAGGTTGGCGGCATCGAGCACGACGACGCGGTCGAAATGCGCGCCTTCTTCCGTGTAGAGCGTCTTCCAGTAGTCGATCGCCATGTCCAGCGCCTGGCCCTTCGGCGCGCGCGGCTTGCCCTTTATATATTCGAAGGTCTTTTCGTCCGGCGCGATGAGGCCGGCGCGGGCGCCGCCTTCGATCGTCATGTTGCAGATCGTCATGCGGCCTTCCATCGACAGCGAGCGGATGGCCTCGCCTGCGAATTCGATGACGTGGCCGGTGCCGCCGGCAGTGCCGATCTCGCCGATGATGGCGAGGATGATGTCCTTTGCGGTAACGCCCGGCGGCAACTGGCCGTCGACGCGCACCAGCATGTTCTTCGCCTTCTTCTGGATCAGCGTCTGGGTTGCGAGCACATGCTCGACTTCAGAGGTGCCGATGCCATGCGCCAGCGCGCCAAAAGCGCCGTGCGTGGAGGTGTGGCTGTCACCGCAGACGATGGTCATGCCCGGCAGCGTAAAACCCTGCTCCGGGCCGACGATGTGCACGATGCCCTGGCGGACATCCTTTTCCGAATAGTATTCGACGCCGAATTCCGCGGCGTTGGTCGCAAGCGCCTCGACCTGGATGCGGCTTTCCTCGTTCTTGATGCCCTGCGCGCGATCCGGCGAGGTGGGAACGTTGTGATCGACGACGGCGAGCGTCTTTTCCGGTGCGCGGACCTTGCGGCCGGCCATGCGCAGGCCTTCGAAAGCCTGCGGCGACGTCACTTCGTGAACGAGGTGACGGTCGATGTAGAGAAGACAGGTGCCATCTTCCTGGCGGGAGACGATATGATCGTCGAAAATCTTGTCATAGAGGGTACGGGGTGCGCTCATAGCTCTTCATCCGCTTGGCATGTTGAGGGTACAGGAATTCAGCAAGCACACGGGCTTGCAGGATCGAGAGCGATCAGGCTAGGCGGCTGGTGAGCGCCCCGAAGACACGCGCAAAGAAGCGTGCCGGCAGGCGCTTATGGTCCTGCAGCACGACGACATGCTTTTCCGTGCATCCGAATTTGGATTCCATGGTCCCGCATATAGCGATTTTTCGCAGGCTCGGCAAGTTGGTGGCTGCCCCGCGGCGCACGCTGTTTCCGAAAATATCCACCCGTCCTCCTTGCCCCGGCTCCGAATATTTGACACTCGATAGGCGTATCCGGCTAAGGGTCGGCCAAGGGGACAGAATATGAAGACGATTACCTGGCGGGACCGCCTGCGCTACCAGTTCGACAAGAGCATGGCGGCAGGGCCGATCGCGCTGATCGGCTGGCTGACCGTGATCTCGCTGGTCGTGATTGTCGTCGCCGGCCTGTTCCTGGCGATAACCGGCATTACCCAGCAGGGCAGCGAGCCCGTTTCCTTCATTGAAGGCGCCTGGGAATCGCTGATGCGCACCATGGATGCAGGCGCCATGGGCGGCGATGTCGGCTGGGGGTTCCGCGGCGTCTCGCTTTTCGTCACCGTCGCCGGCATCTTCGTGTTCTCCGCCCTCATCGGCGTGCTGAGCTCGGGCCTCGACGAAAAGCTCGACGAGCTGCGCAAGGGCCGCTCGCATGTGCTGGAAAAAGACCATACGATCATCTTCAACTGGTCGCCGTCGATCTTCGACGTCATTTCCGAACTGGTGATCGCCAACCAGAGCCGCCGCAATGCCCGCATCGTCATCATGGCCAACAAGGACAAGGTGGAGATGGAGGACGAGATCGCCAACAAGATCGAGGACCTCGGCAGCACCCGCATCATCTGCCGCAGCGGCGACCCGACCGACCTCTATGACGTCAACATCGTCAATCCGCAGGCGTCGCGCTCGATTATCGTGCTGTCGCCGGAAAGCGACTACGCCGATTCCGAGGTCATCAAGACCGTGCTCGCCCTCGTCAACGATCCCGGCCGGCGGAAGGAGCCTTACCGGATCGCCGCCGAAATCCGCGACGAGAAGAACGCCGAAGTCGCCCGCATCGTCGGCGGCACCGAATTGCAGCTGGTGCTCGCCGATGAATTGATCTCCCGCATCGTCGTCAGCTCCAGCCGGCAGGCCGGCCTTTCGGCCGTCTATACCGAACTGCTCGATTTCGACGGCTCGGAAATTTACACCGTCGAGCAGCCGGCCCTTGTCGGCAAGTCGTTCGGCAATGCTGTCATGGCCTATGAGACATCGACGCTGATCGGCCTTTGCGACAATGACAGCGTGGTGCATCTCAACCCGCCGACAAACCACATCATCCTCGCCGGCGAACGGGCAATCCTGATTGCCGAGGACGATGCGACGATCAAGCTCAGGACGGGAGAATTCGAGGTCGACCGCGAGATCGTGCGCCCGCGCGTCCACCGCGAGCCGGGACCGGAGCGCACGCTGCTGCTCGGCTGGAATCGGCGCGGGCCGATCATCACGCAGGAGCTGTCGCGCTACGTCTCGCCGGGCTCCGAGCTGATGATCGCCGCCAATACGCCGAATCTCGAGGCGGAAGTCGCAGGGCTCTCCTATTTGCAGGAGAACCTGACGGTTCGCTGCACGGCGATCGACACGTCAAACCGCGCCGCCCTCGATGCGCTCGACGTGCCGTCCTACGATCATGTGCTGGTGCTCGGCTACAGCGACCACATGGCCGCACAGCCGGCCGATACCGCAACGCTGGTGACGCTGCTCCAGCTGCGCAAGATCGCGGATGCCGCCAACCAGCATATCGGCATCGTCAGCGAGATGATCGACGTGCGCAACCGCAACCTCGCAGCCGTCACCCGCGCCGACGATTTCGTCGTCAGCAACAAGCTGGTCAGCCTGATGCTGGCGCAGGCCTCGGAAAACGAACTGATGGCGCAGATCTTTGACGAACTGCTCGACAAGGACGGCTCGGAAATCTACATGCGCCCGGTCACCGACTATATCGCCATCGACCGGCCGGTGAATTTCTACACCGTCAACCTCGCCGCCCTCATCCGCGGCGAAGTGGCGCTCGGCTACAGCCGCGCCAATGCGCCGGGCCACGACCCGCGCAACATGGGCGGCGTCGTGGTCAATCCGGTGAAGTCGGAGAAAATCACGTTCGATCCCACCGACCGCCTGATCATCCTCGCCCGCGAGTAAGCTCAGTTGCGGCGCAGGCGTCTTTCCAAGCCGCGAAGGCCGAGCGAAAGGCCGATCGTCAGGATGAGATAGACATAGGCGACGATGGAATAGGTCTCGAAGAACCGGAAGGATCCGGAGGCGTAGACCTTGCCCATCTGCGTGATGTCGGCGACGCCGAGCACCGAGACGAGCGAGCTGTCCTTCACCATGGCGACGAAATCGTTGCCGAGCGGCGGCAGGATGACACGCACCGCCTGCGGAAAGACGACGAGCCGGAAGCGCTGGAAACGCGACAGGCCCAGCGCCTTGGCCGCCTCGATCTGCCCCTTGTCCACCGCCTGGATGCCGGCACGGAAAACTTCAGCGATGAAGGCGGAATAGCCGATCATCAGCGCGAAGATCGCCCGCCACATCAAGGAGAGGTCACGCACCTGCATCGGCTCGGCAAGGCCGGCACCGACAAGCGGCGAGAGCACGAGATTGATCAAGGCCACCAGTGCCGGCGCGCCGACAAAGGCGATGTAGAACAGCAGCACAAGGATCGGCACGCCACGGATCACCTCCGTGTAGAAGCGGGCGATCTGGCGCAGCACCTTGCTGTCCGACAGCGCCATCAGCGCAACGCCGAGGCCGAGCATCGTGGCGAGCAGAAAGGCGACGAGGGTCACGAAGACCGTGACCCACAGTCCCTTCAGCACGACGCTGAACACCTGTGTATAGAGATCATTGGCGACGATGACGCCGGCAAGCGCCAGCGCAATCACGCCGAGCGCGACCAGCCACCAGGGATAGTCGCCCTTCGACGCGTCAGAAGAAACGGGAGCCATGGCCGCCCGCTACTGGCCCATCTTGTAGTCGAGGAACCACTTCTTGTTGAGTGTATCGAGCGTGCCATCCGCCTTGAGCGCGGCGATTGCCGCGTTGACGGGGGCGACGAGATCAGACCCCTTCGGGAAGATGAAGCCGAAGTCTTCCGTGCCGAGCGGCCCGCCGACGACCTTCAGCTTGCCGTTGGAAGCATCGACATAACCCTTGGCCGCAACGCTGTCGGTCAGCACGAGATCGACATCGCCGCCCTGGAGCGCCTGCACGGTCGCGCCAAAGGTCTCGAACAGCTTGATACGCGGGTTCTGCTCGTTGCCATCGAGGATTTCGTAGACGGCGGTGTAGAAGGGCGAGGTGCCCGGCTGCGCGGCGATCAGCCCGTCCGTCAGGGCAGCGAAGGACTTGGCGTCGGTGAAGCGTGTCTCATCGGCACGCACCAGCATGAACTGCTGCGAGCGCATATAGGGGTCGGAGAAATCCACCTTCTCCTTGCGGTCGTCCTTGATGGTGATGCCGGTCATGCCGATGTTGTACTGGTTGTCGGAGACGGCCTGGATCATCGCGTCCCACGAGGTGTTCTGGTACTCGACCTTGAAATTCAGCCGCTTCGCGATCTCGTTCATCGCGTCATATTCCCAGCCGATCTGCTCGCCCGTCTTGGGATCGACGAACTGGATTGGCGGATAGGCATTTTCCGTCACGACGACGACGGTCTTGCCGCCGAGGTCCGGCAGGTCCGAGGCGAAAGCGACGGCGGGCATGAGGGCAGCGGCAGCAAGGCCTGCAAGGACGGCGCGGCGGGAAAACATCAACTATGCTCCTGAATTGTGGCGGCGGAACACTGTCACAGTTACCGTTCGCTAGGCAAGCCGCGCGCTTCTTTCACCTTTGCTCTTTTCGCGCGAAGAGCATGGGCGTAGGCTTGGTGGATGGCATGGCCGGGGGGCTTCCATGAGATATCTGTTCGTCATTCTGACTTGTCTATTGTTCGGCACGGTTCCTGCTGCCGCCAAACGAGTGGCGCTGGTCATCGGCAACGACGCCTATGAGGCCGTGCCGCAGCTCCAGAAGGCCGTGAACGACGCGCGCGCCGTCGCGCAGTCACTGGCCAGGCTCGATTTCGCCGTCGATCTCGGCGAAAACCTGACGCGGCGCCAGATCAACGCGAAGTTCGCCGACTTCGTCGAACACATCTCGCCCGGCGACACGGCCTTCTTCTTCTTTGCCGGCCATGGCGTGGCGATCGACGGCCAGAACATCCTGCTGCCGATCGATATTCCGGATTCCAGCAATGCCGGCCTGGTGCGCGACGAGGCGCATGTGGTCGACGACCTCCTGGCGCGCGTGCAGGGCAAGGGGGCGGCCGTCAGCTTCTTCGTGCTCGATGCCTGCCGCAACAATCCTTTCGCCTCGAAAGGTGGCCGGAGCGTCGGCGCGACGCGCGGCCTTCAGGTCGTGGCACCACCGACGGGCACCTTCGTGCTGATGTCGGCGGGCGCCGGGCAGGAAGCGCTCGACCGGCTCGGCGACAATGACGCCAATCCCAACTCGATCTTTACACGCACCCTGCTGCCGCTGCTGCAAAGGCCCGGCATGAGCCATATCGCGCTCGCCAAGGCCGTGCAGAGCGAGGTGGAGGCGACGGCGAAGACCGTCGGCCGCAAGCAGCAACCCGCCTTCTACGACCAGATCACGGGCGAGATCGTGCTTCTTCCTGGCGGCAGTCAGGCTACGCCCGTCGAGACGGCCAAGGAAACGCCGGACGAGACAAACAACCGGGGTTCCGTTCAGGTCGAGGTCGATCCCGCGCTTGAAGAGTGGAACGCCATCAAGGATCTGCGCAGCCTGAAGATCCACCAGGCCTTCCTGCGCAAATTTCCCGACAGCCGCTACGCCGACTATGCGCGCGCGCTCGTGGAGGAGCTTGAGACAGAGGCCGCGAGCAAGGCGAAGGTGGAGGAGGTCAAGCAGGTACCGGACACGGACGAGGATGTGGAACCCGAGGCAAATACCGAGCTCGAGACCCAGCGCGTCTCGGCTGGCTGGTTCGTCATCCTCGGCTCCTTCCCGCAGGGCCAAGCGGAAAAGGCCCGCAAGCGCGCCGGCTTGATGCGAAACCGGGGCTACGACGTCTCCATCATCGATACGAACAACTACCGAAGCCTTGCCGACGGGCTCTACTCCGTGGTGATGGGTCCCTACAAGAAAAGCACGGCCCTGCGGGAACTCGGCAACGCGCAACAGGTTGTGGGAGACGCATACATCAAGGAAATCCGCTGATGGGCATCACAAGACCGGCATTTCTTCTCCTCGCCTCGTTCATGATGGCGTCTTCCGCGGACGCCGCTGAGGTGATGAGCCGAGCCGAATGGGGCGCCCGCAAGCCGGTGCTGGCGATGGAAAAGCAGACGCCGTCACGCATTACCGTGCACCACACCGCAACGCGCAGCAAACACGGCCTTTCGATCGTCAAGAAGATGACGTCGCTACAGGCGTTTTCGCAGGCGAAATCCAAGCTTGCGGACGGGCGCACGAAGGAGCCCTGGGCCGACATTCCCTACCACTTCTACATCGCCGTGGATGGCAAGATCGCCGAGGGCCGGCAGATCAGCTTCGTCGGTGATACCAACACGAAATACAATCCGGCCGGCCATATCACGATCGTCGTGGAGGGCAATTTCGAGAATGAGAAACCGACGACCCAGGAGCTGGCCGCGCTGAAGACGCTGATCCGCGATCTTTCCAGACAGTACGGCATTCCGGCCGACCGCATCGGCACCCACAAGGATTTCGCCCAGACCGCCTGCCCCGGCAAGAATCTCGAGGGCGAGGTTCACCGTATCGCCGCCGAACTTGGCGCGAAAAGCCAGTAAAGCCAGCAGAAACGAAAAAGCCGCCGGCACGGGCCGACGGCTTCGATCGATCAGATGCCGCGCTGATTATTCAGCGGCGGGCTCTGCAGCCTTTGCGGCTTCAGCAGCTTCTGCTGCTGCCTTTTCGGCAGCGGCCTTCTCGGCGGCTTCAGCTGCGGCCTTTTCAGCGGCGAGTGCCTGGGCTGCTGCAATCTTCTCGGCTTCGAGACGGGCCTTTTCTTCAGCAACAGCGGCGCGCTCGGCGTCGTTCAGGCTGCGGGCGCGCGTGCCGGTGTTCTCGACGATACGAGCCGACTTGCCGCGACGATCGCGCAGGTAATAGAGCTTGGCGCGACGGACCTTGCCGCGGCGCACGACTTCGACGCTTTCGACGAGCGGCGAGTAAACCGGGAATACGCGCTCGACGCCTTCGCCGTAGGAAATCTTGCGAACAGTGAAGCTCTCGTTGATGCTGCCACCCGAACGGGCGATGCACACGCCTTCATAGGCCTGGACGCGGGTACGGGTACCTTCCGTCACGCGGACGTTGACGCGGAGCGTGTCGCCCGGGGAAAATTCCGGAAGCGTGCGCTTGGCTTCGATCTTCGCGGCCTGTTCGGCTTCGAGCTGCTGGATGATGTTCATCGGTCTAAACCTTCTGGTTCTTCTGAAACAGCCAGAGCGCTCGACGGTCACCTTGCGAGGTCATGCCTCTTGGGTTAGCCCGTTGCCGGGCGGAGCGGATTCGCCATTCTTTGCTTGCAGGTCGGCTGGGTTATCCCAAATCCGTGCGGGCCAATACACCAATCGAACCGGCTTGTCATCCCCGAGGCCGAAAGAATCCGCCTTGAAGAGCCGGTTTTCGGCGCTTGCCGGTCCCTTGCGGCCACGCTATCACCCCAAAAGGGAGGAGCGGCACGGCATCCCGGCCGCTGCCGCCGGGAGTATCATGTCCATAGCCGATGCCATACTGCTTTTCGTTGCCGGCTTCCTGTCGGGCGTGGTGAACGCCATTGCCGGCGGCGGCACGTTCCTCACCTTCGGCGCGATGACGCTGACCGGCCTGCCGCCGATCGTCGCCAATGCCACCTCCTCGATCACCCAGTTTCCCGGCTATGTCACCTCCTCGCTTGCCTATGCCAAGGAGATCAAGGCGGACTGGCGCGAAGCGGCGCTGCTCGGGGTGATTTCCCTCGTCGGCGGCCTTGGCGGAGCGCTGCTGCTGCTGTCGCTCGACAATCCGTCCTTCCGCGCGCTGGTGCCCTGGCTGCTGCTCGCCGCGACCGTCATCTTCGCCGCCGGCCCCTATCTCAAGCCGAAGACGCTGCATGCCGAAACGCCGGTCTCGCCGCTCGGCCTTGCCGGGCAGTTCGCGACCTCGATCTATGGCGGCTTCTTCGGTGCCGGCATGGGCATCATGATGCTCGCCGTGCTCGGCCTCACGAAGGGCGGCGACTACCACCGGCTCAATGCGCTGAAGAATTTCCTGGCCGTGGTGATCGCCGCTGTCGCGATCGTCGTCTTTGCCAGCGGCGACGTGGTCGGCTGGCCGCAGGCGGCCGTCATGGTACCGGCTGGCGCGCTTGGCGGCTGGTCCGGCGTCTGGGCGGCACGACGCGTGCCGCAGCCGGTCATCCGCGCCCTGGTGGTCGCTGTCGGTGCGGCGCTGACGGTCTATTATTTCGTGACGGGCTGAGCGAGAAGATCCGGCCGGCGCTCGCGCGTCAGCGCCTCGGCCTCCTCACGGCGCCATCTGTCGATCGCCGCATGGTGGCCGGAGGTCAGCACGCCGGGGATTTCCTGGCCTTCCCAGACCTGTGGACGGGTATAGTGCGGATGCTCCAGCAGCCCGCCCTCGAAACTCTCATGCTCGCCGGACAGCGCATTGCCCATCACGCCCGGCAGGATGCGCACGATGGCATCGAGCAGGATCATCGCCGCCGGCTCGCCGCCCGAGAGAATGTAATCGCCGATCGACACTTCTTCGAGTTGCCGCCCGTCAATGACGCGCTGGTCAACACCCTCGAAACGGCCGCAGACCACAATCACGCCCTCGCCCGCAGCGAGTTCGCGCACGCGGGCCTGCGTCAGCGGCAGCCCACGCGGGCTCATCAGCAGCCGCGGGCGGCTGTCGCCCTCGGAGGCATGATCGATGGCACGCGCCAGAACGTCCGGCTTCAGTACCATGCCGGCACCGCCGCCGGCCGGCGTGTCGTCCACGGTGCGGTGGCGGTCGGTCGTGAAATCGCGGATCTGCACGCAGTCGAGCGCCCAGTCGCCGCGATCCAGCGCCTTGCCGGACAGCGACTGGCCCAGGAGGCCCGGAAACATTTCCGGGTAGAGCGTCAGGATGGTGGCGCGGAAAGCCACGTCATTCCCCGTCGTCTTCGGGGGGGCGGCGCCGCCAGCTGCCGGGGCCTTCCTTTTCTTCTTCCTCGAGACCGGCCGCAAAGGCGTCGATCACCAGGCGGCCGCCATCGACATCGATTTCCAGCACGGCAGCTTCGGAGAACGGAATGAGCACAGGACGCTTGCCGGGACCTTTGAGCTCCAGGAGATCACCTGCACCAAAATCGAAGATGCCGGTCACCGTGCCGTGGCTGCGGCCCTGCGTGTCGACGGCCTCCAGGCCTTCGAGATCGGCATAGAAGAACTCGTCTTCGTCCAGTTCCTCGTCCGGCAGGTTGTCGCGGTCGATATAGAGTTCAAGGCCGTTCAGCGTCTCGGCCGTGTTGCGGTCGTTGATGCCGCGGAAGCGCACCACGACGACATTCTTCGCCTCGCGCACCTCCAGCACCTCGAAGGACCGGCCGTCCTGGGTGTGCAGATGGCCGTAGTCACCGATCGCCGTCGGGTCGATGGTGTAGGATTTCACACGGACTTCGCCGCGCAGGCCCTGGGCCGCGCCGATGGTGCCCATGAGGATAGGATTTTCCGGTTTCGCCATGGTTCGGTTCCGAACGTTCGATGAGGCTTCAGCTACGCGAAAACGCTTTACGACGTTCTTGAGCTTCATCCAAATAAAAACGGGCGGCATGGAACACGCCGCCCGTTCAAGATGATGTCAGGGGAGATTATTCGCCAGCGGCAGCAGCAGCGGCGTCTTCTTCCTTCTGCTTCTTCTCGGCAGCGCGCTCGAGCGCCTTCTTGCCCGGCTTTGCCTTGTCCGGGTTGTTGCGGGCTTCGCGCTTCACGACGCCGGCTTCATCGAGGAAGCGGGCAACGCGGTCGGTCGGCTGGGCGCCCTTGGAGAGCCATTCCTTGATGCGGTCGGCGTCGATCTGGACGCGGGTCGCGTCTTCCTTGCCGAGCATCGGGTTCCACGAACCGACCTTCTCCAGGAAGCGGCCATCGCGCGGCGAACGGGCGTCGGCAACAACGATCTGGTAGTACGGACGCTTCTTGGAGCCACCGCGGGCGAGACGAATTTTCAGTGCCATGTCATTTCTCCTTGGATGTAGGTGACCGCTTGTTTCAAGCGGTATTCTGGTTTGCGCCGCTGTGTTCAGCAGCAATGGCTTCGTGGTGCCGGATCACCTCGTGGATGATGAAGTTCAAAAACTTCTCCGCGAAATCCGGATCCAGATTGGCATCCTTCGCCAGGCGGCGAAGGCGCTCGATCTGGTATTCCTCGCGCGCCGGGTCAGCCGGCGGCAGTTCATGCGTCGCCTTCAGAACGCCCACCGCCTGCGTGCAGCGGAAACGTTCGGCGAGCATATGCACAAGGGCAGCGTCGATATTGTCGATCGACTGCCGGTATTCCCCCAATTGCTGCTTGACCGTCGGATCGATCGTCATGCCTCAATTCCTCACTTCTTCTTCGGCAGGCCGGGAAGGCCCGGCAGGCCACCAAGACCCGGAAGACGGCCGCCGCCGAGACCGGGAAGACCACCGCCGCCCAGGCCCGGCATGCTGCCCGGCTTGATGCCGGCGGCTTCCGCCTGTTTGGCAAGTGCTTCGATCTGCTTCGGGTCCATCTTCGACAGATCGGGCATGCCGCCCATGCCGCCGCCAAGGCCACCGAGGCCCATCTTGCCGGCAAGGCCGCCCATCATCTGCTTCATCATGCCGCCGCCCTTCTTGCCGCCCATCATCTTCATCATGTCCGCCATCTGACGGTGCATCTTGAGAAGCTTGTTGATGTCGGAGGCATCGGTGCCGGAGCCGGCGGCAATGCGCTTCTTGCGGGAGTGCTTGAGCATGTCCGGGTTGGCGCGCTCGGCCTTGGTCATCGAATTGATGATGGCGATCTGGCGGCCGAAAAGCTTGTCGTCGAGACCGGCGGCGGACATCTTGTCCTTCATGCCGGCCATGCCGGGCATCATTCCCATGATGCCGCCCATGCCGCCCATCTTCTGCATCTGGCCCAGCTGGTCGGCGAGGTCGTTCAGGTCGAACTTGCCCTTGGCCATCTTGGCGGCCATGGCGGCCGCCTTCTCGGCGTCGATATTCTCCGCCGCCTTCTCGACGAGCGAAACGATGTCGCCCATGCCGAGGATACGGTCTGCGACGCGGCGGGGATGGAACTCCTCGAGTTCGCCCATCTTTTCGCCGACGCCGATCAGCTTGATCGGTTTGCCGGTGACGGCACGCATCGAAAGGGCGGCACCACCGCGGCCATCGCCGTCCATGCGGGTCAGCACGAGGCCGGTAATGCCGACGCGCTCGTCGAAATTGCGGGCGAGGTTGACGGCGTCCTGACCGGTCAGCGCATCGGCGACGAGCAGGATTTCATGCGGATTGGACTTCCGCTTGATCTCCGCCATCTCGATCATCAGCGGTTCGTCGATATGAGTACGGCCGGCCGTGTCGAGGATGACGACGTCATGGCCGCCGAGTTTTGCGGCCTGCACGGCACGCGAGGCGATGTCGGTCGGCGACTGGCCGGCGATAACAGGCAGCGTATCGATGCCCGCCTGGACGCCCAACTGGCGCAACTGCTCCTGCGCGGCCGGACGGCGCGTGTCGAGCGAGGCCATCAGGACCTTCTTCTTGTCGCGCATCTTCAGCCGGTTGGCGATCTTGCCCGAAGTGGTGGTCTTGCCCGAGCCCTGCAGACCGACCATCATGATCACGACGGGAGCCGCCGCATTGAGATCGATCGACACGCCCTCGGAGCCGAGCATCGAGACCAGCTCGTCATGCACGAGCTTGACGACCATCTGGCCGGGCTTGATCGACTTCAGGATTTCCGCGCCGACGGCCTTTTCGCGCACCGCATCGGTGAAGGAGCGCACCACTTCCAGCGCCACGTCCGCTTCGAGCAGCGCACGGCGGACCTCACGCAGCGCCGCCGAGACATCGGCCTCGGAAAGCGCGCCACGGCCCGTCAATCCATTCAGAATGGAGCCAAGGCGGTCCTGGAGTGTTTCAAACATCACGTCATCCTTCTTGTTTCCGCACGGAACGGAAACGTCGGTGCCATCAGTGACAAAAACAAGACGCAAAGCCAAAAAGCACCCGAGGGCGCATCGCGCTGTCGGGTGTTGACCTCCGGGATCTGTTTATACCGCAATGGGTCCCGGTCGGTGGCTTCAAGTCGTCTCACTTGTCGCAGATGCGCGGCTTAAACAGCAAAGAGGCTGGAAAGTCAAGGCAAGGGCTTGCCTTCGTATCCACGCTCATTACTAGCGTCCTGTGACAGAAGGCGAGCTGCCACGGCCGGTGGCATAGTGCAAATACTCGAAATATTCCCCGCGCTCGCGATGTTGGACCGCCCGATAGAGGTGGACCGTGTCCTCCGCCGTGGCTCCGTATCGGTTTATCTTGTATTCGAGAATATCGCGCGCCTGTGAAATGTCCTGGTCTCTTTGACTGTATGTTTTCCGTGCCATCGCCATACGCTCGAAGCGTTCCAGCCTGAGGCGTGCAATACGCGACAGGCATTCCCCGCAATCGATGCGGTAATGCATATTCATGAGGGAGGAGATCGATCTGTCGTAAGCGTCGGAAACATGCCTGTTTCTTTCGATGTCCACATAGATTTTGTTGAATATGGCGGGCAGGAAATTCTTGTCGACTGCCAGCGCTTTGTCGATCCAGTAGGAAGCGCGATCAAACCGCCCGAGGACGATGTCGGCATTTGCGTTCCGATCGAAGATGCTGGCCTCTTCAAGATATGTGAAGGCGACCAGGTTCATATACCACTTCACCTGTTTGCCTTGCGAAATAGCCACAAACGAGCGACGCCGAGCTTCCGCGGTCGTTTTATAGTCCCGAGCCAACACGACAGTGGGTATGAAATCGTCCACGACATTCACCACTTCTTGTGCGATCGGCTCGAAATCACCACCGGAGGAGATCGGAATAAACCTTCGTTCGTTCTTATGGATCAGGACGGCACTTTTCGCCGTACAGTCGCCATCCGCCATATTAATAAATATCTGGATCTTTCTATCTTTATATCCTTTGACCTCGCTGATCAGCGTATACAATTTATTCGTATCGAACAGCGTTTTTAAGACAGAATTGTCTTCTTCATTTGTGACGATTTCGGTGGAATCAAGGTATTCTTTTACCTTTAGGGAATTCACCCGCGAGATATATTTATAAGAAGCGACCCTTATCTCCTCTTTGATCAGATTAAGCTTTTCAGCATTGCACTTCATCTCGCCGATGCCATCTCTGTAGGCGGACACGACGATGACATAGGGCGGCATGAATCGGCCGAACGCCTGACCTACGAGCAGAACGAGCACAACCAAGACGCTGACGTAAACGCCCGACTTGAAAAACAGCAAAAGTGAACTCTTCAGATATTCTCCCACAGCTCCCCCCTGAAGCTATATTCGCAATAATTTTATCACTTATTGGTTGAGTTTGTAAATTATCAGATACGCTTCGGTTGCGGATGCGCACCCGCCGGACAAAACTGGCAAAGTAACATTTCCGCGAGCCCCGCGCGGCACATTGCGGCGTCGTCCGCCAGGACTTATGTATTGTCAATGAACCGTCGCAAGTTCCTGAAATGGTCGAGCCTTGGTGCCCTGGCAACGCTTGCCGGCGGAGCTTTCGCCGGCCGCAGCATGGCCGCCAACCGCTATTATGACGGCCCGGTCAGCGATCATTTCGACGGCACCTATTTCTTTAATCCCGATGGGGAAGAGCCGAACAGCTTCTTCGAGCTGATGCGATGGAAACTGGGTGGCGGTCAGGCGGCCTGGCCGCTCGACTGGCCAAGTCCGTTTCCCTTCGCCGTGCCGGAGCCGCGGGTCGATGGCGAGCGCCTCGTCGTCACCATGGCAGGGCATGCCGCGCTGCTGATCCAGACGGCCGGCCTCAACATCCTGACCGACCCGGTGTGGAGCGACCGTGCGAGCCCGATCGGCTTTGCCGGCCCGAAGCGCGTCAATCCGCCCGGCATAAAGCTTGCCGACCTGCCGAAGATCGACCTCGTGCTCGTCACGCACAACCACTACGACCATCTCGACCTTGCCACGCTGAAGGCGCTGGCCGAGCGGGACGATTGCCGCATCGCCACACCGCTTGGCAATGACAGGATCATCGGACCGGTTGTCGGAGAAGGGCGCGTGACGACCATGGACTGGGGCGGCAACATTCCGGTCGCCGACGGCGTAACCCTCCATTGCGAACCCTGCCACCACTGGTCGGCCCGCGGGCTCGGCGATCGTCGCATGGCGCTGTGGGCGGCCTTCCTCATCGAAACGCCGGGTGGCAAGATCTACCATATCGGCGATACCGGCTTTCACCAGGGCATCAACTACCGGGCGATCCGCGAGAAACACGGCGCGATCCGCCTCGCCAACCTGCCCTTCGGCGCCTATGAGCCGCGCTGGTTCATGCGCCCGCAGCACCAGAACCCGCACGAGGCGGTCCAAGGCATGGTGGCGAGCGGTGCGGCCTATGTCGCCGGCCATCACTGGGGTACGTTCCGGCTGACGAACGAGGGCGTCGACGAGCCGCTCGCCGCGCTGGAAACCGCCCTCGATGCGGCCGGCGTTGCCCGGGCGCGTTTTCGCGCCTTGAGGCCCGGCGAAGTCTTCGAGGTCCCCGCCGCCACGGCCTGATGCAAGGCACTGGAAATCCGCGGGCTTTTCCGCCATATACGCCCCCAACGGGGCCTTTTGGCCCGATCGGGCAGACGTGATGACAAAGACGGTCGACTTCGCGAAGATGAACGGGCTGGGAAACAACATCCTGGTCGTGGACATGCGTGGCCGCAAGGATGTCGTGACCCCGGCCGCGGCGATAGCGCTCGCAGCCGATCCCGCCACCCGCTTCGACCAGATCATGGCCGTCCACGATCCCAGGATCGACGGCACCGATGCCTGGATCGACATCCTCAATTGCGATGGCACGAAGGCGCAGGCCTGCGGCAACGGCACGCGCTGCGTCGTGCAGGCGCTCGCCGCCGAGACCGGCCGCAAGGTCTTCACCTTCCAGACCGTCGCCGGCATCCTGAATGCCGTCGAGCATGAGGACGGCACGATTTCGGTCGACATGGGCAAGCCGGTCTTCGAATGGAGCCGCATTCCGCTGGCCGAAGAATTCTACGACACCAGCCGCATCGAATTGCAGATCGGGCCGATCGACGATCCGATCCTGCATTCGCCCGCCGCCATGTCGATGGGCAACCCGCACGCCGTTTTCTGGGTCGATCGCGATCCGATGACGTTCGACCTCGACCGTTTCGGCCCGCTGCTCGAAAACCACCCGATGTTCCCGGAAAAGGCCAACATCACGCTGGCACAGGTCACGTCGCCGACGTCCATGACGACGCGCACCTGGGAGCGCGGCGCCGGCCTGACGCTCGCCTGCGGTTCCGCCGCCTGCGCTTCGGGCGTCAGTGGCGCACGCACCGGCCGCACCGGCCGCAAGGTCACGATCACCGTCGCCAGCAGCCCGAACCGTGGCACGCTGCAGATCGAGTGGCGCGACGACGACCACGTCATCATGACCGGCCCGGCCGAATGGGAATGGTCGGGCACGCTGGACCCCGCGACCGGCGCCTTCCGCCGGGACGATGCCGAGGCGGCCGCCCTTTGAGCGGCGTCGAGGTCATAACCTTCGGCTGTCGGCTCAACACCTACGAATCGGAAGTGATGCGCGCGGAGGCCGAGAAGGCGGGGCTCAACAATGCCGTGCTGGTGAACACCTGCGCCGTGACGGGCGAAGCCGTGCGCCAGGCGCGCCAGGCCATCCGCCGCGCCCGCCGCAACAATCCCCATGCCCGCATCATCGTCACCGGCTGCGCCGCGCAGACGGAAAAACACACTTTTGCGGAGATGCCGGAAGTCGACGCCGTACTCGGCAACGAGGAGAAACTGAAGAGCGCCTCCTACCGTGCACTACCGGATTTCGGCGTCTCGGCGGAAGAAAAGCTGCGCGTCAACGACATCATGAGCGTGCGGGAAACCGCACCGCAGATGGTGAAGCTGATCGATGGCCATGTGCGCGCCTTCGTGCAGGTGCAGAACGGCTGCGACCATCGCTGCACCTTCTGCATCATTCCCTACGGCCGCGGCAATTCCCGCTCCGTGCCGATGGGTGCCGTCGTCGACCAGGCACGCAAGCTCGTCGAGAGCGGCTATTCGGAGATCGTGCTGACCGGCGTCGATGCCACCAGCTACGGCGCCGACCTGCCCGGAAAACCGAGCCTCGGCCAGCTCGCCAAGGCGATTTTGAAGCAGGTGCCGGAAATCCAGCGTCTGCGCCTCTCCTCGATCGACAGCATCGAGGCGGATGATCACCTCTGGGACCTGATCGCCGACGAACCGCGCTTCATGCCGCACCTGCATCTCTCGCTCCAGCATGGCGACGACATGATCCTGAAGCGCATGAAGCGGCGCCATTCCAGCGCCGACGCCGTCGCCTTCTGCGAGCGGGTGAAAACCTTGCGTCCGGAGGCGAGTTTCGGCGCAGACATGATCGCCGGCTTCCCGACGGAAACGGAAGAGATGTTTTCCAATGCGCAGCGGCATGCCGAAGACTGCGGCATCGCCCATCTGCACGTCTTTCCCTACAGCCCGCGCGCCGGCACGCCGGCCGCCCGCATGCCGCAGCTCGACCGCGCTGTCGTCAAGGAACGCGCCGGCCGGCTGCGCGACACTGGAAAACGGCTGCACGAGGCCCATCTCGACCAGATGGTCGGCACCGTGCAAAAAATCCTCGTCGAGAACAACGGCCTCGCCCATACGGAAAACTTCACGCTCGTCGATGCCGCGGGCCTCAAACCTCGCGACCTTGTGCCGGTGACGATCACCGGCCACAATGGCAGACACCTGACGATGCAGCCGGCGAATGCTCCCGGCCCCACCCCCCTTCGCAACTAGCGGACACTTTTATGGCCCTCGGCTTCATCAAGAAGATTTTTACATTCGGAAAAGACACCGCCCCAGCGCCCAAGCCGGAGGCGGAAGCCCCCGTCGTTGCGCCCGAGGTGATCGAACCAGCGCCGGAGCAGGCGGTCGAGCGCGAGGAAATCACCGTCATCGATGCTGTCGAGGAGCGTGACGCGCTGCTCGACGAGGCGGAAGCCGCCAATCCCGAAGCCGCCCATCATGTGCCGGAGGAAGCGGAGCCGGATATCTATCCGCTGCCGCATGCCCCGGATCTGCCGGTTGTCGAGGATCCGGTCGCGCCGGCTGAGGTGGAAACCGCAGCCGGGCCGGAGAGTGATGACGTCACCTCCGAGGAAGACGTTACTGAGGCGCCGGTCGAAGAAGAGCCGGCGGCTCGGGTAGAGGCCATCGTTGAAGATGAGCCGGCCCCGCCAGTGGAAAAGATCGCCGAACCGGAGCCGGAAATCGTCCCGATAGAGGAAGCGCCGCCTGCGGAAGTCGAAGATCCCGTTCTCGAAGAGGCAATCCGCACCGAGCCGAAAGTGCTGCCGAAGGGTTTTGCCACAGCCGAGCGCTCGGCCGTCGTGGAGACGCCGGTGGCGCAGCCCAAGCGCACTTGGTTCCAGCGCCTGCGCGACGGGCTTTCGCGCACCTCCTCGCAGCTCACCGGCCAGATCACCAGCCTGTTCACCAAGCGCAAGCTCGACGACGCGACGCTGCAGGACCTCGAAGACCTGCTGATCCAGGCCGATCTTGGCGTGGAAACGGCGCTGCGCATCACCGACACGCTGGCCTCCGAACGCTACGGCAAGGACGTGACGGGCGGCGACGTCTCGCGCATCATGGCAAGCGAGATCACCAAGGTGCTGTCGCCAGTCGCCAAGCCGCTGGAACTCGACCTTAACCACAAGCCCCACGTCATCCTCGTCGTCGGCGTCAACGGCACCGGCAAGACGACGACGATCGGCAAGCTCGCTGCCAAGCTCTCGGGTGCCGGCCTGAAGGTGATGCTGGCAGCCGGCGACACGTTCCGCGCCGCTGCCATCGAGCAGCTAAAAATCTGGGCGGAGCGCACCGGCTCCGACATCGTCTCGTCCAAGCTCGGCGCCGATGCGGCAGGCCTCGCCTACGAGGCCTACGAACAGGCCAAGCTGAAGAAGAGCGACGTGCTGATCGTCGACACGGCCGGCCGGTTGCAGAACAAGACAGAGCTGATGGCGGAGCTGGAAAAGATCGTACGCGTGCTCGGCAAGCTCGATCCGGACGCACCGCACACGGTTCTCCAGACGCTTGATGCCACGACCGGGCAGAACGCGATGAACCAGGTCGAGATTTTCCGCAACGTCGCGGGCGTCACGGGCCTGATCATGACAAAATTGGACGGTACGGCCCGCGGCGGCATCCTTGTGGCGATTGCCGCCAAACACAAGCTGCCGGTCTATTTCATCGGTGTCGGAGAGGGGGTCGACGATCTCGAACCCTTCGAGGCCAAGGATTTCGCGGAAGCGATCGCAGGAGTTGGAGAATGAGCAAGGTTACGCTGGAAAGCCCGGCCAAGACGGAGGAGAAGGTCAGCCCCCTCCTCAAGATGGTGCTGGAGCTCGGCCCCCTCGTCGTCTTCTTCTTCGCCAACTCGCGCGGCGAATGGCTGGCGGCGCAGTTTCCGGTGCTTGCCGAAATGGGCGGGCCGATCTTCATCGCCACCGGCCTCTTCATGGCGGCCACCGCGCTCGCACTGATCGTCTCGTGGATCCTGACCCGCACGCTGCCGATGATGCCGCTGATCTCAGGCATCGTTGTCCTGGTCTTCGGCGCGCTGACGCTGTGGCTGCAGAACGACACCTTCATCAAGATGAAGCCGACCATCGTCAACACGCTGTTCGGCACCATCCTGCTCGGCGGCCTTCTGTTCGGCAAATCCCTGCTCGGCTACGTCTTCCACGCCGCCTTCAAGCTGACCGACGAAGGCTGGCGCAAGCTGACGCTGCGCTGGGGCCTGTTCTTCCTCGTGCTTGCCGTGATGAACGAAGTCGTCTGGCGGTCGTTCTCGACCGACTTCTGGGTGGCATTCAAGGTCTGGGGCACGATGCCCATCACCATCCTCTTCACGCTCTCCCAGATGCCGCTGATCATGCGCCACTCGATCGAGCAGCCCGAAGAGGGCAAGGCGCCGTAAGCACACGTCGCGGACACTGCTTTTCCGTCATCGGATGCCGTGTGGATTCTCGGTTCAAGCCCGAGGATGGGCGAAAAAAGAGGCGAACGGCGGCTCACGCAACGACGTCGCCTTCCGCGCCGTCCAAAGGTCTTTGGGGTCTCTCCTCCCCTCCGTCATCCTCGGGCTTGACCCGAGGATCTACGGCAAACACCATCAGCTCGCTTTAGCAGGCGCGCCAAGTGCCTTTTCGATCGCGGGGAAAAGCCCGTTCTTCAGGCTCTTTTCATCGAATGGCCCGACCTTCTTGTAGAGGATCGTGCCATCCGGGCCGACGAGATAGGATTCGGGGATGCCGTAGACGCCCCAGTCGATCGCCATTTTCCCCACGGGATCGAGGCCGATGGCGGAGAAGGGATTGCCGAGTTCGCCGAGGAAACGCAGCGCGTTTTCGCTGCCGTCCTTGTAGTTGACGCCGACCACGGTGAGGCGCGGGTCCTTGGACAGCGACAGGATGACCGGATGCTCCTGCCGGCACGGCACGCACCAGGACGCCCAGAAATTGACCAGCGTCAGCTTGCCCTTCACCGCTTCCGCCGAAAGGGCGGGAACCTGCACGCCATCTCTTAGCGCACCCGCTAGCGGCTCGAGATCGCGAAACGGCGCCTTGGTACCGATCAGCGCGGAGGGGATTTCGGAAATGTCGCGGCCGGAATTGAGCTGCGTCCAGAAGATCAGCGCAAGACCGAGGAAGATTGCCAGCGGTAGTGCTGCAAGAATAAGGCGCGTGCGCGTGCCAGCACCCTGTGCAGTGCCTTCTGATTCGCTCATCGGGTTTCCTCACGGGCGGAGCGGCGGCGCACGCCGGCCGCTTCCAGCCGTTCAAGCTCGCGATGACGGCCGCGATGATCGAGCCAGACCCACAGGATGAGGCCGATCGAGACCGAGAAGGCGGCGATATAGGACGCCGTGACGTAGAAGGCGTGGCTCATGCGGCACCTCCGGCGGAACGGGCGGCGTGGCGGCGCAGCGCGGCAATGCGCCGACGCAGGATCTCGTTGCGCATGGCAAGAATGTGCAGCGTGAAGAACAGCATGGTGAAGGCGATGGCCATCACGAGCAGCGGGCGGAGGAATTCGCCGGAAATCGTCGGCCCGTCCAGGCGGATGACGCTTGCCGGCTGGTGCAACGTGTTCCACCACTCGACGGAAAACTTGATGATCGGGATGTTGACGAAGCCGACGAGGATCAGCACGGCGCTGACTTTTGCAGCGCGGGTCGGCTCGTCCATGGCGCGATTGAGCGCGATCAGGCCGAGATACATCAGGAACAGCACGAAGACGGAGGTAAGCCGCGCATCCCACACCCACCAGGTGCCCCACATCGGCTTGCCCCAGAGCGAGCCGGTGATGAGGGCGACGAGCGTGAAACAGGCGCCGATGGGTGCCGCGGCCTTCGCCGAGACATCCGCGAGCGGGTGGCGCCAGACCAAGGTGCCGAGCGCGGACAGTGCCATGACGGTGTAACACATCATGGAAAGCCAGGCGGCCGGCACATGCACATACATGATGCGCACCGTCTCGCCCTGCTGGTAATCGCCCACCGTTGTGAAGGAAAGATAGAGCCCGACCGCGAACAGACAGAGCGTCAACCCGGCAAGCCAGGGCCAGACGGTCGAGACCAGCGCCAGGAACCGCGTCGGGTTGGCGAGATCGCTGAATTTGCGGATGGCAAGGCTCGGTTCGCTCATGATGGTTCTTTAACGTGTAAGCCCGGTATCTTCAATTGATCTGCCGCAATCACATTCGTGTCAGTCGCTGGACAGGCGAAGGGCCGCGGCCGCCGCGACCGGCCCGAGAACTGCAAAGAACAGGTTGATCGCGACAAGAATGAGGAAGGGCGGCAGGAAGGGGGCCGGTTCCTGGATCGCCGCATAGACCGCACTCACCCCGAAGATCAGCACGGGTATGGCGAGCGGCAGCACGAGGATCGACACAAGCAGCCCGCCGCGCGGCAGTGCCACCGCGATCGCGGCACCGGCCGCGCCGATGAAGGTGATAGCCGGCGTGCCGGCCAGCAGCGTCAGCGTCGTTGCGCCGATCGCCACCTCGTCCATGTTCATGAATAGGCCGAGCAGGGGCGAGGCGATGACGAGCGGCAGGCCGGTCGCAACCCAGTGCGCGATGCATTTGACGAACACAACAAGCACCAGCGGCGTCTCTTGCATCAGCAGAAGATCGAGCGAGCCATCCTCGCGCTCGGCCTGGAACAGCCGGTCGAGGCCGAGCAGCGAGGCGAGCAGGGCGCCGATCCAGAGGATCGCCGGGCCGATTCGCGACAGGAGATTGAGATCGGGGCCGACGCCGAAAGGAATGACGGCAACAACCGTCAAAAAGAACAGCACGCCGATGAGGGCACCACCGCCGGCACGGACGGAGAGTTTGAGGTCGCGGGCGAGGAGGGCGATCATGCCGGCACCTTGGCGAGCAGTACGGGCAGCGTTTGTGCGCCCCCCTCATCCGACCCTTCGGGCCACCTTCTCCCCGTGGGGGAGAAGGGAAAACGAGAGGTTAGCGACCTTCCCCTTCTCCCCCACGGGGAGAAGGTGCCGGCAGGCGGATGAGGGGGCCTCGTCGCGTATGCTGACGTCATTACCATGCCCCTTCCCCCACACCCGCAAACCCCGTCATCCGCAACTCCCTCACCCCCTCCAGCCCGAGCGGCTGGTGCGTCGCGGCAATCGCGATGCCACCGCGGGTGAGGTGGGTGGTGACGAGGCCGGCGAACATTTTTTCGGCGTCCACATCGAGCGCGGCCGTCGGCTCGTCGAGGATCCACACCGGGCGCCAGGCGACGAGAAGCTTTGCCATGGCCATGCGGCGCTGCTGGCCGGCGGAGAGATAACCGAAGGGGAGATGGGCGATGTCGCCGAGGCCGACTGATTCGACGGCCTCCTCGACGGAGACCCCGGCACCACCTGCAAAATCACCGAAGAAGGCTTTCCAGAAGGCGAGATTCTCGTCGACGGTCAGCTCGCGCTTCATGGCATTGCGGTGGCCGAGATAGTGGCAGGCCTCGCCGAGACGCTCCACCGGTTGCGCCGCAGCAACGAGTTTTGCCGTGCCCGTTTCCGCCGGCAGAAGGCCGGCCAGGACGCGCAGCAAGGTCGACTTTCCCGAGCCGTTCGGCCCCTTGACGACGAGGGCCTCGCCGCGTGGGATTTCAAAGGAAATATCTTGGAAAATCAAATCCTCGCCGCGCTTGGCGCTCAATCCCTCGGCGACGAGCCGCATGGCGTTTCACTTTCCTTTTACGACATTGGTCGCAATGCAAAAAAATTGTCCCGATTTGCCCTTCGGCGCTCTGGAACCTTGTTTAGAAATTATCTATAACGCCCGCAACACGCCAGCGGTCGGCGTGAATTTCATCCAAGCGCCGAACACGGAATGAATTCCGCGTACGGACAGCGGAAATGACCGCACCCGCATCCCATTCGCGCTCAACGCGCAAGGGCGTTCGTACGTCAGCTTTCTGGCGCCAGACGAGACGGGGTATAAAGTGTCCAAATCCCTAGACAGTTTCAATTGTCGTTCGACCCTTACGGTCAACGGCACCGACTATGTGTATTACAGCCTTCCCAAGGCTGAGGCGAACGGGCTGGCCGGCGTCTCGAAGCTGCCCTATTCCATGAAGGTGCTTCTGGAGAACCTGCTGCGCTTCGAGGACGGCCGTTCGGTCACCAAGGAGCAGATCCTCTCCGTCGTCGACTGGCTGACGAACAAGGGTACGGTCGAAAACGAGATCGCCTATCGCCCGGCGCGCGTGCTGATGCAGGACTTCACCGGCGTTCCGGCCGTCGTTGACCTTGCGGCCATGCGCGACGCGATGGTGTCGCTTGGCGGCGACCCGGAAAAGATCAACCCGCTCGTTCCCGTCGACCTCGTCATCGACCACTCCGTCATCGTCGACGAATTCGGCACGCCGACCGCCTTTGCCCGCAACGTCGAGCTGGAATACCAGCGCAACGGCGAGCGCTACCGCTTCCTCAAGTGGGGCCAGCAGGCGTTCAAGAACTTCCGCGTCGTTCCCCCGGGCACCGGCATCTGTCATCAGGTCAATCTGGAATATCTGGGCCAGACGGTCTGGACCAAGGAAGAAGACGGCGAGATCATCGCCTACCCGGATACCTGCGTCGGCACCGACAGCCACACGACCATGATCAACGGCCTTGGCGTTCTCGGCTGGGGCGTGGGCGGCATCGAAGCCGAAGCCGCCATGCTCGGCCAGCCGGTCTCCATGCTGCTGCCCGAGGTCATCGGCTTCAAGCTGACCGGCAAGCTCAAGGAAGGCGTCACCGCGACCGACCTCGTGCTGATGGTCGTGCAGATGCTGCGCAAGAAGGGCGTGGTCTCGAAGTTCGTCGAATTCTTCGGCCCCGGCCTCGACAACATGACGCTCGCCGACCGCGCGACGATCGGCAATATGGGTCCGGAATATGGCGCGACCTGCGGCTTCTTCCCGGTCGACGGCGAAACCGTCAACTACCTCACCATGTCCGGCCGCGAAGAGCAGCGCATCGCGCTGGTCGAAGCCTATTCGAAGGCGCAGGGCATGTGGCGTGACAATGACGGGTCCGACCTCGTCTTCACCGACACGCTCGAACTCGACCTCGGCGCCGTCGTGCCCGCCATGGCGGGCCCGAAGCGTCCGGAAGGCCGCATCCCGCTGGAAAACATCGCGTCGGGCTTCGCCGGTTCGATGGACACCGACTACAAGAAGCCGGGCCAGCTTTCGAACCGTTACCCGGTCGAAGGCACCGACTACGATCTCGGCCATGGCGACGTCGCCATCGCCGCCATCACATCCTGCACCAACACGTCCAACCCGTCGGTCCTCATCGCCGCAGGCCTCCTCGCCCGCAATGCGGTCGCCAAGGGCCTGAAGACGAAGCCGTGGGTCAAGACGTCGCTGGCACCGGGATCGCAGGTCGTTGGCGAATACCTTGCCAAGTCCGGTCTGCAGGCCGATCTCGACAAGCTCGGGTTCAACCTCGTCGGCTTCGGCTGCACGACCTGCATCGGCAATTCCGGTCCGCTGCCGGCGCCGATCTCCAAGACGATCAACGACAAGGGCCTGATTGCCGCCGGCGTTCTCTCCGGCAACCGCAACTTCGAAGGCCGCATTTCGCCGGACGTACAGGCGAACTACCTCGCCTCGCCGCCGCTCGTCGTCGCCTACGCACTCGCCGGTTCGGTCCAGAAGGACCTGACGACGGAGCCGCTCGGCGAAGACAAGGACGGCAACCCGGTCTACCTCAAGGACATCTGGCCGACCTCGCAGGAAATCCAGGAGTTCATCCTGAAATACGTCACCCGCGCGCTCTACGCCGCGAAATATGCCGACGTGTTCAAGGGCGACGAGAACTGGCAGGCCGTGCAGGTACCCGCCGGCCAGACCTATGCCTGGGACGACCACTCGACCTATGTGCAGAACCCGCCCTACTTCGTCGGCATGGGCAAGACCGGTTCGGGCCTCAAGAACATCGAGGGTGCCCGCGTCCTCGGCCTGTTCGGCGACAAGATCACCACCGACCACATTTCGCCGGCCGGTTCGATCAAGGCCGCCTCTCCGGCCGGTGCCTACCTGACGGACAACGGCGTTGCCGTTGCCGACTTCAACCAGTACGGCACGCGCCGCGGCAACCATGAAGTGATGATGCGCGGCACCTTCGCCAATATCCGCATCCGCAACCACATGCTCGGCCCGAACGGCAAGGAAGGTGGCTACACGATCCACTATCCGACGAAGGAAGAGATGTCGATTTACGACGCGGCCATGAAGTACAAGGCCGAGGGCGTTCCGCTCGTCATCTTCGCCGGCGTCGAATATGGCAACGGCTCGTCGCGCGACTGGGCGGCCAAGGGCACCAACCTGCTCGGCGTCAAGGCCGTGGTGGCACAGTCCTTCGAGCGTATCCACCGCTCCAACCTCGTCGGCATGGGCATCGTGCCCTTCGTCTTCGAGGAAGGCACGACCTGGGCGTCGCTCGACCTCAAGGGCGACGAAGTCGTCACGATCGAGGGCCTGGAAGGCGACATCAAGCCGCGCGAGAAGAAGATCGCCAAGATCACCTATGCCGACGGCACGGTGAAGGAGGTTCCGCTGCTTTGCCGCATCGATACGCTCGACGAAGTCACCTACATGAACAATGGCGGCATCCTGCAGACCGTTCTGCGCGACCTCGCCGCCTGATCGGTTTCAACGTCAAAACACGAAATGCCGGGGCCAAAACCCCGGCATTTTTCGTTTTCCGGAGCCTTTTTCTCCGCTATGAAGCTCACTCCATCGTGACTTCCTGTTGAACCGGCAAGCGCGTATGACGGCTCAAACGGCTGGCCATTGCCGGCGCTCCATTGGAAATGATCATGCCGAGACCGCACATACTGGATTGTCTGGCGATCCTGCTCGCGTTGGGAGCCGGCACAGGGGCTGCGCATGCGCAGGAAATAACGAAGCCCAAGGGTGTCGTCGAACTCTTCACCAGCCAGGGCTGTTCATCCTGCCCGCCGGCCGACAAGGCGCTGGAAACCCTTGCCCGTGAAGGCGAGGTCGTCGCGCTCTCCTACCATGTCGACTACTGGAACTATCTCGGCTGGGCGGACACGCTCGCTTCAAAGGACAATACCGACCGGCAATATGCCTATGCCCGCATGTTCGGTCGTAACGGCGTCTATACCCCACAGGCCGTGCTGAACGGCCGCGAGCACATCAACGGTGCGGATATTTCGGGCATCCGCTCGCGTATCGGTGCCATGCCCGACGAGGGCAAGGGGCTGACGGTGCCGGTCGACGTCGAGGTCAAGAACGACGAATTGCGCATCCGCGTCGGCCCCGGCGAGGGCAAGGCCAACATCGTCATCGCCTATTTCGAGCGCGAGCGCACGATCAACATCGACAAGGGCGAGAATCTCGGCAAGACGGTCAACTATTGGCATGCCGTCACCGACATGGAAACGATCGGCATGTGGGAAGGCAAGGAGACCAACCTGGTGCTGCCGGCCGACATGCTGAAGAAGAAAAAGAAGTCCGGCGGCTGCGCCGTGCTTATCCAGCGCATGCAGACAGCCGATACACCCGGCGCCATTCTGGGCGCGACGGTGCTGACAGGCGACAAGAAATCTCGGTAAATCTCCCGCAGAGCATACCGCGCTAAAGTGTGAAGCGGTTTTGCGGGGACGGTATGCGAAAGACAAACCTGAAGTGCGCAAGCACGTCAGGGGAGGCCCGGTCCGGTTTCCTCGAGGGGCTGGGGCTTGAGGGTTCGAAGAAACACGGACCGGACCAAGACGAAGTTACCGGCAACGGAATACAGGGCAACTTCGACAGGCGCTAACCCTACCAAACCAGCTTCCCGCACAAGGCAGCAGGCAGGCATGGGCTGCGACTGGCGAACTCTCGCTGCAAATTTGGGCGTCTGTTTGTCTGAAATGCGGCGAAGTCGATTTTTGCGAAAACGCAAGTCTCGGCCTATCCGCCTTGCATTTCGGCTCCGGTCAGGCACACTGTCACCTCGCCGTCACAGACGAGGTGCGGAGATTCGATGACTGATCAGCCGGATTTGCAGGCTTCCAATGGCGTGGTCGACCTCAGGGAATACAGGAGCAGCAAGGATCCGCTGCCCGTAACGTTCCATCGACGAGAGCTCGACGCAATCCTCCGGGTCTACGGCCGCATGGTCGGCGAAGGCGAATGGCGCGACTATGCCATCGACCATATGCGCGAGAAAGCGGTGTTCTCCATCTTCAAGCGGTCCGGCGAAATGCCGCTCTACCGCGTCGAGAAAAACCCCAAGCTCACCGCCAAGCAGGGCGCCTACAGCGTCATCAACCAGCACGGCACCATCCTGAAGCGCGGCCACGAGCTGAGCCAGGTTCTCAAGGTGTTCGACAAGGCGCTACGGCTCATCGAGACGTAAAGGATCGCCCTTCCTTCGGTCATAACCAGGCCTTCAATGGCGTCATCCTCGGGCTCGGCCCGAGGATCCATCCCGTGGATGGCCGGGTCAGGCTCGGCCATGACGAAGGTGAGGTTTGCAGCCTCCGATTTTAAGCCATCGTTCCCGGATAATCCTGCCCGGACGGCTCCGTGCCGGCGCCCTCGCCGAGCGCGCGCTGCATGAAAACGGTATCCAGCCAGCGCCCGTGCTTGAAGCCGGTTGCCGTCATGCGGCCTGAATGTTCGAAGCCGGCCGCGCTGTGCACGGCGATGGAGGCGGGGTGCGCGCCGCCGATGACGGCCACCATCTGGCGAAAGCCAAGCTCCGTGCAGCGGCGGATCAATTCCGCCAGCAGTGCCTTGCCGACGCCCTTGCCACGCGCTTCCGGCGCCAGATAGACAGAATCCTCGACGAGCCAGCGATAGGCCGGCCGCGTGCGGAAGGCCGATGCATAGGCATAGCCGAGGATGAGGCCGGTCTGCTCGATCGCCACGATATAGGGGTAGCCCTTATCGGTGATTGCCTTGAAGCGCGTCCCCATCTCGTCAAGCGACGGCGGGTCGACCTCGTAGCTCGCCACCCCGTTCAGGACGGATTCGCGGTAGATTTCTGTGAAGGCAGCAATATCGCCGAGATCGGCGGTGCGGATGACGAAGCTCATGGAAAGCCCACGTTTGTATGACAATTCCGCCGCGTTTTGCGTCCGGCCTTACCGGAAAGCAAGACCAAAAAGGGGATGGAGTTACCCCATCCCCTCAGTTTGTCGAAAAGCCTCTCCCACCACGACGTCATCCCCGGTCGACCCGAGATGACGAAGGTGAGGTAGGGACCGCTCAGGCGCCGTAGACGATGAGCAGGTCCTTGGCGTCGATCTGGTCGCCGGCCTTCACCAGCACTTCCGAGACCGTGCCGTCCTTTTCCGCATGCAGCGCCGTTTCCATCTTCATCGCCTCGATGGAGAGCAGCACGTCGCCGGCCTTGACCGACTGGCCGGCCGAGACCGAGACCGTCGAGATGACGCCCGGCATCGGCGCACCGAGATGGGTGGCGTTAACGATTTCCGCCTTGCGGCGGGCCGTCGACGTCGCAGCGCGGTTGCGATCCGGAACCTTGATGAGGCGCGGCTGGCCGTTCAGCTCGAAGAACACCTTCACCATGCCCTGCGTATCCGGCTCGCTCTGCGCCTGGTGCAGGATGACGAGCGAGACGCCCTTTTCCAGTTCCGGCGACAGTTCCTCGCCGGGCGAAAGGCCGTAGAAATAGGCCGGCGTCGGCAGGATGCTGACGGGACCGTAGGTATCGGCGGCAAGCGCGTAGTCCGTGAAGACCTTCGGATACATCAGGTAGGAGGCGAACTCGAAGTCGTCGACCTTGCGCTCCAGCTTGTCCTCGATGGTTTTACGCTCCGCATCAAGATCGGCCGGCGGCAGCAGCGAGCCCGGCACGGCAGTATAGGGCGCCTCGCCCTTCAGTGCCTTCTTCTGCAGTGCCTGCGGCCATCCGCCCGGAGGCTGGCCAAGATCGCCCTTCAGCATCGAGACGACCGAGTCCGGGAAGGAGACGTCCTTGCCTGGGTTCTCGACGTCCGCGACCGTCAGGTCCTGACTGACCATCATCAGCGCCATGTCGCCCACCACCTTGGAGGACGGCGTCACCTTGACGATATCGCCGAACATCTGATTGGCGTCGGCATAGGCTTGGGCGACCTTGTGCCACTTGGTCTCAAGCCCGAGCGAGCGGGCCTGTTCCTTGAGGTTGGTGAACTGGCCGCCCGGCATTTCATGCAGGTAGACTTCGGACGCCGGCCCCTTGAGGTCGCTTTCGAAGGCGGCGTATTGGTAGCGCACGGCTTCCCAGTAGAAGGAGATGCGGCGGATCCATGCCGGATCGAGGCCCGGATCGCGCTCCGTGCCCTTCAAGGCTTCGACGATCGAGCCGAGGCAGGGCTGCGAGGTGTTGCCGGACAGCGCATCCATTGCCGCATCCACCACGTCGACACCCGATTCGACGGCTGCGAGCACGGTTGCGGCGGCAATGCCGGACGTATCGTGCGTGTGGAAATGGATCGGCAAGTCGGTCGCCTCGCGCAGCGCCTTGAACAGCACGCGGGCGGCAGCAGGCTTCAAGAGACCCGCCATGTCCTTCAGCGCGATCATATGCGCACCGGCCTTTTCCAGGTCGGCGGCGAGCGCGGTGTAGTATTTCAGGTCGTATTTCGGGCGAGCGGAATTGAGCAGGTCGCCGGTGTAGCAGATCGCGGCCTCACAAATCCTGTTCTCTTCCGCGATCGCGTCCATCGACACCCGCATGTTGTCGACCCAGTTCAGGCAGTCGAAGACGCGAAAAACGTCGATGCCGCCCTTGGCTGCCTGGCGGACGAAATATTTCACGACATTGTCGGGATAGTTCTTGTAGCCGACGCCGTTGGCACCGCGCAGCAGCATCTGGAGCAGCAGGTTCGGCGCGTCCTCGCGGATGCGGGCGAGACGATCCCACGGATCTTCCGTCAGGAAGCGCATGGAGACGTCGAAGGTCGCGCCGCCCCAGCATTCCAGCGAGAAGAGCTGCGGAAGCGCCCTGGCATAGGTGCCGGCGACGCGGGCGATGTCATGCGTGCGCATGCGGGTGGCGAGCAGCGACTGGTGGCCGTCGCGCATGGTCGTGTCGGTCAGGAAGACCTGGCTTTCGCCGCGCACCCATTCGGCGAACTTCTTCGGCCCGAGTTCGTCGAGCTTCTGCTTGGTGCCGGCGACGATCTTGCCTTCGATGAAGGGCACGATCGGCTTGGCGACATCCGCCGGTGGCCTCGGGCGGCCCTTCGCCTCCGGATGGCCGTTGACGGTGACGTCGGCGAGATAGGTCAGAAGCTTGGTGGCGCGGTCCTGGCGCTTCACCTGCTGGAAGAGTTCCGGCGTCGTATCGATGAAGCGGGTCGTGTAGCTGTTGTCGCGGAAGGACTCGTGGCTGATGATCGCTTCAAGGAAGGTGAGGTTGGTGGCTACACCGCGGATGCGGAATTCGCGCAGCGCCCGGTCCATGCGGGCGATCGCCTCCTTCGGGTTTGGCGCCCAGGCCGTGACCTTGACGAGCAGCGGATCGTAGAAGCGGGTGATCACCGCGCCCGGATAGGCCGTGCCGCCGTCGAGACGGATGCCGAAGCCGGAGGCCGAACGGTAGCCGGTGATGCGGCCATAGTCGGGGATGAAGTTCTGCTCCGGATCTTCCGTGGTGATGCGGCACTGCAGGGCATGGCCGTTGAGGCGGATATCGGCCTGCGCCGGCACGCCCGATTCCGGCGTGCCGATCGCCTCGCCGTCGAGGATGTGGATCTGCGCCTTGACGATGTCGATGCCGGTCACGACTTCCGTGACGGTGTGCTCGACCTGGATGCGCGGGTTCACCTCGATGAAGTAGAATTTGCCCGAATCCATATCCATCAGATATTCGACCGTGCCGGCGCCGATATAGTTCGTCGCCTTGGCGATCTTGATGGAATGCGCGGCCAGCTCCTGGCGCTGCGCCTCGCTCAGATACGGGGCCGGTGCGCGCTCGACAACCTTCTGGTTGCGGCGCTGGACCGAACAATCGCGCTCGAACAGATGCACGACATTGCCATGCGTATCGCCGAGGATCTGGCTTTCGACGTGGCGGGCGCGCTCGACGAGCTTTTCGAGATAGACCTCGTCCTTGCCGAAGGCGGCCTTGGCCTCGCGCTTGGCTTCCGTCACCTCGCGCAGCAGGTCCTTCGGGTCGCGGATGGCGCGCATGCCGCGCCCGCCGCCGCCCCAGGAGGCCTTCAGCATGACGGGATAGCCGATTTCAGCGGCCAGGCGGTGGACCTCGTCCGCATCGTCCGGCAGCGGATCGGTGGCCGGCACGACCGGCACGCCGACGGAAATGGCAAGGTTGCGCGCGGCGACCTTGTTGCCGAGTTGACGCATCGTATCCGGCCGCGGGCCGATGAAGATGAGGCCGGCGGCATCGCAGGCATCGACGAATTCCGGGCTTTCCGACAACAGGCCGTAACCCGGATGGATTGCATCGGCGCCGGAGAGTTTCGCGACGCGGATCACTTCCTCGATATTGAGATAGCTCTCGATCGGCCCGAGATCGCGCGCCAGATGCGAGCCGCGGCCGATCTGGTAGCTTTCATCCGCCTTGAAACGGTGCAGCGCGAGTTTGTCCTCTTCCGCCCATATCGCGACCGTTTTTATGCCGAGCTCGTTGGCTGCGCGGAACACGCGGATGGCAATTTCGGAACGGTTGGCGACAAGGATCTTGGAAATGGGCAAGTCGGACTCCTCAGTGACTTGAAAACGGGAAATGCTGCACCCGCGAAGAGAATTATTAGCGGGTTATTTTCAAAGTTCAATTTTGGAGTCGTCGTTCGACAAAAGAATTACGACAGTCAGGAGACAAGGCCGAGCCGGAAGGCGATGGCGATGGCGTGGTGCCGGTTGCGCGCGCCGAGCTTTTCCTGGATGCCGTTCATGTACCAGTCGACCGTGTGACTGGAGATGCCGAGCACCCGGCCGATATCGTGCGAGGTCATGCCCTCGGCAAGCAGGCTCAACGCCTCCATTTCGCGGCGCGTCAATTCCACGTCGACGACGGCGGAGAGGCGTGCCGCCTCTTCCGGATCGGCTGCCTGGATGAGTTTCCAGTAGAGCCGCCGGGCGATACCGTCGAAAAGGCCGATCTCGACGCTTTCCAGTTCGACCGGCTTGCCGCCCAGGCTGAGGCTGCCGATAAGGCCGCGCCGGCCGTGAACGGGAAACATGTAGCCATCCTCCAGCCCGTTGTGCCGCGCATCGACCATCATGCGCTCCATGCGCTTGCGATGCGGGCTCAGGCGAAAGGCGCCGAGCGTGTCGCGCCAGCGAAAGCCGGCCTGCGCATGGCCGAGATAACGTATCGTCGGATCGACCTGCATGTAGCGCTTGCGCAGATAGGTTTCCGGCCAGCCCTTTGGCCAGCGGCCGGCGAGCAGCAGGTTGGTCGGGCTTTCCACCGGCTTCGGTGCCTGGATGAGACCGTAGTAGTCGAAGCCATAGAGCAGGAGAAGACGCTCAAACTCGGCCGTAGTCTCGTCCCGACCTCGCAACTCGTCGATCAGTGCAAGGAACTGCACCAGCAAGTTGATCTTCATATGCCTCGCGCGTGAAGCGCCCCAAATCCAATTCTGAAAAAAACCAAAGCCGGCCCCGCGTTCGGACCAGTCATGTCCCATTCATGTTGCCCCGCATACAATTGGCAGGATCGAAGGATGAAAATCAATCGGCCAAAGGACATAGCGCAGCGGAAAACGGAAAATCACGCAAGATTTCATGGGAGTCATGAAATTTGCACGCTGCCGAAGAACTTTTGCCCCTTCCGCTGATTAACAGCGCACTGCAAAGAGAACAGGTGCTTTCGCTGCACCGCACAACAGGTATCGCCGGAAAGGCCTTATTTCGTGTCTTTGTTTCAGGTTTATGCAAGAGCCCTCAGCTATCTTGGGGTCTACAAGATTCGCGTCGGCTCGGTGGTTGTGGCCAACATCGTGCTGGCAATCATCACCATTGCGGAACCGATCCTGTTCGGCCGCATCATCGACGCCATCTCCTCCAAGGGCGACGTCACGCCGATGCTGGCCATGTGGGCGGGCTTTGGCCTGTTCAACACGATCGCCTATGTGCTCGTCGCCCGCGAGGCCGACCGTTTGGCGCATGGCCGTCGTGCGAGCCTTCTGACGGAGGCGTTCGGCCGCATCATTTCCATGCCGCTTGCATGGCATAGCCAGCGCGGCACCTCGAACGCGCTGCACACGCTGCTGCGCGCCTGCGAAACGCTGTTCGGCCTGTGGCTGGAATTCATGCGCACGCATCTGGCGACCGCCGTCGCGCTCGTTCTGCTGATCCCGACTGCGTTCGTCATGGATTACCGCCTGTCGATCGTGCTGGTGGTGCTCGGCGTGCTCTATGTCATCATCGGCAAGGTCGTGATGAACCGCACCCGCGAAGGCCAGGCATCGGTTGAAAACCACTACCACACCGTCTTTTCCCACGTGTCGGACTCGATCAGCAACGTTTCGGTCGTGCACAGCTACAACCGCATCGAATCCGAGACGCGCGAGCTGAAGCGCTTTGCCGAACGCCTGATCAACGCGCAGTTTCCTGTGCTCGACTGGTGGGCGATTGCCAGCGCGCTGAACCGCATCGCCTCGACGATTTCCATGATGACGATCCTCGTCATCGGCACGGTGCTGGTGCAGCGTGGCGAAATCCGTGTCGGCGACGTCATCGCCTTTATCGGCTTCGCCGGCCTGCTCATCGGCCGCCTCGACCAGATGAAGGCCTTCGCCACGCAGATTTTCGAAGCGCGCGCCAAGCTGGAGGATTTCTTCACGCTGGAAGACGCGGTGAAGGAACGCGAGGAGCCGGTCAACGCCGGCGATCTCGGCGAGGTCAAGGGCCGGGTCGAATACCGCAACGTCAACTTCGACTTCGCCAATGCGACACAGGGCGTCAGCGACGTCTCCTTCACGGTAGAGGCCGGCCAGACCGTCGCCATCGTGGGCCCCACGGGTGCCGGCAAGACGACGCTCATCAACCTGCTGCAGCGGGTCTACGAGCCGAAATCCGGCCAGATCCTTATCGACGGCGTCGATATCGCCACGGTGACGCGCAAGTCGCTGCGCCATTCGATCGCCACCGTCTTCCAGGATGCCGGCCTTCTCAATCGCTCGATTTCGGACAATATCCGCCTGGGCCGCGAAGGTGCGACGCAGGAAGACATCGAGGCTGCGGCGGAGGCTGCCGCCGCGAACGACTTCATCACCTCTCGCCAGAGCGGCTACGAGACCCATGTCGGCGAGCGTGGCAACCGGCTTTCCGGTGGCGAGCGCCAGCGCATCGCCATTGCCCGCGCCATCCTCAAGAACGCGCCGATCCTCGTGCTCGACGAGGCGACCAGTGCGCTCGACGTGGAAACGGAAGCGCGTGTGAAGGCGGCAATCGACCAGTTGCGCCGCAACCGCACGACCTTCATCATCGCCCACCGCCTGTCCACCGTCCGCGAAGCCGACCTCGTCGTCTTCATGGACCATGGCAAGGTGGCGGAGATGGGCACGTTCAACGACCTCAGCCAGAGCAACGGCCGCTTCGCCGCCCTGCTCCGGGCGAGCGGCATCCTGACGGACGACGACGTGCGCAAGAGCCACACCGCCGCCTGACGTCTCTCTCATCGTTGCGAGTCGTTCCTTTTGACCGGCAGGGCCTGCAAGCCCTGCCGTTTCGCGTTCTGGCTGATGACGGCTGCCTGCCAGTCGAGATAGCGCGCATAGGCGATGTGCAGCGCGATGCCGAGGATCGCGTAGAGCGTACCGAGGATCGGGTTCTTGCCGGTCACGAACATCATCACCTGCCCCGTCATCGCAAGGATCGTGCCGAAGATGAAGACGGCAAGCGAATGCCGCCCCACGGCCACCAGCGGATGGGAGAGCGGCAATGCGGCCCAGTTGGACAGAACCGGGATCGTCGCCACCAGATAGGCGCCGGCCAGCACATGGAGCAGCCGGGTGGTCGACAGGAACGTCTTGTCGAAGCCGGTCAGCACTGCCGGCAGGCCATAGGAAAAGTCGATGTTCCACCAGGCGAGCACGACCCAGAGCCCTGACACGACGAGGTAGGCGGCCGACAACGCCATCAGCACCGGATTGCGGGGAAAACCCTTCTTCTTCGCCCGCAACACGCCGACGAAGCCGATGACGAACAGGAACTGCCAGGACAGCGGATTGAGGAACCAGTAGCCGTCGTCGAGAAAATTCGACGGCGCGATCTGCCAGATACCGGCACAGAGCCAGAGCGTGCCAGAGACGGCGATCAGCAGCCAGGCGCTGCGCCGATAGAGCCAGAGGAAACCCGGCAGCATCAGGAACAGCACGGCATACATGGAGAGAATGTTGTTGTAGCCGAACTGATGGCCGAGCAGCACCATGCTGACCACGCCCTGCTCCGTGCGGTCGACCACGGCGCGCAGGTTGATCTCGGACAGGAGATCCGGCCGGCCGAACCAGAGTGCGCCGCCGGCAAAGATCGCGAAGGTGATGACGCTCGTCATGATATGCGCGACGTAGAGCGTCAGCGCCCGACGCAGGATGCGCAGCGTCACCGCCAACCGCTCGCCGACCGCAAAACGAGAACCATAGGCAAGCCCGACCGACATGCCCGAGATGAGGACGAAGGCTTCCGCCGAATCGGAAAAGCCGAAGTTCTTATGCGTCAGGTGTTCCAGATACTGGCCCGGAACGTGATTGACGAAGATCGTCAGCAGGGCAAGCGCCCGGAAGACGTCGAGGCGTGTGTCGCGTTCGCGCGGCACAGCGCCCACCGGTCCAAGTCTGTCTGTCATAATGCTCTGGTCCACATGCGTGGATCAGAGCAAATAACCCTCGTTTGAAGATTTGATGACAGTTCCGTTCACACTTGCTTGCCATCCACCGTCATCGGCACGCTCGATGCGGATCGCAAGTGTTTGGCCGTCCAGCTTGAGCGTCGCCTCGTAGCCGCTCCACGCCGCCGGCAGCACTGGTTCGATGAACAGGCGACCCGCCTCCCTGCGGATACCGAGGATGCCCTCGACGGCCGCGCGGTAGAGCAGTCCGGCCGACCCCGTATACCAGCTCCAGCCGCCCTGCCCCGTGCGTTCGCCTTCGCCATAGACATCGGCGGCAACGACATAAGGCTCGACGCGGTAGAGTGCCGCCGCCTCCGGGTTCTGTGCGTGGTTGATCGGGTTCAGCAGGTTGAAGCAGGTCCAGGCATCTTCGGCCCGGCCCTGCCGCGCCAGCGCCAGCACGACCCAGGTCGCGGCATGGGTATACTGGCCGCCGTTTTCGCGCACACCCGGCGGATAGGCCTTGATGTAGCCGGGATCCTGCGGGGTCTCGACGAGCGGCGGAGTGAACAGGCGGATGATGCCATGCTCCCGGTCGACGAGGTTTTCCATCACCGCATCCATCGCCTGGCGCGACCGTTCCATGCTGCCCATGCCGGACAGCACACTCCAGCTCTGTGCGATCGAATCAATCCGGCATTCCGCGCTCTCGGAAGAACCGAGCGGCGTGCCATCATCGAAATAGCCGCGACGGTAATAGCTGCCGTCCCAGCCCGCCGTTTCCAGCGCGACCTTGAGGCGGCCGAGATGCTCTTCCCATTGGCCGGCACGGGTCTGATCGCCCCGCTCGCGGGCAAGCGGGATGAAGCCGCCAAGCGTGCCGGCAAGGAACCAGCCAAGCCAGACGCTCGTGCCGCGGCCGGCTTCGCCGACGCGGTTCATGCCGTCGTTCCAGTCACCACCGAGGATGAGCGGCAGGCCGTTCTCTCCCGTGCGGCGCAGCGCCAGGTCGAGTGCACGAGCGCAATGTTCATAGAGCGGCGCCTCTTCGGACGACCTATCCGGCGTGAAGAACGCATCGTGCTGGCCCTCGGTAAGCGCCTGCCCCTCGATGAAGGTCAGCGTTTCGTCGAGGATCGCCCGGTCGCCGGTGACCCGGCAATAATATTCAGTCGCATGGGCAAGCCACACCACGTCGTCGGAGATCATGGTGCGCACACCGGCGCCGTTGTCCGGCAACCACCAATGCTGCACGTCGCCTTCGACGAACTGCCGCGAGGCGGCGTTGAGGATCTGCCCGCGGGCAAGCTCCGGCCGGTGCAAGATGAAGGCAAGCGTGTCCTGCAACTGGTCGCGGAAGCCGTAGGCGCCGCTCGCCTGGTAGAAGGCCGAGCGGGCCTGGATGCGGCAACCCAGCGCCTGATAGGGCAGCCAGTCGTTGACCATGCGGTCGAGCGCCGCATCGGGCGTCTTGACCTGCAGCGTGCCGGTAAAGTCGCTCCAGTAGCCACGAACGGCGGTCATGACCTTGTCGAAATCCGCCGTGCGGCTCTTGTCGGCCAGCGCACGGGCGCTGTCCGCATCGGCCGTGTCGCCGAGCACGAAATGCAGTTCACGCGTCTCGCCGGGTTTCAGCGTGATATCGACGGCAAGCGCCGCGCAGGGGTCGCCGATGCCTTCAGCGGAACCGGACAGTGCCTGCCCCGCGACGACAGCCGCCGGCAGCACGATATCGCCGCCGCGGCCGATGAACTCGCGCCGTTTCGCGGTGAAGCCCGAGAGCGGCGCATCGACGGCGAAGAAGCTGGTCCGGCCGGCAAAGTCGAAGCTGTACGGGTTCGTTGCAAAGAGCGCGCCGCTTTCCTCGTCATGGCTGGTCAGCACGAAGGGCGCGGTCCTGGCGGGGTTGTTGCCGAGCACCCATTCGACATAGCCATAGACCGTCAGGCTGCGTTCCGTTTCACCGGTGTTTTTCACGACGAGGCGCGAATATTTGACCGGATCCTCCGGATCGACCGTCTGCACGAGATCGAGCTCGATATCGTCTTCCCAGCTGCGGAAGGCGGAATAGCCGAGGCCATGCCAGGTCTCAAACTTCACCGAGGACTTGCGCGACAGCGTGGCGAAGGGTGTCATCACCGTGCCGCGCTCGCGGTCTCTCACATAGAAGGCCTCGCCCGGACGGTTGATGACCGGATCGTTCGTCCAGAGCGTCAGCTGGAAGTCGCGCGAATTGCGGCTCCAGGTGTAGCCGGCGCCCTCCGCCGAGACGTGGAAGCCGAAATGCTGGTTGGCGATGACGTTGATCCACGGCTGCGGTGTCGCTTCGCCGCCGCGCAGTCGCACGGCATATTCCCGGCGCTCGGCGTTGAAGCCGCCGAAACCGTTCCAGAAGGAAAGACCGTCACCGTTTATGTCGACCGGCTCGCCGGCGGGCACCGGCAGCTTGGGTGCTGGCGTTTCGGCCTTTGTCTCTTCCTCGCCACGCGGCGTGGAGAACAGGGCGACCGTGCGGGCGATCTGGTCGGAAAGCGTGCCATTGCGCGCGTGGAAGACGGCCCGCGCCGTGGCGAGAAGCGCCTGCCAGGTTGTGCCGTCCATCAAGTCGCGGCGCACCGTGAAGACGTGCTGGCGCGCGCCGTCGGACTGGCTGCGGATGCGCAGGTTTTCGCACATATGGTCGAGCGTGTGCTGCATGTCCTGCGCGTAGGAGGCGGCGCGTTCGTTGAGGATCACGAGGTCGGCCGTGACACCGCGATGGCGCAGGTAGTCCTGTGCACGCAGTGCCTGGCGGGCGACGTCGATGTCGATCTCGTCGTTGATGCGCAGCACGAAGATCGGGAAGTCGCCGGAAATCGCCAGCGGCCACAGCGCCGACTGGGCGGCAAGCCCGCTCTGGATCGTGCCGGTATCGGCGCGAAGGTGCATGTCCGGATAGGTGAGATAACGGCCGAGCATCTGGAAGCTCGCCGCCTCCTGCGAGGTCACACCAACATGGCGCATATGCACCTGCGAGCGCGTCCAGGCATGGATCATTTCATGGTTGAACACGTCCGGATGGCGATAGCGGTCGATGGCCGCATCCACTTCGGCACGGCTGGGGGCAGCAATGGTCCAGAAGATGACCTTGACCTTCTTGCCGGCCGGTACGCGCACGACGCGGCGCAGCGCCATGATCGGATCGAGCGTGAAGCCGTCCGTGCCGGAAAGCTGTGCACCCGGATCGAAGGCGGCAGCCGTCGTCAGCGACCGGCCCCGGCCGATGAAGCGGCGGCGGTCCGTCTCGATTTCGGTGCGGCGCGAGGGGCCGGCATTATCGACGATCAAGTGGGCGATCGTCATGTCCGGTTCGTTCGGATTGCGCTTCTGCCGCTCGGCGCGCACGACGTCGCCGCGCTTGCCGATCTCGGTGCGGATGAACATTTTGGAGAACAGCGGATGGGCGCTGTCGGCGTCATCCGTCGAAATCACCGGTTCCATGTAGGAGGTCACTTCGATGAAGCGGTCTTCCGGCCCGGTGTTGAGCAGCGTCAGGCGACGGCCTTCGGCATCGTGCTCGGTGGCAACGATGACCTCGACCTCGCTCGTCAGCGTACCGACGGTCTTGATGAACTCCGCCTTGTCGTCGCCGAACTGGGTTTTCGTTTCCTCGCCCTCGGCACGCTTCGGCTCGGCGGTGGCGGACCACCACTCATTCGTTGCCGTATCGCGCAGGAAGAGGAAAGAACCCCAGCGGTCTTCCGTCGGGTCAGGCTTCCAGCGGGTGACCGACTGGCCGTTCCAGCGCGAATAGCCGGCACCGTTCGCCGTCAGCATGACCGAGTAGTGACCGTTCGACAGGAAGACGGTCTCGCGCTCCCTGGAGAACGGATCCTTGATGATGCGGATTTCCGGGCGCAACAGGTCGGCCTGCGTGCTGCCGACGGTTTCCGGTTCGCGCTTGGCGTTGATCACCGGAATGTCGCGCGGCGCCTTTTCCTGCAGGAGAAGTTCGGCAGCCTCGATGACCGGGTCAGAGTGGAAACGTTCGCGCAGCGCGCCATTGAAGACGACGTTGGCAACGGCGGCGATCGACATGCCGTGATGGTGCGCCATGTAGTTGCGCACGACCGCGCAGGTCTTGCCCTCCGGCACACGCGTCGGCGTGAAGTCGACGGCATCGTGGAAGCCGTAAACGCCGAGAGCACCGAGCTTGCGCAGACGCTCGAGATTTTCGAGCGAGGCCGCCGGCGCATATTGCGACGCAAGCAGCGAGGCATAGGGCGCGATCACCGCATTCTGGCCGAGGCCGCGCTTGAGGCCGAGCGTCGGCACACCGAAATTGGTGTACTGATAGGTCAGCTCGTGGTCGCGGGCGTTGAAGGCCGCTTCCGAAATGCCCCAGGGCGTACCGAGACGGCGGCCGTGGTTCATCTGCTCCTTCACCACCAGATTGTTCGTCTGGTTGAGGATACCGCCCTGACGCTCCTGCATGACGAGCGGCGGCATGAGATATTCGAACATCGAGCCGGACCAGGAGACCAGCGCACCGCGCGAGCCGACCGGCACGACCGGGCGGCCGAGCTTGTACCAGTGCTCGGTGGGAAGATCCCCCTTGGCGATGGCAAACAGGCTGGTGAGGCGCGCTTCCGAGGCGAGCAGGTCATAGCAGGCCTCGTCGAGTTCGTTGGTCTCGACGCGGTAGCCGATGGACAGCAGGCGACGCTCCTGGCGGAACAGGAAGCCGAAATCCATCGAGAAGGCGATGTCGCGCGCACGGTCGCGCAGCACGACCAGCCGCGCCCGCAACGTCTCGATGCTGCCAAGGTCGAAGACGCTGTCGGCGATATGTGCCTCGCAGGCCGCGACCAGCGCGCTTGCCCAGTGCACGACCTCGCCGCTCTGCGGCGACTTGATCTCATGGTCGAGGTTGACGATCAGCTTGTTGACGTCGCGCGCCAGCACCGAAAGGTTGATGACGCGGATGGAGGCGAATTCGTGCTCGCGCTTGACGGCGGCAAGCGCGTTGTGGAAGCCGGCGATGCGCTCCTCGATGAGACGGCGCAGCGGCCGGACGGTCTTGCGGTCGTCGGGGAGTTCCGTCAGCGTCTCCGACAGGATCGATGCCACGTCGCCGATGCCGTCGAGGCTTCCTTGCAGAAACGCCGACGGCGCTTCGGCCCATTCGCGGCACATGGAGGAGACGGCGATGAGGTGGCCGGCGAGGTTGCCGCTGTCGACCGCCGAGACGTAGCGGGGGCCAAGCGTTTCCAACGTGTTCGTACGGTACCAGTTGTAGAGGTGGCCACGATATTTCGGCATGCCGTCGATGGTCGAAACCGTCTGCTCCAGGCGGCGAACCGTCTCTTCAAAACCGATCCAGCCGAAATCGCGCGCGGAGATGACCGAGAGCAGGTAGACGCCGATATTGGTGGGCGACGTGCGCTCGGCAAGCACCGGCTGCGGCGTTTCCTGGAAATTGTCCGGCGGCAGGAAGTGCTGCTCGGCCGTCACGAAGGTCTCGAAATAGCGCCAGGTGCGCCGCGCGATCTTGCGCAGCTCAGTGGCGACATAGTCGGACACGACGAGCTGGTCCTCGGTCTCCGCCGTCTGGCTGACATTCCAGGCGATCATCGGCGAGAGCAGCCAGACGAGGGCGAAGGGAATGCCGATGAAGGGCAGGCCCGTATCGGAGACCATGGCGAGCGCCACGGAAACCACGGCGAGCGCCGGCGCCTGCCACATGGTTTTGTAATGGGCGAGGATGCCGCCGCGCGCAGCACTGTCGGCCTGCGCGGCCGTGCGCCATTCGAGCATCAGCTTGCGGCTGACGAAGGTGCGGTAGAGCGAGCGGATGATCGCATCCGCCATCAAGCCGGCCGAGTGGGCGATGAAGACGATGCGGAGTGCCACCTGCGCGTTCGCCGCGCGGATGTCCGAGATGACCCGATGCACATGGGCACGCGCGACAATGTCGTTGCGGCGCGGCATGATGCCGGAGATCAGCGACAGCGTCGGCGCGACGAAGAGCAGGAAGATCAGCACGAGCTGCCAGATCAACGCCTGGCGCGGCTCCATGTAGTACCAGCCCATGACGGAGGCGACGAGCCAGCCGATCGGAATGAGGCTGCGGCGCAGGTTGTCGTACATCTTCCAGCGGCCGATCATGGAAATTCCACTCGACGGGCTGAAGAGGTAGGGCAGCAGCTGCCAGTCGCCGCGCGCCCAGCGATGCTGGCGCGAGGTCTCGACACCGTAGCGCGTCGGGAAATCCTCGACGAGCTCGACATCCGTCACCAGCGCGCAGCGCGACAGCGAGCCTTCGAGAAGGTCGTGGCTCAGCACGGCATTCTCGCCGATCCGGCCCTTCACGGCCGCCTCGAAGGCATCGACGTGATAGAGGCCCTTGCCGGTGAACGTACCTTCGCCGACGAGGTCCTGGTAGATGTCGGACACGGTGAAGACGTAAGGGTCGATGCCGCGGTCGGCGGAATAGATGCGCTGGAAGGTCGAGGCTTCCTTGCCGGTCGTCAGCGAAGGCGTGACGCGCGGCTGGAGAATGCTGTAGCCGGCAGTGATTTCGCCCGTCGCCTCGTCGATGACGGGACGGTTGATCGGGTGATGCATCTTGCCGACAAGCTTGGTCACGGCATCGCGCATCAGGCGCGTGTCGGAATCGAGCGTCATGACATATTTGACATCCGCCGGCACGATGTTGGCGCCCGGCAGGAAGGTCGTGTCGCCGTCGCCGCGCAGAAGCAGGTTCAGCTCGTGCAGCTTGCCGCGCTTGCGCTCCCAACCCATCCAGGCGCCTTCCGACGGATTGTAGAGCCGGCGGCGGTGCAGGAAGTAGAAACGCGTGCGCCCGTCATAGGCGTAGCGGGCGGACAGCGCCGCAACCTCGCGCTTGGCGTATTCGAGCACGTCGAGATCGGCCGGCGTCTCTTCCGACTGGCTGTCGGCCCAGTCGCTGATGAGCGCGAAATAGATCTCGCCACGCGGATTGGCGAGGTAGTGCACTTCGAGATTGCGCACCAGTTCGTCGACATGATCGCGCTTGGAAATCAGACAGGGCACGGCAAGCAGCGTGCGTGCATCGTCCGGAATGCCGTCCTTGAATTCATAACCGACAAGGCGGGACGGCGTGACGAAGAAGGTGACCAGCGTGTTGAAAAGGCCGGTCGCGCCCTCGGAGGCCGGCAGCGCGAAAAGCACGAGCATGATCAGCCATGCGCCGTTCGGAATATCGAGCGGATCGAGGAAGAAATAGACAGCGATCATCGCCAGCAGCGTCAGGATGATGTTGGGCGCGGCAATCGCGAACCAATCCAGCTTGCGGGTCAGGCGCACAGCGCGCTGGACCATCGACGGACGATAGCCGATGCGCTTTTCGAGCTGCTTGCGCTTCTTGCCGACGAGGAAGGCCGCCACATTGGCCTTGTAATCCAGGTCCTCGACATGCGCCGCCGCGTCTTCCTCGGTCATGGTGAGCGCGATTTCGGTCACTTCCAGCTCGGTCTTGCCGGAGCGGCGGGCGAAGCGCTCGATCGTGTTGCGGTACTTGTTGCGCGAGCCGAAATCGAGGTCGCTGTAGTCGGAGCGCTGGCGCAGCGCTTCGTCGAGGCGGCTGACGCTCTCGAACCAGACGGGCCATTCCGTATCGTCGACGGAGCGCAGGCTCTTGATGAGCGAACTCATCGTGACGTTGCCGGAGGACAGCCGGTTGTTCTCCGCGACGATCAGCTCCTCGAGGTCGCTGCCGCGGCTCTCGATCTTGCGCTCCAGCCACTGGATCACCGCGCCCGAGGCCTGCAGGCCGTCACGAAGCCGGTAGAGCAGCTGGATGACGAAGGTGTTGTCGTCGATGAAGGTCTCCATCGACTGGAGATGGGCAATGCATTTTTCCGGATCGTTGAGCCGGATCAGTTCGTCCGCCACCTCGTTCGCCTTCAGCCGCATCTTGCGCGAGCGCTCGACGCGGCTCGAAATGCGGCGGAGGTTTTCAAGAAGCACGAAACGAATGAAGGAAGGCAGCGCCCAGAGTTCGCCGATCTTCAGCGCATCGACCTTCTGGAAGCCCTGAACGAAAGCCGTCAGGCCATCATGCGAGACGCTGCTATGCGTATGGGCGACGTAGAGCCAGGCGACGGCGAGCGTGCGCGGCATCACCTGTCCCTCGACCTCCAGGGTCGGCAACTGGCGGAAGAAGCGGCGGGGGAAATCGCGACGGACTTCCTGGATCGCCTCTTCGACGACGTAATAGTTGTCGAGCAGCCATTCGGCTGCGGGGGTTATCTGCACGCCCGCTTCGACATCCTTCGCCGTCGTCTGGTAGACGCGGAAGATCTCCTTCTCGTTTTCCTTGTGCCGGGCACGGAATTCGAAGGGTCGGAAGCCGGGCAGGGCCGCGCGTTTGTCGCGCGCCAGCGCTTCACCGCAATCGGCGAGCTCCTCCAGCGTCAGATAGGTGGCGCGGATCGAATCGTTATAATCGATCTGCTTGACGTCGGCATCGCGCGAGGAGGCTTGCGGCGTATTATGAAGGGGCATGTTTCTGATTCTGGATCCGGCCATGTGGAACCATCCGGCGGCGGCCTTTGCGCTGGACAGTTTTTTGCGGGCAGGGTTCATATTTGTGCCGCGATCAGCCATGGCACCGAACCGCACCCCGGGGGTACTTGACGGTTGGACATGGCTCAGGCGACACGCTTGTTGGCATCCTGGCCGCGTGGTGCATGAAAACGGCATTTTTTAGCCGTAAGGACAGAGACTTGCAACATGTCAACAGGACTGGATGGCGCAGCATGGACCCTCATCTGCGGATTTGGTGAATCGCCCATCCCTCCCCAAGGGCGAACCTGCGCATGGTGCAGGCGGAAAGCCAAATGCCTGGTGACGGAAAAAGTTCCCGCCCTGTGCATGATAGTCAAAACCATTGACTTGCCGGCGCGCTGACGCCAGTTTGCCGAAGTCAGGGTCTTCCGAGTCGCATGCGGCTTGGAGGCTAAGAGGGAAGCCGGTGCGATGCTCCAGATGGAGTGCCAAGACCGGCGCTGCCCCCGCAACTGTGAACGGCGAGCGACTGTCGATAAAGCCACTGGTCTTTGGACCGGGAAGGCGAGACAGAGGCGACGACCCGTGAGCCAGGAGACCTGCCCTGATACTTGAAACGTCCATGGGCGGGGTGTCCCAGTGGTGCGCTTGCTTGTCGCCTTTCGGCGAAATCCAGCATGCGTGCGTCCGGTCATCCCCCAATTTACCGATTGGGGAAGAAATGCTTGCACTTGATCACAACGGCCTCTCCGGCACCGGAAAGCCGGAATCCGTCTTCATCTCCTGGCTGCTCTGGCAACCGCGCGGCGCCGACCTTGCCGTCGAGGCACTGAAGGAGGTGCAGAAACTCTCCCGTTATGAGGATGCCGATCCGGATATTGCCCGCCTGCGATCGCTGTTCGCCTCGCTTGCCGGTGCAGACCGTCCGCTTCACTGACGCGTCGTTCGCATAAACGCATATTGACATAAAGATATCTTTATGTGACTTCCGATGCAGTATGATTGCACCGGAGGGCTTTGCCATGGCCAAATCGCACCTGGACACCCTGTTCGGCCCCGAACTGCCGCGACGCGACGGCCGCGAGATCCTCGCAGCCCTGCAAAAAGCCGCGCGCGAGCGCATCCTGGTGCTCGACGGCGCCATGGGCACGGAAATCCAGACGCTCAAGCTCGTCGAGGACGATTTCCGCGGCGACCGCTTCGGCGATTGCGCCTGCCACCAGCAGGGCAACAACGACCTGTTGACGCTGACCCAGCCGGGCGCGATCGAGGACATTCATTACCGCTATGCGCTGGCCGGCGCCGATATTCTCGAAACCAACACCTTCTCCTCCACCACCATCGCCCAGGCCGATTACGGCATGGAGGACATGGTCTATGAACTGAACCGCGACGGTGCGCGCCTTGCGCGGCGCGCCGGCCTGCGCGCACAGGAAAAGGACGGCCGCCGCCGCTTCGTCGCCGGCGCGCTCGGCCCGACCAACCGCACCGCCTCCATCTCGCCCGACGTCAACAATCCCGGCTACCGCGCCGTCTCCTTCGATGACCTGCGCCTCGCCTATGCCGACCAGCTGCGTGGCCTCATCGATGGTGGCGCCGACATCATCCTGATCGAGACGATCTTCGACACGCTGAACGCCAAGGCCGCGATCTTCGCCACCCGCGAAGTCTTCGAGGAAAAGGGCATCGACCTGCCCGTCATGATATCAGGCACAATCACCGATCTTTCCGGCCGCACGCTGTCCGGCCAGACGCCGGAAGCCTTCTGGAACTCGGTGCGCCACGCCGACCCCTTCTCGATCGGCCTCAACTGCGCGCTCGGCGCCAATGCCATGCGCGCCCATCTCGCCGAAATCTCCTCCGTCGCGCAAACCTTCGTCTGCGCCTATCCCAATGCCGGCCTGCCGAACGCCTTCGGCCAGTATGATGAAACGCCCGGCGAGATGGCCGCCCAGATCGAAGGCTTCATGCGCGATGGGCTGGTCAACATCGTCGGCGGCTGCTGCGGCTCGACGCCGGACCATATCCGCGCCGTCGCCGCCGCCGCCGCCCGCCATAGCCCACGCGAAATCCCCGACATCCCGCGCCATATGCGGCTTTCCGGCCTCGAACCCTTCACGCTGACCGACGCCATTCCCTTCGTGAACGTGGGCGAGCGCACCAACGTCACGGGCTCGGCGAAATTCCGCAAGCTGATCACCGCCGGCGACTATGCGGCCGCGCTCGACGTCGCCCGCGACCAGGTGGCGAACGGCGCGCAGATCATCGACATCAACATGGACGAGGGCCTGATCGATTCAGCCAGGGCCATGACGGAATACGTCAATCTCATCGCCGCCGAGCCGGATATCGCCCGCGTCCCCCTGATGATCGACAGTTCGAAATGGGAGGTGATCGAGGCCGGCCTGAAATGCGTGCAGGGCAAACCGCTGGTCAACTCGATCTCGCTGAAGGAAGGCGAGGAAGCCTTCCTGCACCACGCGAAGCTCGTGCGCGCCTATGGCGCCGCCGTCGTCGTCATGGCGTTCGACGAGACCGGGCAGGCCGACACCAGGGCGCGCAAGGTGGATATCTGCACCCGCGCCTACAAGCTCTTGACCGAAGTCGCCGGCCTTGCGCCGGAAGACATCGTCTTCGACCCGAACATCTTTGCCGTCGCCACCGGCATCGAGGAGCACGACAATTACGGTGTCGACTTCATCGAAGCGACCGCCGAAATCACCGCCACCCTGCCGCATGCCCATATCTCGGGCGGCGTCTCCAATCTCTCCTTCTCGTTCCGCGGCAACGAGCCGGTGCGCGAGGCGATGCACGCGGTCTTCCTCTATCACGCCATCCAGGCGGGCATGGACATGGGCATCGTCAATGCCGGCCAGCTCGCCGTCTACGACACGATCGAGGCCGACCTGCGTGAGGCCTGCGAGGACGTGGTGCTGAATCGCGCACCGAAGGGCGGCGGCACCGCGACCGAGCGCATGCTGGAGATCGCCGAACGCTTCAAGGGCACGGCCGGCAAGGAAGCCAAGGAGCGCGACCTCGCCTGGCGCGACTGGGCGGTTGAAAAACGCCTCGAACACGCCCTCGTCAACGGCATCACCGAATTCGTCGAGGCCGACACGGAAGAGGCCCGGCAGAATGCGGAACGCCCGCTGCACGTCATAGAAGGCCCCTTGATGGCCGGAATGAACGTCGTCGGCGACCTGTTCGGCGCCGGCAAGATGTTCCTGCCGCAAGTCGTGAAATCCGCCCGCGTGATGAAGCAGGCCGTCGCCGTGCTGCTGCCCTACATGGAGGCCGAAAAGCTTGCCAATGGCGGCAGCGGTGAGCGCCAGAGTGCGGGAAAAATCCTGATGGCGACCGTCAAGGGCGATGTGCACGATATCGGCAAGAACATCGTCGGCGTCGTGCTCGCCTGCAACAATTACGAGATCATCGATCTCGGCGTCATGGTGCCGGCGGCGAAGATCCTCGAGACGGCGAAGGCCGAAAAGGTCGATATCATCGGCCTGTCCGGCCTGATCACGCCCTCGCTTGACGAGATGGTGCATGTCGCCAATGAAATGGAGCGCGAGGGTTTCGACATTCCCCTCCTCATCGGCGGCGCGACGACGAGCCGCGTGCACACCGCCGTCAAAATCCATCCGCGCTACGACCGCGGCCAGACCGTCTATGTCACCGATGCCAGCCGCGCCGTCGGCGTGGTCGGCAGTCTGTTGTCGGCCGAGATGAAGCCCGGTTACGTCGAGACGCTGAAGGCCGAATACCGCAAGGTCGCCGATGCCCATGCCCGCAGCGAGGCGGAAAAGCAGCGCCTGCCGATTGCCAAGGCGCGTGACAACGCCTTCAAGGCCGACTGGTCCGCCTACCAGCCGAAGACACCCTCCTTCCTCGGCACCCGCGTCTGGCAGGATTGGGACCTCGCCGATCTCGCCCGTTACATCGACTGGACACCCTTCTTCCAGACCTGGGAGCTGAAAGGCGTCTTTCCGAAAATCCTCGATGACGAGAAGCAGGGACCGGCGGCCCGCCAGCTCTTTGCCGATGCGCAGGCGATGCTGGAAAAGATCATTTCGGAAAAGTGGTTCACGCCGAAAGCCGTCATCGGCTTCTGGCCGGCCGGCACGGTGGGCGACGACATCCGCCTCTTCACCGACGAGGCGCGCAACACGGAGCTTGCGACCTTCTTCACGCTGCGCCAGCAGCTTTCCAAACGCGACGGCCGGCCGAACGTCGCACTCTCCGATTTCGTCGCACCCGTTAACAGCGGCAAGCAGGATTATCTCGGCGGCTTCGTCGTGACGGCCGGCATCGGCGAGATCGCCATTGCCGAGCGCTTCGAGCGGGCGAACGACGACTACAACTCGATTCTGGTGAAAGCGCTCGCTGACCGTTTCGCCGAAGCGTTTGCCGAACGCATGCATGAAGTGGTGCGCAAGGAACTCTGGGGTTATGCGGCGGACGAGACCTTTGCTCCGACCGACCTCATTGGCGAGCCCTATGCCGGCATCCGCCCTGCTCCCGGCTATCCGGCTCAACCGGATCATACGGAAAAGACGGCACTGTTCCGCCTGCTCGACGCGGAAAAGGAAATCGGCGTGACTTTGACCGAAAGCTTCGCCATGTGGCCCGGCTCCTCCGTCTCCGGTCTCTACATAGCGTCGCCCGAAAGCTATTATTTCGGCGTCGCCAAGGTGGAGCGCGACCAGGTGGAAGACTACGCGCGGCGTAAGGATATGCCAGTCGTCGAAGTGGAACGCTGGCTCGGACCGGTGCTCAACTACGTGCCGGCACCGGTGCGGGAAAACGCGGCCTGAGTCAGGCCGTCGCAAGGTTGAGGGCGAGCACCATGGCGTAGCTGGCGAGAACCAGCACGCCGAGCGACAGCACGACCGCGGCCGTCACCCGCGGTCCCGCGCGCATCACGCGCTTCAGGTCGATGCCGAGGCCGAGTGCGGCCATGGAAAGAATGGTCAGCACCGTCGCGACCTCACCCATCGCGCCCGCCATGGCGGCATCGACAAGGCCGACACTGCGGGCAGTCAGCATGGCGAGAAACCCGAGGATGAACCACGGCACGAGCCGGTACAGTGCGGGCCTGCGCCCCGTCGCCCCCGCCGAAGCACAGGACAGGAGGAAGATCACCGGCCCCAGCATCAGCACGCGCACGAGCTTGACGAAGGTGCCGATCTGGATGCTGAGGGCGGAGACCGGCGCGGTCGCCGCCAGCACCTGCGGCACCGCATAGACCGTCATGCCCGCCATCACACCGTAACCCGTCGCCGAAAGGCCGAGTAGCGGCACTAGCACCGGCAGGAGCAGCACGGTGATCATGCCGAGCACGGCGGTGAACGCAATCGACGAGGCGACATCCTCGGCGTCAGCGTGGATGACGGGCGCCGTCGCGGCAATCGCGGAATTGCCGCAGATCGAGTTGCCGCAGGCTACCAGCAGCGCAACGGAGCGGGACAGGCCAAGCCAGCGCCCTATCCCGTAACTCGTCATGAGAACCGCCCCCACAACCACGGCAATGGCACCGATCAGCGAAATGCCCATGCCACCGATCGCCGCAGCACTGACGCTCGCACCGAGCAGGACGATGGCCACTTCGAGAAAGTACTTTGCCGAAAAGACAATGCCGGGATCGAAACGGGCGGGTTGACGCAAAAACAGCCGCAACACCGCGCCGATCAGGATGGCCAGCACCAGGGCCTCGATCCAGGCCCCGCCTGTCAGGCGCGCTTCCAGGTGCTCGGCAAGCACCGCAAGGCCAGAAACCAGGCCGGCCAGGACGACACCCGGCAGCAGTGCCCGCGTTCCAAGAAATGCTCTTCTGTTAGATAAATTTTCCATGCGCCAACGATGCGCTTGAAACTCCATTCAATCCATCAGTAAGTATCGGATGTTTCATTCGATTGGATCGAACATATGATGACGCTCGAACAGCTCCGTATCTTCGTCGCCGTGGCGGAGCGCGAGCATCTCACGCAGGCCGCCGAGGCGCTGAATCTCACGCCCTCCGCCGTCAGCTCGGCGATCCGCGTCGTGGAGGAGCGCTACGGCATCGCGCTATTTCACCGGACCGGCCGGCGGATCGAACTGACGGAGACAGGCCATGCCTTCCTGCCGGAAGCCAGGGCCACGCTGGCACGGGCCGAAAGCACGGATCTCTTCCTCACCGAAATCGGCGGCCTCAAGCGCGGCACGCTGACGCTTGCCGCCAGCCAGACGGTCGGCGCCTACTGGCTGCCCCCGCTGCTCATAAGCTTCCACGCGGCCTATCCGGCCATCGACATGCGCGTGGGCAGCGGCAACACGGAGCAAGTTGCCGAGGCCGTGCTCGAGGGGCGGGTGGAACTCGGATTCGTCGAAGGCGCAATCGACCATCCTGCCCTCTCGCAGCGGACCGTCGCGCGCGACCGCGTCGTGGTGGTTGCGCCGGCCGGCCATCCACTCTTGGGCAAACCGGTCGAGCCGGCCGATCTTTTGGCGGCGCACTGGGTTCTGCGCGAAGCGGGCTCCGGCACACGCGGCGCCCTGACCGCTGCGCTGGCGGCGCGCGGCGTGGACGAGGCATCTCTCGACATCACACTTTCCCTGCCGTCGAACGAAGCCGTGCGCAGCGCCGTGCTTGCCGGCGGCGCATTGACCGCGATTTCCGAACTGGCCGTCGCGGACGACCTGGCATCGGGCCGGCTGGCCCGCATCGCCTTCGACCTGCCGGAGCGCGCCTTTCGCCTGCTCCGGCACAAGGAGCGTTACCGCTCCAAGGCGTCGCTCGCTTTGGAAGCGCTTCTGCCGACCTAATCGCCCCGGCCGCGGAAACGCCGTTGGTAGGTGGGATCGTAGAGCGAGCTTTCACGAAAATCCGTGGCCGCCAATGCGCGGCCGACGAAGATCAGCGCCGTGCGCTCGATCGGTTCTTCGGCAACTTTCGCCACGATATCGGCCAACGTGCTGCGCACCACGCGCTCATCGAGCCAGGAGGCTTTCACGACGATCGCCACCGGGCAATCGGCGCCGTAGAGCGGGGTAAGGTCTTCGACCACCTTGTCCAGGGCGTGAATGGCCAGATGGATGGCCAATGTGGCGCCTGTCGCACCAAAGTTCTCCAGCGTCTCGCGGTTCGGCATGGGCGAGGCGCGGCCGGAGACGCGGGTGAGCACGAGGCTCTGCGCGACGGCCGGAATGGTGAGTTCGCGACCGAGTGCGGCGGCGGCCGCGGCAAAGGACGGCACGCCCGGGGTCATCGTATAGGTCAGCCCGTGGTTTTCGAGCCGGCGGACCTGCTCGGCAACGGCGCTCCAGACGGAAAGATCGCCGGAATGCAGCCGCGCCACGTCCTCGCCCGCCTGCGCCGCGCGCAAGAATTCGGCCTCGATCTCGTCGAGCGATAGCGGCGCCGTGTCGACGATGCGCGCGCCCGGCGGGCAATATTGCAGAAGCTCCGGCGAGACGATGGAACCGGCATAGAGGCAGACCGGGCACTTGCCGATCAGGTCACGCCCACGCACGGTGATGAGGTCGGCAGCACCGGGACCGGCGCCGATGAAATGAACGATCATATTATTCCTCAATTTGTTTAGCCGGCTTGACCCAGCTCCATTGCGTGACCGGCATGGCGGGCCGCCAGCCCGTCATCTGCCCGATGGGTGAGGCCCGCGTGACATCGATGCGGGTCAACGCGCCGCCAAGCCGCGCATGGTGCGCAAGCAGCACCACTTCCATTTCCGTCGTCACCGCATTGGCGACGAGCCGACCGCCGGCCTTCAGGCCGCCAATCGCCGCCTCCATCACCCCCGCCTCGCTGCCGCCGCCGCCAATGAAGACGGCATCCGGCGCAGCAAGCCCGGCAAGCGCTGCCGGCGCCGCGCCCTCGACGACCGAAAGGCCCGGCACGCCGAAATTGTTGGCATTGCGGCGGATGCGGGCGGCGCGTTCGGTGTTTCCCTCGATCGCGATGGCGCGAAGCGAGGGGTCGGCCAGCATCCACTCGATGCCGATCGATCCCGAGCCGGCGCCGACATCCCACAGCGATTCGCCCCGCTTCGGCGCCAGCGCGGAGAGGGTCAGCGCGCGGACTTCGCGCTTGGTGATCTGCCCGTCATGCTCGAACAAACCATCATCGAGACCGGGCGTATAGGCGAGGACCCGTGCGGCACTGCCAGCCACAACCTCCACGGCGCAAACATTCAGCATATCGGCATCCGTAAGTGCAAAGGTCTCCGCCCGATGGCTGCTCAGCCGCTCCCGCGCGCCGCCGAGCGCTTCGAGAACGGTGAGCGTCGAGGCGCCAAAGCCGTTTTCCGCGAGCAATGCGGCCAGCGCCGCCGGGCCGTCACTGTCCGACGTCAGAGCAAGAATGCGGCTGCCTGGATGCAGGTGCGGGCGAATGAGATCGATGGGGCGGCCATGCAGCGAAAGGCAAAGCGTATCCTGAAGCGCCCAGCCCATGCGGGAAGCCGCAAGACTGAACGACGACGGCGCCGGAAAGACGCGCATTTCGGCCCGCGCGATGCGACGGGACAACGTGACGCCGACGCCGTAGAAAAACGGATCGCCCGAGGCCAGCACGACGACCGGCCGGTCCCGGACTGACAGCACGGCATCGACCGAACGCTCGAACGGGGACAACCAGCCATGGCGCTCGCCCCGGATCGCCGCATCGGCGAGTTCCAGATGCCGTGTGCCGCCGAAAACCAGCTCGGCGGCGGCAATTGCGGCCTTGGCCTCGTCACCGAGACCCGCTAGACCGTCCTCGCCGATCCCGACGATGGAAAGCCAGGGGGCGGCTTGCGGGGGGATTTGATCAGGCGTGGACAAGCGACGCATCCTCATACTGGGCGGCACGACGGAAGCCCGCGACCTTGCCGGCCGCCTTGCCGGCCGAACCGATCTTGCCGTCACGCTCTCGCTTGCCGGCCGGACCGTCGATCCCGCGCCGCAGCCCGTGCCCGTGCGCATCGGTGGTTTCGGCGGCGTACCGGGGCTTGCGGCCTATCTCGATGAGCATGCCATCGAGCTCGTGATCGATGCGACCCATCCCTTCGCGAGACAAATTTCGGCCAATGCCCGTGCAGCAAGCGCTGCGGCGAATATTCCGCTGCTGCGGCTGGAACGGCGCGGCTGGGAGGAGACGGAGGGTGATCGCTGGATCCGCCGGACCTCCATCGAAGAGGCCGTTACCGCCTTGGGTGTGCAGCCGCGCCGCGTCTTTCTTGCCATCGGCCGGCAGGAGGCGAGAGCCTTCGACGCAGCACCTCAGCACCACTATCTCGTGCGCAGCGTCGATCCGGTCGATCCGCCGATGGAGGCACCGAGCGTCGAATACCTGCTCGCCCGCGGTCCCTTCGCCGTCGAGGCGGAAGTGGACCTGCTGCGGCAACAGCGCATCGATGTCATCGTCAGCAAGAATTCCGGCGGCGACGCCACCTACGGCAAGATCGTCGCCGCGCGTATTCTCGGCCTCCCCGTCATACTCGTCGAGCGGGCGGCCAGCGAAAGCGGCCACCACGCAGAGACGGTCGAGGATGCGGTCCGGCTTACCGATCATCTGCTCGCGTCCTTCAGGAAGCGCGGCGTATAGACCAGGTCCGGCAGGCCGGGACGCGCGATGACCCGCGTTTCCGGCGAGCCGATCACGACGCAGGTCGCCATATCGGCCCGCTCCGCCGCGGCGTCTCCCAACGGCATGACCAGCATATGCTCGTCCGGCCGGCCCGCGGCACGGCCGAAGATCACCGGCGTCGTGGCCGGAAGTGTCTCGCGAAGTATCTCGAATGCCTTGCCGAGCTGCCACGGCCGCGCCTTGCTGATCGGATTGTAGAGCGCGATGACAAGCCCGGCTTCGGACACCAGGCGCAGCCGCTTCTCGATGATCTCCCAAGGCTTGAGATTGTCGGACAGCGAGATCGCACAGAAATCGTGGCCGAGCGGCGCGCCGATGCGGGCTGCGACGGCCAGCATCGCGGTGACGCCCGGAACGATGACGAGGTCGACGGATTTCCAGTCGTCCGGCCCGGCATCGATCGCCTCGCAAACCGCCGCCGCCATGGCAAAGACACCCGGATCACCACCGGAGACGACGCAGACATTGATACCCGCCGCAGCACGGATCAGCGCCGCCTGCGCACGGTTCAGTTCCTCGCGATTGTCCGAGGCGACCTTGATCTGGTCGGAGCGAAGATTCAGCCGGTCGATATAGGGAAAGTAGCCGAAAAACTCGGTCGACGCCGCAACGGCGTTAAGCGCCTCCGGCGTCATCTGGTCCGGATTGCCGGGACCGGTTCCGATCACGAAGAGCTTGCCCGTCATCCGCGGGTGCTCCAGCCCGGCACGAGCACCAGCGAGAAATAGGGCGCGGTGTCGTCGAGCTTTTCCGAGAGCCGGATGGATTTGCCGACGGGCGTGGTACCGCGCTCGACATAGACCGCTTCGCCCAGGCGGCCGGCCTGCGAAAGGGCCCGGCGGATTTTCGGCAGGTTACGGCCGACCTTCATGATGACGGCGGCCTGTGTATCGACGAGACGGCGCGACAGCTCGTCCTCGCCCATCGTGCCTGGCAGCACGGAAAGCACGTCGTCGCCCTGCACGATCGGCAGGCCCGAGAGCGACCAGCAGCCGGACATGGCCGTGATGCCGGGGATGACCTCCGTCGGAAAGCGATCGGCGAGCCGCACATGCAGATGCATATAGGAGCCGTAGAACATCGGGTCGCCCTCGGAGAGGATTGCGACCGTGCGACCGGCGGCGAGATGCTCGGCGACGGCCGCGGCGGAGGCATCGTAGAAGGCGGTGATCTGGTTCTTGTAGTCGTCGTGGTCCTTGTCGATCTCCGTCGTCACCGGATAGTAGAGCGGCAGCTCCACCATATCCGGCTTCAGCAGGCCTTCGACAATCGCCCGTCCATTGCCGGAGCGCCCGGCCTTGGCGAAGTAGGCAAGCACATCCGCCTCGCCGATCGCCCGCACCGCCTTCAGCGTGAGGAGTTCCGGATCACCCGGCCCCGTGCCCACGCCATACAATCGTCCCGTCACCGTCGCCACCATGTTCATAGTCCCGGCCTCGCCAGCGAATTGAGCGCCGCCGCCGTCATCGCGCTACCGCCGAGACGGCCGCGCACGATGGCATAGGGCACGCCATAGGAATTTTCGGCCAGCGCATCCTTGGATTCAGCCGCCCCGACGAAGCCGACCGGCATGCCGAGGATCGCCGCCGGTTTTGGCGCGCCATCGCGCAAAAGTTCGAGCAGGTAGAAAAGTGCCGTCGGCGCGTTGCCGATGGCAACGACCGAGCCGGCCATGCGATCGAGCCAGAGCCGGATGGCGGCCGCCGAGCGGGTGTTGCCTGTTTCCGCGGCAAGTTCCGGCGTGCGCGGATCGCGCAGCGTGCAGAGCACGTCGTTGTTTGCCGGCAGGCGGGCGGCGGTAACGCCGCGGGCGACCATCTCGGCATCGCAGAAGATCGGCGCACCACCCTGAAGGGCCGCGCGCGCGGACGTCACGAAATCCGGCGAAAAGACGAAATGCGGCGCGGCTTCCACCAGGCCGGCAGCGTGGATCATCCGCACCGCGACATCCGCTTCCATTTCGGAGAAGCGCGAGAGATCGGCCTCGGCGCGGATGATCGCGAAGGATTTTTCATAGATGGCAGTGCCATCCTTGATGTAGTCGTACTGGGTCATGATTGGCCTTGATATGCGGAAAGAAGGACCGCGGACGGGGTGCGGTCGAGCAGGTTTCTGGCGGTCTCGCCTCCCGCGCTGCGCGCGCGCAAAACGCTGCCGAAGCGCTGGATAGCCGGCTTCAGATCACCGGCTGGGATAATCGCCGCCGGCGCATCGCTCGCCCGCCCGTCAAGGATCAGGCCGACACCTGCGGTCGTGCCGCAGAGCGTGATGGCGGCAACGGGCGGATGGGCGCAGCCCTTCGGGCAGCCGGAAATGTGCATGTCTAGGGAACCGTCCAGCAAGCCGCCAGCTTCTGCGACCAAGGCATCGGCGGCGGCACGAGTGTCGAAGCTGGCCGAAGCGCAGCCGGCGGCGCCGGCGCATATGGAGATGGTGCGGCCGGGCGCGTTGTCCGTGTTCCAGAACCCCTGGCGATCGGCGCAGGCCCGGGCGACTGCAAGCGTTTCGCCGGAAAGGCCGCGCACCAGCAGGCTGCGATGCGGTGCGAGGCGGAATTCCACGGCGCCACAGGCGGAAAGTCCCTCGACAAGCGCCGCAAGCCGATCGGCATGCATCTGGCCATATGCCGGCGCCAGGCCAAGCACGGTTTCGCTCCCGATGCGGTGTGCGCCGAGCGGGTGGGTGGACAGGGCCGCAGGTACAGCCTGCATCGGCGCAGCACCCGGCATCCGCACCAGCGCGGCGACATCCAGATCGCGGCCGCGGGCGGCGGGACCGATGGCCACGAGCGCGGCGATGACGGCCATTGCACCATCCAACACGGAGTCTTCTGGCAGCAAGGCGACAGGTCTGGCCCTTTGACGATCACCACCGACCGACAGGCGCCACGCCATGCGTCCCCCGACAACGACGGCATCAAGCCGGAGATCCGCGATCATGTCGGCAAGCGAAAGCATGCCACCGCCATCGACAACGATTGCGAGCTTCGGGGCGAGGGTAAACGATGCCCGGGAAATCGCCTTGCGCAACGCATCCGCAACCGGCGTGGCATCGGCGATTTCTGACGGATCGATGCCGGCGAACGGCGGGACTTCAATGGCGACGCCCGTCTGGGGAACGATGCCGGCAGCGGCAAGGCCGGCCGCCAGATGCGGCACCGAAGCCTCCGTCAAGCCGCGAAGCTGGAGATTGCCGCGTGCGGTGATTTCGATGAGGCCATTGCCATGGGCGCGGGCGAGATCGGCAAGGGCAAGCAGATCATCCGCCGTCAGGGCAGGCGCGGCAGGGCGCAGGCGCACCAGCAGGCCGTCACCGGTCTGCATCGGCGCGGCGATCGAGGGGCAGGCGCCGCGGCGCAGCGCACCCGTATCGCACCGGTCGAGGGCGAGCGTCACCGTCATGCCGGCCCCTCCTCCGCCTCAGTGGCAGGACGGCGGATCAGATAGGTATCCATGATCCAGCCATGCTTTTCGCGCGCCGTGCGGCGGGTCTCGGTGATGGTTTCGGCCATGTCGGCCAGCCGGCCGGAAAGCAGGATTTCGTGTGGCGTGCCGAGATAGGCGCCCCACCAGATGTCGGCTTCCGGATCCGTCACCGTTCGAAAAGCCTGCACGCCATCGAGCATGACCAGCGCATCACGCGAGGATTCCGGCCAACCTTCGGCAAGCCGGCGGCCGGTGGTAATTTCGACGGGCAGCCCGATGCGGTTCAGCGCGATGCCGTGGCTGGCGCAAAGCGCCTGGACGCTGGTGATGCCAGGGATGACCTCCGTTTCGAAGGCGACGCGTCCGGCATCGCGGACATGGTCGATGATGCGCAGCGTGCTGTCGTAGAGCATGGGATCGCCCCAGACGAGCAGGCCAAGCGTCTCGTCCTCGCCGACCGCGTTCAGCAGCGTGCGCTCGTAGATCGCGGCGATGGCGCGGTGCCAGTCGTTGACACCGTCCTCGTAGGAGCCATCGGCGCGGCGCAACGGTACGGCATAGTCGAGGATGCGGCAGGCAGGATTGGTGAGGAACCGGTCGCAGATGTCACGGCGCGCATCGGCGAGAAAGGCCTTTTCGTCGCCCTTCACAGGTATAAGCAGCACATCCGACCGGTTCAGCGCATTGATCGCCTGAACGGTCATGTGCTCGGGATTGCCCGCGCCGATCCCGATGACCCGTATTTTTCTCAAATTCCGTCTCCCGTGCGGCTTGCGCTCCCGGTCTGCGGCCCGATTTGGGTCCCGCACCCCTTCCTAATCCCAAAAGCCGGCGGAAAACAGTCCCCGGATCGCGTCCTTTGCCGGTCTTTTTGAGACTCCTATGCCGCCTCGCGGCTTGTGAGATAGGCGCGCGGCGAGGAGCCGAGCATGCGCTTGAACATGGTGGTGAAGGCCGGCACGCTTTCATAGCCGGCTTCGAGCGCCACGCGCGTCACCGGCTCGCCGGCAGCAAGCCGCGGCAGGCAGGCGAAGAGGCAGGCCTGCTGGCGCCAGGTCACGAAGCTGATGCCCATCTCCTCGCGAAAGAACCGCGTGAAGGTGCGCCGGCTCATGTTGAGGCGGCGCGCCCAATCGTCGATCTTCGCCGTCGGTGACGGCTGCTCGACGAAGTCGCGGCAGAGGCCGGCAAGCCGGCCGCTCGCCGGAAAGGGCAAGCCGAGGCGGCGTTCGGGCAGGCGGCTGATCTCGTCAAGCAGCAGCGCCATCACCAGCTCCGCCCGGTTGCGCTCCTCGGAAAGCGCGCCCTTGCGCACCGCCTCCGTGATCAGCTGCCGGGCAAGGTCCGTCACCTCCAGCACCGTCGGCTCCTGCGAGGCGGCGCGGCCTTCCGGCGAATAGATATAGACGGAGCGCATGCTGACATCGCTGTACATCTCGACCGAATGTTCCAGCCCGCGCGGGATGAGCAGCGCGTGGCCGGGCGGGATCATCCAGCGGCCGCGATCCGTCGAAACCAGCACGACGCCGGCAAAGACGCAGAGGAACTGCGTGCGGCGATGGCGGTGCGGCGGCACGGTGTAGCCGCCCGGAATCTCCGAACTGTGGACCAGAACGTCCTCGTTCGACTGTTCCATGCGAGAAAGATTGCGGATGTGATCGTCATCGAGCGCCTTGAGGCGCGCAGCTGTCAATTTTTCCATCTTTGGCCCACTCGCGTAAGAAATGGACCTCAGCACAAAAGCAGGCCGCAGGCAATCCTAGTATGGGAACGGCAAAAGACGCCAACCCGGGCGGATCATTCGAGGCTACCCATGTCGACTGTCGTTCCCGCAGCGCCCCGCAGCGCTGCCACCACCACCTATTCCATCATCGCCGCGGTCAGCGCCTGCCACATGCTGAACGACATCATGCAGTCGCTGCTGACGTCACTCTATCCGCTCCTGAAGGAAAACTACGCGCTCGACTTCGTGCAGATCGGCCTGCTCACCATGGCCTTCCAGGTCACGGCCTCGCTGCTGCAGCCGGCCGTCGGTATCGTGACGGACCGCTGGCCGATGCCCTTCTCGCTGCCGGTCGGCATGGGCAGCACCTTCGTCGGCCTCATCATGCTCGCCTATGCGCACTCGTTCCCCGTGCTGATCTTCGGCGCCTGCCTGATCGGCCTCGGCTCGGCGATCTTCCATCCGGAATCCTCTCGCGTCGCCCGTCTCGCCTCCGGCGGTCGCCACGGCCTCGCGCAATCGATGTTCCAGGTCGGCGGCAATGCCGGCACGGCGATCGGCCCGCTGCTCGCCGCCTTCATCGTGCTGCCCTTCGGCCAGACGAGCGTTGCCTGGTTCTCGGCGATCGCGCTTCTCGGCATGGTCATCCTGACCTGGGTCGGCAACTGGTATGCCGGCGAGCGCCGCTCGTCCGCCGGCCGCCCCGCCGTCAGCCGTGAACTGCCGCTGCCGGGCAAGCGCGTTGCCTGGGCGCTCGCCGTGCTCGTTCTGCTGACCACGACGAAGAACGCCTATCTCGCCAGCATTTCGAGCTACTTTACCTTCTACACGATCGAACGCTTCGGCCTCGACATACAGCAGGCGCAGCTCATGCTGTTCCTGTTCCTCGGTGCCTCGGCCGTCGGCGTCTTCCTGGGCGGCCCGATCGGCGACCGCTTCGGCACGCGCTTCGTGATCTGGTTCTCGATCCTCGGCGTCATTCCCTTCGCACTGATGCTGCCCTACGCCAACCTGTTCTGGACGGGCGCCCTGACGGTGCTGATCGGCCTGATCTTCTCGTCGGCCTTCTCCGCCATCGTCGTCTTCGCGCAGGAGCTGATACCGGGCCGCGTCGGCATGATCGCCGGCATCTTCTTCGGCTTCGCCTTTGGCGCGGGCGGCCTGGGCGCTGCGCTGCTTGGCGGCGTCGCAGACAGCCACGGCATCGAGTTCGTCTTCCAGGTCTGCTCGTATATGCCGCTGCTCGGCATTCTCACGATCTTCCTGCCCCGCCTGCCGGGCAGACACTGAGATCATGAAAAGAAACGCCCGGCTTCGACCGGGCGTTTTCATTAAAGGCGTTTAAATGCGCGCGCCTGCGAAATGGGCGATCTGCGCGCCGAGTTCGTAATAGCCCTCCCGCACCGAGCGGAAGGACTGGGCCTCGGGATCGCTGACCGGCAGCGGCAGGTCCATCTCGGCGATCTCGCCGGATATGAGTTGCGCCAGCGTGCGGCCGAAAACGGTGCCTGGCGCGATGCCGCGACCGTTATAGCCGGAAAAACCGATGACATTTTCGGCCAAGCGATGGAAGCGCGGCAGGTTGTCGGTGGTCATGCCGATCTTGCCGTACCATTCCGCCTCGAAAGCGACATCGCCGATGGCGGGGAACAGCTTCTTCAGCGCCCGTCGGGCCCAGGATTTGTGGATGCCGGTCCCCATGCCGCGCAATGCCCCGACGCTGCCGAACACCAGCCGGCCGCGCTTGTCGAAGCGGAAGGAGGAGAGCACCTCCTTCGTGTCCCACGCGCCCTGCTTTTCCGGCAGGATTTTTGCCTGCATCTCCGCCGAAAGCGGCACCGTGGCGAAGTTGAAATAGGGCAGGTGGAGAAGCTCTGCGCGCACCTCGTTCCAGGGTGCCACCGTATAGGCATTGGTCGCGACGACGACCCAGTCCGCCGTCACCGAGCCGCGCGGAGTGTTGACCGTCCAGCGCTTGCCGGTCCGCTCCGCACCCGTCACCGGGCTTCCCGTAAAGACCTGTGCGCCGGCGGCAATCGCAGCGCGCGAAAGGCCGCGCGCATAGGCAAGCGGCTGGATCGTGCCGGCGCGCATGTCGAGAAGTGCGCCGGCATAGGCATCGGTTCCCACCTTCACCGCCGTCTCGGCCGCATCGAGCAGGCGCACCGGTGCGCCGCGGCGCGACCACTGCTCCGCGCGCTGCTTCAATTCATCGAGGCCGGACTGGCCGACGGCACAGTGCAGCGTGCCGGCCGGGTTGATCTCGCAGTCGATCTTGTGTTTCTCAACAAGGTCGAACACCAGGCGCGGCGCATTGCCGAGCAGTTCGAGCAACCGGCTGCCATAGAGATCGCCGAGCACGCCCGGCAACTCGTCCGGCATCACCCACATGCCGGCATTGACGAGGCCGACATTGCGGCCCGAGCCGCCGTAACCGATTTCAGCACCTTCCAGCAGGATGACCCGCGTGCCGCGCTCGGCAAGATGGAGTGCTGTCGAGAACCCGGTATAGCCGCCACCGACGATGACGACATCCGCATCCGCCTTGCCGGAAAAGGCGACCGTTTCGGGGGCGGGCGGTGCGGTCATCTCCCAAAGGCCATGGGAGCGCGGGTCGTTGAGCATGGTGGTCTGCTTTTCAGAAGGAGGAGCTATTCCCGCACCATCGACGATGCGGCACCATGACTAAAGCAAAAATTGAGAACGGGGTCATGCCCCGTCCGCATGACAGGCGGTCAATGCCGGTCGGGAACCTGATTGGCGATCCAGGCACGAAACGCCTGGCTCAACGGGTTTTCGAGCTTTCCCTCGGGCACGACGAGATAATAGCTGTTTTCCGTCTCCATCGGCCGGTCGAAGACGACAGCCAGCCGGCCGCTCGCCAGCTCCTGCTCGATCAGGTAGTGCGGCAGGAGCGCAAAGCCGAGGCCGGCGACGGCCGATTCGATGACCATGGCGAACTGGTCGAAGCGATGGCCGCGATAGGCGGTATCCGCCGAACCGCCGTTCAGCTCGAACCATTGCGCCCACAACTTCGGGCGCGTCGCGAGATGGAGAAGCGGTGCCGTCTCCAGGTCCTTCGGCTCGGAAAAGTTCCACGCCTTCAGAAGCTCTGGACTTGCTGCCGGCAGGATGACCTCGCTGCACAGATAGGAGCAGGCGGCGCGTGCCCACACTGGCTGGCCGTAATGGATGGCAAGGTCGAAATTCTCTTCGTCGAAATCGAAGGGTTTCGAACGGGAGGCGATGTTGACGATCGTGCCCGGATGTTCGCTGAGAAATGCCGGAATGCGCGGCGTCAGCCAGCGGCTGCCGAAGGTCGGCAGCGTTGCGATGCTGAGGCTGTGTTCGGACGACGCCGACGCCATGGCACGCAGCATGGTCTCTTCCGTCTGGTGCAGCAGCTTGCGCACTTCCGGCAGGAAACGCCGCCCGTCATCCGACAGCACGACCCGCTGGCGCACGCGCTCGAACAGCAGCACGCCGAGCTGTTCCTCCAGGTCCTTGATCTGGCGGCTGACGGCGCTCTGGGTGAGGTTCAGCTCGTGTGCCGCCTGCGTGAAACTGCCATGGCGGGCAGCACATTCGAACGCCTGCAGCGTGGTGACGTCCGGGATCAGCCTTCGACTGAGCTTCATTCTTTCCTCGCATCAACATAGTCAGAACGGTCGCAATCGCTCAAGGAAACGATCCGGTATGATCCGTTTTGAGAATGATCAGGGCCCTCCCACCCTTCTAAAGCAATTCCAGGAAAAGTGTGAAGCCTTTTCCATCCGGAACTGCCGCGCCAACGAGACGAGACCGTTCGCCATGACATCCAGTTCGATCCTTTCCGCCGACAAGATCCGCTCGAATTTCTCCGCCGCCATGTCCGCCATGTACCGCGACGAGGTGCCGGCCTATGGCACGCTGATGTCGCTGGTGGCCTCGGTCAACGACGAGACGCTCGCCGCAGACGCGCATCTGAAGACGCGCCTCGAAGCGACGGATACGCTCGACCGCATCTCGGAAGAACGCCATGGCGCCATCCGCCTCGGCACACGACAAGAGCTTTCCATGATGCGCCGCGTCTTCGCCGTCATGGGCATGCATCCGGTCGGCTATTACGATCTTTCCACGGCCGGCGTGCCTGTTCATTCCACCGCCTTCCGGCCGGTCGGCGCCGAAAGCCTCAGCCGCAACCCGTTTCGCGTTTTCACCTCGCTGCTCCGCCTCGACCTGATCGCCGACGAAACACTGCGCCAGGAAGCCGCCGACGTGCTCGCGGCACGGAAAATCTTCACGGATGAAGCCGTGGCCCTCGTCGAGAAGGCCGAGCGCGACGGCGGCCTGGATGCCGCTAACGCCGCCCGCTTCGTCGCGCAGGTGCTCGAAACCTTCCGCTGGCACGACCATGCCATCGTCAGCGCCGACATGTACAAGCGCCTGCACGATGCGCACCGCCTGATCGCCGACGTCGTCTCCTTCAAGGGCCCGCACATCAACCACCTGACGCCGCGCACGCTGGATATCGACAAGATCCAGGCGCGCATGCCGCAGGAGGGCATCGCGCCCAAGGCCATCGTCGAAGGCCCGCCGACCCGCAATTGCCCGATCCTGCTGCGCCAGACCTCGTTCAAGGCGCTGGAGGAGGCCGTTTCCTTCATTGCTGCGGACGGCACTTGGCAGGCGGGATCGCACAGCGCCCGCTTCGGCGAGATCGAACAGCGTGGTGTGGCGCTGACCCCGAAGGGCCGCGCGCTCTACGACACGCTTTTGAACGACACCCGTGCCCGCGTGCGCCCAGCCGCCGACGGCTCCAATGCGAGCGAATACGAGGCAGCACTTGCCGACGTCTTCAAGGCCTTCCCGGACACCTGGGACGGTATTCGCAAGGCGGGCCTTGGCTATTTCAGCTATTCGCTGACCGAAAAGGGTATGTCGGTCTCCGGCCGCAGGGCCGATCTCGAAACCGCCATCGAAGCCGGTCTCATCCAGTTCGATCCGATCGTCTACGAAGATTTTCTCCCGGTCAGCGCCGCGGGCATCTTCCAGTCGAACCTCGGCGACGATGCGGCGCAGGATTTTGTCGCGAGCCCGAACCAGATGATGTTCGAGCGCGATCTCGGTGCAACGGTTCTGGACGAATTCGCGCACTATGCCGGCATCCAGCGCGCATCGCTTGAAATGTGCCTCGGCATCGTCAACATGGCGGCCGCCGCGGAGTGACGGACGAAAGAATGATCGAGGCACGCCATATCGACACGCTGAAAAGCCTGCTCGGCGAGAAGGGTCTTCTCACCGAGGCTTCGGACATGGCTGCCTACGAGACCGGCGCGCGCTACGACAAGGGCCGCGCCGCCTTCGTCGCCCGTCCGACCGCGACAGAAGAAGTCTCCGCCGTCGTCTCCTACTGCGTGAAAAACGGCATCGCGCTGGTGCCGCAATCCGGCAATACCGGCCTCGTCTCCGGCTCGACACCGGACGACAGCGGCCAGCAGGGCATTTTGAGCCTCGATCGCCTCACGGCGCCCTTTGAGCTCGACCGCGTCAACCGCACCATCAAGGCAGGTTCTGGCGTTCGCCTCTCCGATCTCAACGGCAAGCTCGACGAAACCGGCCTGTTCTTCCCGATCGACCTCGGCGCGGACCCGCGTCTCGGCGGCATGATCGCCACGAACACCGGCGGCTCGCGCTTCCTGCGCTATGGCGACGTGCGCCGCAACACGCTGGGCCTCACCATCGTTCTCGCCGACGAGGCCGGCACCGTGCTCGACCTCTCTTCGGATCTGCGCAAGAACAACACCGGCGTGGACTGGAAACAGCTCTTCATCGGTACGTCCGGCGCCTTCGGCATCATCACCGAATGTGTGCTCAACCTCGAACCCGCACCAAAACAGTCTGCGACAGCGCTCCTCATTCCGTCTTCGGACGAACAGGTTTCCGCCCTCCTCGTCGCCATGGAAGATGCGCTCGGCAGCTACCTCTCGGCCTTCGAGGGCATGTCCGGCAATGCCATTCGCGCCGCCCTCGACCATGTACCGTCGTTGAGAAACCCCTTCCAGGGTGGCATCGTGCCGGATTTCGTGATCCTTGCGGAAATCTCCCGCTCCAGCCCGCCGCGCGACGGCGAACAGCCGCTCGATGCAGTGCTGGAAGAGGTGCTGGCCGCCATCTGGGAGCGCGAGGATGCACCGCTCGCCGACGCTTTCGTCGGCCCGCCGCATGAGATCTGGGCGCTGCGACATGCTTTGTCCGAAGGCGTGAAACATAGCGGGCGATTGATCGCCTTCGATCTATCGTTCCGCCGGGGTGACATCATGCCTTTCCTCGCCCATATGAAGGCGGAAATGCCCGGTCACTTCGAAGACGTGACGATCTGCGATTTCGGCCATATCGGCGATGGTGGCGTGCACTTCAACCTCGTCGTCGCCAAGGACGATCCACGCCTTGCCGATCCCGATTTCGAAATGGACCTGCGCGACTGGGTGTTCACGGTGGCGGTCGAACAGTTCGACGGCAGCTTCAGCGCGGAACACGCCATCGGCCGCAAGAACCAGGCCTTTTACGACAAATACACGCCCGAAGATATCCGCCGGCTTGCGGCCGGGCTGAAAACCATCACCTCGCCGGGTTCGCTCGGCGCCATGACCTTTTAACAAGACATCAGGGAGAATACCCATGACGAAAGTCGACGTGAAACAGGAAACTGCCGCCCTTCTCGACAAGCTCGGCGTGCCGCGCGCCGCCTGGCAAGGCGGTGACATGACCTCCTACAGCCCGGTCAGCGGCGAGGAAATCGCCAAGCTGAAGTCCATTTCCGCGGCCGATGCCGCCAAGGCCATCGAAGCCGCCCATGAGGCCTTCAAGGAATGGCGCCTCGTGCCCGCTCCCAAGCGCGGCGAGCTCGTGCGCCTGCTCGGCGAAGAACTGCGCGCCGCCAAGGCCGATCTCGGCCGCCTCGTTTCCATCGAAGCCGGCAAGATCACCTCCGAAGGCCTCGGCGAAGTGCAGGAAATGATCGACATCTGCGATTTCGCCGTCGGCCTCTCCCGCCAGCTCTACGGCCTGACGATCGCCACCGAGCGCCCCGGCCACCGCATGATGGAAACCTGGCACCCGCTCGGCGTCGTCGGCATCATCTCGGCCTTCAACTTCCCCGTCGCCGTCTGGTCGTGGAACACCGCACTCGCCCTCGTTGCCGGCAATTCCACCGTCTGGAAGCCGTCTGAGAAGACCCCGCTCACCGCGCTTGCATCGCAGGCGATCTTCGAGCGTGCGCTTGCCCGCTTCGGCGAAGCCCCGGCAAACCTCTCCCAGGTCCTCATTGGCGACCGCGCCATCGGCGAAGTCCTTGTCGATCACCCGAAGGTCGCCCTCGTCTCGGCCACCGGCTCCACCCGCATGGGCAAGGAAGTCGGCCCGCGTCTCGCCAAGCGTTTTGCCCGCTCGATCCTCGAGCTCGGCGGCAACAATGCCGGCATCGTCTGCCCCTCCGCCGACCTCGACATGGCGCTGCGCGCCATCGCCTTCGGTGCCATGGGCACTGCCGGCCAGCGCTGCACGACGCTCCGCCGCCTCTTCGTGCATGACAGCGTCTACGACCAGCTCGTGCCGCGCCTGAAGAAGGCCTATACCAGCGTTTCCGTCGGCAACCCGCTGGAAACCTCGGCTCTCGTCGGCCCGCTCGTCGACAAGCAGGCCTTTGACGGCATGCAGAAGGCGCTGGAAGCCGCCAAGGCCGAAGGCGGCTCCGTCACCGGCGGTGATCGCGTTGCCGATGCCGGCAAGGACACGGCCTACTATGTGAAGCCGGCCATCGTCGAAATGCCGAAGCAGGCCGGCCCGGTTCTCGAAGAAACCTTCGCGCCGATCCTCTACGTCATGAAATATTCCGACTTCGACGCCGTGCTGGACGACCACAACGCCGTCTCGGCTGGCCTCTCCTCGTCGATCTTCACACTGAACGTCCAGGAAGCCGAGCGCTTCCTCTCGGTCGACGGCTCGGATTGCGGCATCGCCAATGTCAACATCGGCACGTCCGGTGCGGAAATCGGCGGCGCGTTCGGCGGCGAGAAGGAAACCGGCGGCGGCCGCGAATCCGGCTCCGACGCCTGGAAGGCCTATATGCGCCGCGCCACCAACACGGTGAACTACTCGAAGGCCCTGCCGCTCGCCCAGGGCGTCTCGTTTGACATCGAATAAGGGCGATATCGAGTAAACCGCCATGAACAATCAGACCAAGGTTGAGGAGGCGGGCTTTACGCCCGCCTCGCGCATCGCCGCCATCGGCGTTTCAAAAATCCTGCAGATCGGCGCCCGCGCCGCTGCCATGAAGAAGGACGGCCTGCCGGTCATCATCCTCGGCGCCGGCGAGCCCGACTTCGACACGCCCGACAACGTCAAGGCCGCCGCCAAGGCCGCCATCGACCGCGGCGACACCAAGTACACCGCGCTCGACGGCACGCCGGACCTGAAGAAGGCGATCTGCGAAAAATTCCGCCGCGAAAACAACGTCGACTATGCACTCGACGAGGTCACCGTCGCGACCGGCGCCAAGCAGATCCTGTTCAACGCCTTCATGGCGACGGTCAATCCGGGCGACGAGGTGATCATCCCGACGCCCTACTGGACCTCCTATTCCGACATCGTGGAAATCTGCGGCGGCGTGCCGGTGCTGATTCCCTGCGATGCCGAAGCCGGTTTTCGCCTGAAGGCGGAGCAGCTCGAAAAGGCGATCACGCCGAAGATGCGCTGGGTGCTGTTCAATTCGCCGTCCAACCCCTCGGGTGCGGCCTATGGCGAGGCCGATTACCGCCCGCTGCTCGACGTGCTGCTGAGGCACCCGCATGTCTGGCTGATGGTCGACGACATGTACGAACACATCGTCTACGATGGTTTCAAGTTCGTCACTCCCGTCGCCATCGAGCCGCGCCTGAAGAGCCGCACGCTGACAATCAACGGCGTCTCCAAGGCCTACGCGATGACCGGCTGGCGCATCGGCTATGCCGGCGGCCCGAAGGCGCTGATCAAGGCCATGGCGGTGATCCAGAGCCAGGCGACCTCCTGCCCCTCCTCCGTCAGCCAGGCTGCTTCGGTCGAGGCGCTGAATGGTCCTCAGGACTTCCTGAAGGACCGCCAGGCGAGCTTCAAGCACCGCCGCGACCTCGTCGTGTCGGCACTGAACGCCATTCCCGGCCTCGCCTGCCGCACCCCGGAAGGCGCCTTCTACACCTTCTCCGGCTGCGCCGGCGTGATCGGCAAGGTGACGCCCAAGGGCAAGCGCATCGAAGCCGACAGCGACTTCACGGATTACCTCCTCGAAGACGCCCATGTCGCCGTCGTGCCCGGCTCCGCCTTCGGCCTCTCGCCGTTTTTCCGCATCTCCTACGCCACGTCGGAAGCGGAATTGACGGAAGCGCTGAAGCGCATCACGGATGCAGTCGCGCGGCTTTCCTGAGCCGCACCAGACAATCGACAAAAGAAAAGGGGCCTCGAAAGGGGCCCCATTTTTATTGATCCGCGCCTTTTGGCGTTCTCTGCTTCCCCGCGGCGGCGCCACAGATGCGAAAACACCCCGGCTTTTGGGCCGGGGTGTTGAAAAGCTGGAAAAATCAGGCGGCGCGGGCGCCGTGCTGGTCCTGGGCGTAGTGGTGGCCGAAGCGGTTGGCGAGGAAGGCCTCAAGGGCGATTTCTTCCTGGCGAACAAAACCTTCGGCGCGCAGCGTTCCATCGGCCAGCATGTCGAGCACGGCGCAGATCGAGCCGGCGGTCGTGATCTGGATGGCAGAATGCAGGGCGCCGGCGATCGGCGCGCTGTAGACCTTGTTGGCGTAGGTTTCCTGGATCAGGCGGCCACCCTTGCGACCGGAAACGGTCACGAAGATGATGACGACGTCCTGCGTGGTGGTCGGCAGGGCGTTTTCAAAGATGTCCTTGAGGACTTCGCGGCGGTGACGCAGGCCGAGATCGTTCAAGAGTGCCTTCATGATGGCGGCGTGGCCGGGATAACGGATCGTCTTGTAGTTCAGCGTGCGGACCTTGCCCTTCAGCGATTCGCAGAGCGTGCCGAGGCCGCCCGACGTGTTGAAGGCTTCGTAGGTGACGCCATCGAGCGAAAACTCTTCGCGCTCTTCCAGCGCCGGAACCTCGATCAGCGCGCTTTCGACGATCGCTTCGCAGGGCTCGATATATTCGTTGATGACGCCGTCCGTGCTCCAGGTGAGGTTGTAGTTCAGCGCATTGGAGGGGTACTGCGGCAGGGCGCCGACGCGCATGCGCACGCTTTCGAGCGAATCGAAGCGGCTGGCAAGGTCATTGGCGACAATCGAGATGAAGCCCGGTGCAAGGCCGCACTGCGGAATGAAGGCCGTCTTGGCGGTTTCAGCGATGCGCTTGACGTGGCGGGTGGATTCGACGTCTTCCGTGAGGTCGAGATAGTGCACGCCGGCAGCCGCCGCGGCTTCGGCAATCGCGACCGTCAGGTGGTAGGGAGCGGCCGAAAGAACGGCGAACTTGCCGGTCAGCAGGGCCTTCATGGCGGCAGCGTCGGCGATGTCGACGACGACGGTCGAAACGGCATCGTGGCGCTCGACGGCGGCGAGCTGCTCGTCCGAACGGTCCGCGACGGTGACGCGGTAGTCCCCGCTGTGAGCCAGCATGCGGGCGATGGTCGAGCCGATCTTGCCTGCGCCGATGACGACGATGTCTTTCATGTGATTTCCCTCCGGCATGAATTGATGCGCTTATTTTGGAGGCAGTGACTGTCGATTTAAAGCGCCACATCCGGCATAATACATTATCAGTATCGGCAGAATGACGGCAAAAATGAGCATTTCGACGTTAGGCACCAAGGATCGCGAGCTTCTCGCCATCCTTAGCGAAAACGCCCGCGAACAGACCGCGACGATCGCCCGCAAGCTCGGGCTGTCGCGCACCACCGTGCAGGCAAAGATCGACCGGCTGGAGCGGGACGGGGTGATCGCCGGCTACGGCGTCAAACTTTCCGACGCCTATGAGAGCGGCATGGTGAAGGCCCACGTGCTGATCACCATCGCGCCCAAGACGCTTTCGCGCATCACGACAGAGCTGCACGCCATTTCCGCCGTGCGCACGCTGCATTCAGTGAGCGGAAACTTCGACCTGATCGCCGTGGTCGAGGCGGCATCCATCGCCGAACTCGACCACCTGATCGACAAGATCGGCGCGATCGACGGCGTGGAACGCACGCTGTCCTCGATCATTCTTTCGACGCGGATAAGGCGTTAGGTCACGACACCGGCCGGGTAAGCCTCTCAGCCTGTCCCGCCACCTCTCCTCCGTCATCCTCGGGCTTGACCCGAGGATCCATGCCACAAACTCGTGGCGTGCCGTGATGTGTGGATCCTCGGGTCAAGCCCGAGGATGACGGAGGGTGGGGTGAACGGTGGTGGCAAAGCGGATCAGGCGGGGCGGTTGGGCAAGCACTCTTTGTGCCGACGCCTCGCCTTCGCGGCGTCCGCACCCGCGGTCAGGCGATGAAGCGCTCCGGCCGATACGGGCCGATATTGATCACCGTCCGCTCGCCCAGCATCTTTTCCGCCAGCACGCGCCCGGTGATCGGACCGAGCGTCATGCCATGATGGGCGTGGCCGAAGGCGAACCAGAGGCCGGAATGGCGCGGGGCCTTGCCGATGATCGGCATCATGTCCGGCGTGCAGGGGCGGCAGCCCATCCACGGCTCGTCGTCGCGCCGTTCGGCGAGCGGAAAGAATTCGCGCGCCACTTTTTCCGCGCGGCGCAGCTGCACCGGCGTCTTGCGCGTGTCGCGCCTTGCAAATTCGGCACCGGTGGTGAGGCGGATGCCGCGCTGCATCGGCGCGAGGAAATAGCCGCGCTCGGCGTCGAGCACCCAGTTGTTGAGGTGTGCACCCTCTTCGGCACCATAGTGCATGTGATAACCGCGCTTGACGGCGAGCGGGAAACGGTAGCCGAGCTTGCGCGTTACCGTATCGGCCCAGGGGCCGAGCGCCACGACGACTTCCTTGCCCTCCAGCGGACCTTCCGGCGTCGCGATGCGCCAGCCCTCGCCTTCCAGCACATGCTCGATGGTCGCGGCGTCGCCGGACTGGAGCGTGCCGCCGAGCGACTGGAAATAGGCGAGATAGCGCTTCATCAGGCTCTGCGGATCGAGGATCGACCATGGGTCGGTCCAGCGCAGGCCACCGGTGAGCTCCGCGCGGATGGACGGCTCGGCCGCCGCCACTTCGGCCGTCGTCAGCTTCTGGTGGTTGACGCCAAAATTGGCGGACAGCTTTTCCGCATCCGCATAGGCGGCGTCGCGCGCCTTCTCGGAACGGAAAACCTTCATCCAGCCGTCCTTGCGGATGAGGTCGTCGGCACCGGACGCCGCGATCAGGTCGGCATGTTCGGAAATCGAATTCTCGATGAGCGGCGCATAGAGATGGGCGATGCTCTGGTGCTGCCGGAAGCCGGAATGCCACCAGTAGCGCGCCAGGAACGGAATGATGCTCGGGATCGCCGACGGATGATAATGCGCATCGATCGTGTTGTTCAGCGCATAGCGGAACAGCGCGCCGAAATCGTGCGGGAAACCGTAGGGAAAGACACCCTCGCGCTGGATCAGGCCGGCATTGCCATAGGATGTCTCTTCCGCAGCACCCCGGCGATCGACGAGCACCACCGATTTGCCGCGCCGTGCCAGATGGATCGCGGTCGAAATGCCGATCACGCCCGCGCCGAGAACAATGACGTCCGTCTTCATGTGCCTGCCCCATAGTCCACATTCAGGTTTTCTGATCCATTGCATGGGCCGAACGGGGGATGCAAGCCGCTTGCTTGCGGCAAAGCGCCTTCAGGCGCCAGAGATGGACACCGGCCGGATGCGGCGATAGCGTCACGACACGAGGGGACCTTCGAAAGGAAGCGGCATGCAGTTTGGTACCACGCGCGAACTCTGGCGTTATCCCGTCAGCTCGCTGACCGGAGAACAGCTCGAAACCGCCGAGCTCGACGAAGCCGGTATCGTCGGCGACCGCCAATGGGGCCTGTTCGACAAAGACAGCAAGGCCGTTGCGGCGCCGGAAAAAGAGCGGCGCTGGCGGCCGGTTCCGGGGCTCCAATCGCGGGCGGCTGTCGATGGGCCGGAAATCAGCCGCGATGGCACCGCATGGCATGCCCTCCCCTCGCCGACGGCCGACACGATCGCTTCCGACCATCTCGAATTCCCCGTCCAGTTCCTGCCCTTCGGCGAAACGGGTGCGGCACCGCGTTATGATCGCGATCACCTGCATATTCTGACCACGTCTTCGCTGGCACACCTGCAAGCACTGTTGCCCACGGCCATCCTCGACATCAGGCGTTTTCGGCCCAACATCCTGATCGGCACATATGCGGGTGACGTCGATTTCGTCGAGCAAAAGCTCATTGGCCGCATCCTACGCGCCGGCAACGCGGTCATCGAAATCCTCGAGCCCTGCGCGCGTTGCGCCTTTACCGCGCTTGGCCAGCCCGGCGTGCCGTTCGACAAGGATGTGCTGCACACGATCGCCAAACATGGCGGCGGCGGCTTTGGCGTACTGGCCAGGGTGGTCGCCCCGGGCAGGATTGCGCTTGGCGATACTGTGACGGTCGATTAGACCTATTGCCCGGCAAGCCGCAGCAGGTTTTCGATCGCCGCGCGCTCGAAGCCGCCGATGCCCTCGGAAATATCGGCCTTGATCGCCGCCGCCACAGCATCCTCGTCGCGCTTGCGCAGCGCCTCGATGGCCTCCACGTGACGATCGACGAAATAGAGCTGGGCGACATGTTCCATGGCGATGCCGAGGAAGGGGCCGAGCTGGAGCCAGATGCTCTCCACCATCGGCATGATCACCTGCTCGGGATTGGCAGTGTATAGCGTGCGATGGAATTCCTGGTTCAGCAACAGGGCCGTCCCGTTGTCCTTGCGGGAAATCGCCTCGTCCTGCGCCTTGTCGATCTCGGCAAGCCGGTCGATGCGCCGTTCGGTGATGTGCGGCACGGCCCGGCGGGCGGCATGCTGCTCCAGCACGGAGCGCAGCGAGACCAGCTCGCTGAAGCGGTCCGCCGTCATGCGCGGCACCATGATGCGCCTGTTGTCGAGCACCCGGAGTGCCCCCTCGGAGCTGAGGCGCCGCAGGGCTTCGCGCACGGGCGTCGGGCTCGATTCCATCGCCTCCGCAATGCCGCGAATGGTCAGTGATTCGCCCGGCCGGATGGAGCCCACCATGATCGCCTGGCGCAGGCGCCGATGCGCATATTCATGCGTCGTCATGCCTTCCGGCCGGTCCAGCGGCTCAAGCGCCAAATTGCCCAATCCATCCCTCCTGTGACCGGCTGCGGGGTGCTATCCTACCCCTTGTGACAGGTTCTAGCAGCTTGACCGGCGACAAGAAAGTGTGCATATTTCCAAAATGTGATCACAAATATTACTATGTGATATAGAAAGACGAGGGCGATGAACGAAGATTCCAATTGGCTGATCACCGCCGATGGCGTGGAAAGCATCCAGGCCGTCGTCTGCGATCTGAACGGCATCCTGCGCGGCAAGCGCGTGCCCGTCGGGCAGGCGGAAAAGGTGTTGAAGGGCGGCATCCGCATGCCGCTTTCCATCGTCGGCGTGGACGTCTGGGGCGAGGACATCGTCGGCTCGAGCCACGTCTTCGCGAGCGGCGACATGGACGGCATCTGCGCGGCGACCGGCCGTGGTGCGCTGCCCGTGAGCTGGACGCTGAAACCGTCCGCCGTCGTGCCGCTCTGGCTGTTCAAGGAGAATGGCGAACCCTTCCTCGCCGATCCGCGCCAGGCGCTCGCCAATATCGTGCGCCAGTATCACGAACTCGGCTTGCGCCCCGTCGTCGCCTCGGAGATGGAATTCTACCTGATCGACGCCGAGCCGGATCATGCCCAGCCGCCGATCTCGCCCTATACCGGCAAGCGGCTCGATTCCGACGCCATCCTGTCGATCGACGAGCTTGACGATTTCGGCCAGTTCTTCTCCGACGTCTATGCGGAATGCGAGCGGCAGAACGTGCCGGCGGATTCGGCCGTCGCCGAAAACGGCATTGGCCAGTTCGAAATCAATCTCATGCATTCCGACGACCCGTTGAAGGCCGCCGACGACGCACTGTTCTTCAAGCGCATCATCAAGGGCATCGCCCGCAAACACGGCTTTGCCGCCACCTTCATGGCAAAACCCTACGGCATGCGTTCCGGCAGCGGCATGCACATGCATTTCAGCCTGATCGACGAGGACGGCAACAACGTCTTCGACGACGGCACGCCTGAGGGCTCCGACATCATGAAACATGCCGTCGCGGGCCTCACGCGCGGCATGGCGGAATCGACGCTGCTCTTCGCGCCGCATTTCAACTCCTACCGCCGCCTCAGGCCGGACACGCACGCCCCGACCTCCGTCTCCTGGGGCTACGAGAACCGCACCGCCGCCATCCGCATTCCCGGCGGCAGCAACAAGGCGCGGCGCATCGAGCACCGCGTCGCCGGCGCCGACGCCAACCCCTATCTCGTCATGGCGGGCATCCTTGGCGCTGCGCTTGTCGGCATCCGCAACAAGTGGGAGCCGCCGGCACCGGTCTCGGGCCGCGCCTATCTCTCGCAGCTGCCGCGCATCCCCTCGGAATGGGGTTCGGCCGTCACCGCCTTCGAGAACGGCTCGATCGTCTCGGAAATCTTCGACGCGGATCTCCGCTCCATGCTGATCGCCTGCAAGCGGCAGGAAATCGCCGGCTTCGCCGAACAGGTGACCGACTTCGAGTTCAGCGCCTACCTGGAAATCGTCTGATGGCTACGAATGAATCCTATGCCGGCAACGGCACCTATCCCGACAGCTACTACGCCGCTTCCCGCAACATCGTGCGTACGCCAAAAGTGCTTGAAGGCGCAGTGACGGCCGACGTCGCCGTGCTCGGCGCCGGCTATTCCGGCCTCTCGACCGCCATCCATCTCGCCGAGAAGGGCTACAAGGTCGTGATGGTCGAAGGTGCGGGCATCGGCTGGGGCGCATCGGGCCGCAACGGCGGCCAGATCGTCAACGGTCTGAACGCCAGCCTCGACACGATCAAGCGCCGTTACGGCGACCAGGCTGGCGCCTTTGTCGGTGGCCTCGTGCAGGAAGGCGGCAAGATCATTCGCCGCATCGTCTCGCAATACGACATCGATTGCGACATGAAGACCGGCAACATCTACGCCGCCTACACGCCCGCGCACATGAAGGACCTGGAGCACAAGAAAGCTCTGTGGAAGAGCTACGGCATGGACGACCACCAGATGCTCGACAAGGCGGCGATCCAGAAACTCGTCAAGACGGATGCCTATGTCGGCGGCATGCTGGACACCACCGGCGGCCACATGCACCCGCTCAACCTCACCCTCGGCGAGGCCAAGGCACTCGAATCGCTCGGCGGCGTGATCTACGAACAATCGCCCGTCATCCGCGTCGAACATGAGGCTGAAAAGCCGGTCATCCACACCGCGCGCGGCAGCGTCACGGCAAACACCGCCGTCATCTGCGGCAATGCCTATCTCGGCCATGTCGTGCCGAAACTCGTCTCGCGCGTCATGCCGGTCTCGACCCAGATGGTCGCGACCGAACCGCTCGGTGACCGCGCCGATGGATTGATCCCGAGCGACATGTGCGTCGAGGACGTACGCTACATCCTAGATTATTTCCGCCTGTCGGCCGACAAGCGCATGATCTTCGGTGGCGGCACCGTCTATGGCGGCACCGACCCGACGGACGTGCGGGCAAAAATCCGCCCGAACCTCGAAAAGGTTTTTCCTTCACTGAAGGGCGTGAAGATCGACTACGCCTGGAGCGGCAATTTTGCCCTCTCCTTCTCGCGCGTGCCGCAGATGGGCAAGATCGGCAAGAACACCTATTTCGCCCATGGCTACAGCGGCCACGGCGTTACGGGCTCGCACCTGTTCGGCCGCATCCTCAGCGAGGCGATCCACGGCGACCTGTCGCGTTTCAGCCAGTTCGAGAAACTGCCCTGGATTCCCTTCCCGGGCGGACGCATGTTCCGCGCGCAGTATTCCACCATCGGGTCTTGGTGGTACCAGTTCAAGGACGCCTTCGGCCTCTGAGATCGAACCCTCCCAAGCAAAAAGCCCGCTGTTGTTTCCAACAGCGGGCTTTTTCATGGGTAGACGATCGGATCAGCTGCGGCGGTTACGGGCGGCAAGCGTGCGAAGGCGCAGCGCGTTCAGCTTGATGAAGCCGGCAGCGTCCTTCTGGTCGTAGGCGCCCTGGTCGTCCTCGAAGGTGACAAGCTTGTCGGAATAGAGCGACTTGTCCGATTCACGGCCGGTGACCATGACATTGCCCTTGTAGAGCTTCAGCGTCACTTCGCCCTCGACATGCTCCTGGCTCCGGTCGATCAGCGCCTGCAGCATTTCGCGTTCCGGCGAGAACCAGAAGCCGTAATAGATCAGCTCGGCATAACGCGGCATCAGGTCGTCCTTGAGATGTGCTGCACCCCGGTCGAGCGTGATGGATTCGATTGCGCGGTGCGCGGCCAGCAGGATGGTGCCGCCGGGCGTCTCGTAGACGCCGCGCGACTTCATGCCGACGAAACGGTTTTCCACGAGGTCGAGGCGGCCGATGCCGTTGTCGCGTCCGTAATTGTTGAGGGTCGCGAGCAGCGTTGCCGGCGACATGCGAACGCCGTTGATCGAGACGGCGTCGCCGCGCTCGAAGCCGACCTTGATGGTGGTCGCCTTGTCGGGAGCAGCTTCCGGCGAAATCGTGCGCATGTGCACATATTCCGGGGCCTCGACGGCCGGGTCTTCCAGCACCTTGCCCTCGGAGGAGGAGTGCAGCAGGTTCGCGTCGACGGAGAATGGCGCTTCGCCCTTCTTGTCCTTGGCGACCGGGATCTGGTGCTGCTCGGCGAATTCGAGAAGATGCGTGCGGCTCTTGAACGACCAGTCGCGCCACGGCGCGATGATCTTGATGTCCGGGTTCAGCGCATAGGCCGACAGTTCGAAGCGGACCTGGTCGTTGCCCTTGCCGGTCGCGCCATGCGCGATGGCATCGGCGCCGGTCTTGGCGGCGATCTCGATCAGGTGCTTGGAGATCAGCGGACGGGCAATCGACGTGCCGAGCAGATAGACGCCTTCATAGACCGCATTGGCACGGAACATCGGGAAGACGAAATCGCGCACGAATTCCTCGCGCACGTCCTCGATGAAGATCTCCTTGATGCCCAGCATCTCGGCCTTCTTGCGCGCCGGCTCCAGTTCTTCGCCCTGGCCGAGGTCGGCCGTGAACGTCACGACTTCCGCATTGAGCTCGGTCTGCAGCCATTTCAGGATGATCGAGGTGTCGAGGCCGCCGGAATAGGCCAGCACGACTTTTTTCACGTCTTTGTAAGATGCCATGGTGATGAGGTCCGTTGCATGGAGAGGATCTGCGGCAAGCCCGCAAGGCCCGGTGTCGCGGCACTTTTAGCGAAGTTGGCGCGTGACGCAAGGGCGAGGCGGGCGGCTTCCTGATGCAAGCCAGGTTTGACAGCGCGCCATCGCAACCCATATTCGCCTCAGTAAACCATGGAAGGGGTGCCCCATGACGAACATCCAGGACATCATCAAGGAAGCCAATGTCGCCGTCATCACCGGCGGTGCCTCCGGCATCGGGCTGGCGGCTGCACGGCGTTTCGCAGAAGCCGGCATGTGCGTCGCGATCGCCGATCTCGGCGGCGACCGGCTCGGTGAAGCCCGTCTGGAACTCGAGGCGATTGCCGGCGAAGCCAACACCATGGCGGTGGAGACGGACGTCGCCCACCGTCACGAACTGGAGGCGCTGGAACGCGCCGTGCTCCAGCGCTTCGGCCGTGTGCATGTGCTGATGAACAATGCCGGCATCCAGCCGGCCACCTCGATCTTCAGCGCCGAGGCCAACTGGGACCATATCCTCGCCGTCAACCTGATGGGCGTCATCCACGGCAGCCAGGTCTTCGGCCCCAACATGCTGGCCCATGGCGAACCCGGCCTCATCATCAACACCGGCTCCAAGCAGGGCATCACCACGCCGCCCGGCAATCCGGCCTACAATGTCTCCAAGGCCGGGGTGAAGGTGTTTACCGAAGCCCTCCAGCACGAATTGCGCAACACCGAGGGCGCAAACATCTCCGCCCATCTACTCATCCCAGGCTTCGTCTTCACCGGCCTGACCAGAGGCGACCGCACGGAAAAGCCGGATGCCGCCTGGACCTCCTCCCAGACCGTCGACTTCCTGCTGGAAAGCCTGGAGCGCGGCGACTTCTACATCCTTTGCCCCGACAACGACGTGCCCCGCGCACTCGATGAACGCCGCATGGCCTGGGCGATCGGCGACGTCATCGAAAACCGCCCGCCGCTATCGCGCTGGCACAATGACTATGCGGAAAAGTTCCGGGCCTTCGTCGAGGGCGAGTAACGCCCGAGACCTTCCCCCTCGACACAGATCCTCGGCTCAGGGCCGGGGATGACGTCCCGGGTGGGGCAGGCCTGTCGGCAAAACCGGGGCGTTCATCGAGCGTTATGACGGCTTATCACAAGCTTTGATTGGTAATTCGCTGAAAGCCGGACTAGGGATTTCGCATCCTTCCGGCTTCTGAGAAACACCATCATGGACTTTCTGCCCACGCTGCCGACACTTCTCACCTTCGCTGCCGCAAGCCTGCTTCTGGCGGCCACCCCCGGCCCGGACATGACGCTGTCGATCAGTCGGGCCTTGTCGCAGGGCCGTGGTCCGGCGCTCTTCGTGGTGGTCGGCACGGGCCTCGGCATCATCGTGCACACGCTGCTGGTCGCCTTCGGCATTTCGGCGCTGATCACCGCCTCGCCGACCGCCTTCATGATCCTGAAGACCGGCGGTGCCGCCTACCTGCTGTGGCTCGCCATTCAGGCTATCCGCTACGGCTCGAATTTTTCTGTCGATGCCGCGGCCGGCCCGCGCGGTACGGCTCTGGCCAACATTTCCAGCGGCTTCTGGGTGAACCTGCTCAACCCCAAGGTCATCATCTTCTTCATGACCTTCCTGCCGCAATTCATCTCGGCCGGCGACCCGGACGTCACCGGCAAGCTGATCTTCCTCGGCCTGTTCTTCATCATCGTCGGCATGCCGATTAACATCATTGTCATTCTCGCCGCCGACAGGCTCGCCGCCTGGCTCCAGCAGAACCCCAAGGTGCTGCGCGGCATCGACTACACCTTCGCCGGCGTCTTCTCGGTCTTTGCGATGAAGATTTTCTTCACGCAGGCGAAGTAGGGGCGGTCACACGCCGTAGCGGTAATGCCCGGTGATCGGGTAAGCGAAAAGCACGTCCTCCAGACGCGCGCCTGCGCCGATATTGTGCACGACGAGTGGCCGGGAGCCATCGGAAGAACGCTCATTCGCCACGATGGCGATATGCGGCAGATTGCCGGGCAGCATCTGCGAGACGATATCACCCGGCAGGTAATCCCCACCATTCTCGCTCAGCGCCAATGCCGCACCCGCGCGCCTGAAGAACGCCTGAAGGTTGGGCACCCGGCGATGGTCGATATTGCGGTCCGTCTTCTTCAGGCCCCAGAGCGCCGGATAGGCCGAGAAGGCGCGCCGCATGTCCTCGTGCACCAGCACCTGAAGGTCGATGCCGAGCCCATCCCGGTAGGCCCGGACGAGCACGTCGGTGCACACGCCCCTCTCGCGTTGCACGTCGCCGCCGGGATAGTCGAGCCTGGAATAGGCCGCATCATAGGTCAGCGTCACGCCGACCTGTTTTCGCGCGGCCGCAACGAGCCGATCCGCCGGTGCGGCCTCTGCCCGCAAGACTGCCGGCAGCGCGAACACAACCCCTGAAGACAGGCCACCGGCCAGCAGCGTACGGCGAAACAGCATGCGCATCCCCCAAATCCGACTAAAGCAAGCTGTTGCCGGATTCGGGCGCTTTGTGGGCGTCAGCCGATCAGCAGGGCGTCATCGTCCAGCGTCTGGCCACGCATCTTGCGGAACATGTCGATCAGGTCCTCGACCTGGAGGTCCTTGCGGCTGTCACCGGCCACATCGAGCACGATCTCGCCGCCATGCAGCATCACCGTGCGGTGGCCGTAGTCGAGCGCCTGACGCATCGAATGCGTCACCATCAGCGTCGTCAGCTTGCGCTCCGACACGATCTTTTGCGTGAGGGTCATGATGAACTCCGCCATGCCCGGATCGAGCGCTGCGGTGTGCTCGTCGAGCAGCAGCACGTCGGATCCGGCGAGCGTCGCCATGACGAGCGAGACGGCCTGACGCTGGCCGCCGGACAGGAGGTCCATGCGGTCGCGCATGCGGTTCTCAAGCCCGAGGTTCAGTTCGGCGATGCGCTCGCGAAAATGCGCGCGGCGCTTGGGGCCGAGCGACGAGGACAGTCCGCGCCGTTCGCCGCGACGGGCGGCAAGGGCCAGATTTTCCTCAATCGAGAGTGCACCGCAGCTTCCCGTCAGTGGGTCCTGGAACACGCGGGCGACCCGGCCGGCGCGCGCCGCCGTGCCTTGGCGCGTAACGTCCACAGTGCCGATCTTCACATGGCCTTCGGTCGCGATGACGTCGCCGGCCAACACGCCGAGCAGCGTCGACTTGCCGGCGCCGTTCGAGCCGATGACGGTGACGAACTGGCCTTCCTCGATGGTGAGGCTGACGCCGTTCAGCGCCTGCTTCTGCAGCGGCGTGCCCTTGCCGAAGACGACCTTGATATCGGAAACGGAAATCATCAGGCGGCTCCCCCGCGGCGAAGGCGCGGCAGCACGAGCGCCACGGTGACAAGCAGCGCCGTCACGAAGTTGAGGTCGGAGGCCTGAAGGCCGAGCACGTCGGAGGAGAGTGCCAGCTGGATCGCGATTCGGTAGAGGATCGACCCCAGCACGCAGCCGATCAGGGCCATCAGGATGCCGCGTGCGCCAAACAGCGTCTCGCCGATGATGACGGCTGCAAGACCGACGACGATGGTGCCGACGCCGGAGGTAACATCGGCAAAACCGTTCGTCTGGGCAAAGAGCGCGCCGCCGAGCGCCACGAGCGCATTGGACAGCGCGATGCCGAGATAGATCTGGCGGTTGGTATCGACGCCCTGTGCGCGGGCCATGCGGGCGTTCGCGCCGGTTGCCCGCATCGAAAGACCGGCGTCGCTTTCCAGGAAGCGCCAGACGATGATGACCGCGATTACCACCAGAACGCCGACGAACAGCGGGCGGACATAGAAATCACGCAGGCCGAGGCCGAAGAACGGGCTGATCATCGTATCGGCATTGATCAGTGCGACATTCGGCTTGCCCATCACACGCAGGTTGACCGAGAAGAGCGCGATCATGGTCAGGATCGAGGCAAGCAGGTTGAGAATGCGGAAACGTACGTTCAGCATCGCCGTAACGAGGCCGGCACCCGCACCGGCCACCATGGCGACACCAGCCGAAAGCCAGGGATTGACGCCCGCGATGATCAGAACCGCCGTGACGGCAGCGCCGAGCGGAAACGAGCCGTCCACGGTCAGGTCCGGAAAATCCAGCACGCGGAAGGCAAGGTAAACGCCGATCGCGACGAAGGCATAGACCAGCCCCAGTTCGACGGCACCCCAGAAGGCAATCAGGCTCACGGCTCTTACGCTTTCTCCTAAGCAATTCCAGCAAAAGTGCGCAGCGGTTTTGCGTCCGGAATTGCGTAAAAACAAAAAGATAGAGCATTTTCACTGAAGGTGGAAATGCTCTGCCCGTTTCCCGCGGGTCTTGCGGGAGGGGTCCTTTTAACAGATCAACCGCCGCCGGGCGATCCGGCAGCGGTTGATTCCGATTTCAGCTGTCCGGGGGACGGCAGATTATTCGATGACGCGGGTCGCGCGGCCGACCACGGCTTCCGTAAGGGTGACGCCCATCTTGGTGGCGGCGGACTTGTTGACCACGAGGTCGGTGCCGGCGGCAACCTTCACGGCGATGTCGCCCGGGTTTTCACCCTTGAGGATGCGCACAACGATCTCGCCCGTCTGCTTGCCGACGTCCTTGTAGTTGAAGCCGAGTGCCGCGACGGCGCCGCGCGAAACGGAATCCGTGTCGGCGGTGAAGAGCGGCAGTTTTGCTTCTTCGGCAACGGCAACCGCGCCTTCGAGCGCCGAAATGATCGTGTTGTCGGTCGGGATGTAGATCGCATCGGCACGGCCAACGAGCGCGCGGGCCGCACCCTGGACTTCAGCCGACTTCGTGGCAGCGGATTCGACGACCGTCAGGCCGGCCTTTTCCGCTTCCGTCTTCAGCACGGCAAGCAGCGAAACGGAGTTGGCTTCACCCGAATTGTAGAGGAAGCCGATGGTCTTGGCGTTCGGCAGGATTTCCTTGATCAGCGCCAGGTGTTCGGCGACCGGCGACATGTCGGACAGGCCGGTGACGTTGCCGCCGGGCTTGTCCATGTCCTTGACGAGCTGCGCGCCGAGTGGGTCGGAAACGGCCGTGAAGACCACCGGGATGTCGCGCGTCGTGGAAACGACGGCCTGGGCGGACGGCGTGGAGATCGGCACGATGACGTTCGGCTCCTCGCCGGCGAACTGGCGGGCGATCTGCGCTGCCGTCGCGGGGTTGCCCTGCGCCGACTCGTAGAGGAACTTCAGGTTCTCGCCTTCCTTGTAGCCGGCGGCTTCTAGCGCTTCCTTGACGCCGTCACGAGCAGCATCCAGTGCCGGATGTTCGACGATGGCCGTCACGGCAACCGTGACGTTTTCGGCCTTGGCCGGCAGCGAAATCGCGAGCGTTGCCGCGAAAGCGAGGAGAAGTTGACGCATGGAGGGCCTCCCTAGAATGATTTTGACCCGTTTCTAGGCAAAACGGCCGTTCAAATCAATTCTCGGAATCCGCTTCTTCAATCACAATTTCTGATAGGAGATGGAGGTGTCGACCCCTCAGTCGTCCTCGCCATGCCCGACGATCATCATCGCCTCGAAGGCCATGCGGTCGACCTTGCGCATGCGCTCGGATTCCGACTTCAGCTGGCCGCAGGCGGCGAGAATGTCGCGGCCGCGCGGGGTGCGAATCGGCGAGGCATAGCCGGCCTGGTTGATGAAATCGGCGAAACGCTCGATCTGCTCCCAGTCCGAACACTGGTAGTTGGTGCCCGGCCAGGGGTTGAACGGGATGAGGTTGATCTTCGCCGGAATGCCCTTGAGCAGCTGGGTGAGCAGCTTGGCGTCCTCCAGCGAGTCGTTGACGTCCTTCAGCATCACATATTCGAAAGTGATGCGGCGTGCATTCGACAGGCTCGGATAGGCCCGGCAGGCCTCGAGCAGGTCCTTCAGCGGATATTTCTTGTTGATCGGCACCAGCATGTCGCGCAGGTCGTCGCGCACCGCATGCAGCGAGATCGCCAGCATGACGCCGATCTCGGAGCCCGTGCGATAGATTTCCGGCACGATGCCCGATGTCGACAGCGTCACGCGGCGCTTGGAGAGCGACAGGCCATCGCCGTCAGTCGCGATCAACAGCGCCGTCTTGACGTGCTCGAAGTTGTAGAGCGGCTCGCCCATGCCCATCATGACGATGTTGGAGACCTTGCGGCCTTCGGCCGGCGCGATCATGCCGGCCGGCGTGTCCCGGTCGGGGAAATCGCCGAGGCGATCACGGGCAAGCAGCAGCTGCGCAAGGATTTCCTCGGCCGTCAGATTGCGCACCAGCTTCTGCGTGCCGGTGTGACAGAAGGAGCAGGTGAGCGTGCAGCCGACCTGGCTGGAAATGCACAGCGTGCCGCGGCCTTCTTCGGGAATGTAGACGGTCTCGATCTCGACCGGTCGGCCGGCACCGCGCGGCGGGAAACGCAGCAGCCACTTGCGCGTGCCATCGGCGGAAACCTGCTCCTCGACGATCTCCGGACGGGCGATGGTGAAATGCGTCTTCAGCATTTCGCGCATGTCTTTGGAGATATTCGCCATGTCGTCGAAATCGGAAACACCGCGCACATAGAGCCAGTGCCAGAGCTGGCTGACGCGCATCTTCACCTGCCGCTCGGGAATGCCCTTTTCAGCGAGCGCCCGGCCCATGTCCTCACGCGAAAGGCCGATCAGCGACGGCTTTTCGGCGGCGGGAAGGGCACGGACGACCGGTGCCTTGACGGGCTCGGCCGTGTTGAGAAAATCCATGCTTGCCATCGGGTCATCCTCAAGAACAGGCCAGGCTGGCGCAGGCTGTTGCGCCGCAAGCGGTCCATGCTCGACAGAAGTTCGTTGCGGGCCCACCGGCGCCGCTCGATGCGGCTCAGGGCCCAGTTGCCGGCCCTTTAGCATTGTTCCGGCAGAAAGTCACCTGCCTTGCCGATGCAGACCTCGCGGAAACAGGCGCGCAGCCAGCGATGCGCCGGATCGGCATCCATGCGCGGATGCCAGAGCATGGAAATGGTGAAGTCCGGCAGGGCGATCGGCAGCGGGAAACTCGCCATGTCGTCGCGAAGCGACAGGGTCGAACGGTCGGAGACCTGGGCGATCAGGTCGGAGTGCCGCGCGAGCGTCACGGCCTCGGCAAAACTTGCGACGGTCACGGCAACGGTGCGCGCCAGCCCCATCAAAGCCAGTGCCTCGTCGACTGGGCCGCGCTCGCGCCGGCCGCGGGAAACAAGGATATGGCTGCCCTCAACGTAGCGCTCCGGCGTGATCGGGCCGTCAAGCAGCGGGTGCCCCTTGCGCACGACACCGATGAAACGATCGCGAAACAGCGCCTGTGCGCGCACTTCCGGTCCCGTCGTATCGCCGATCACGCCCGTTTCGAGATCGACCGTTCCATCGCGCAGCGGCGTGCTTTCCTTGTCCGGCTTTGGAACGAAGCGGATTTTCACATGGGGCGCCTCCCGCGTAAGGCGCGCCAGCAAGGCCGACCCGAACGTATCGACGAAACCCTCGCGGTTGCGGAGCGTAAAGGTCCGCTCGAGGGTTGCGAGATCGAGAAGCTTTGCCGGGCGCAGCAGCGCTTCGGCTGCCGCAACGACCTGGCCGACCTCACCGCGCAGCTCCAGCGCCCGCGGCGTCGGCACGAGCCCCCGCCCGGCCCGCACGAGCAGCGGATCGCCGGTCACCTCCCGCAACCGCGCGAGCGCACGGCTCATCGCCGAGGGGCTGAGCCGCAGCCTTTGCGCTGCCCGCGCCACATTGCCCTCGGCGAGCAGCACATCGAGCATGACGAGAAGATTGAGATCGGGTCGTGACATGGCGCGATCCTAGCATGCCCGCGAAAAGATGACATGGCGTCAAACGCACGAGCACAATGCAAATGATGCGCCTTCCGCCTTATCACGCGGAGGACTACCTGCTCTGAGGATCCCAAGGAGCAAAACCATGCACGATACAGAGACCATAACGGCGAACCGTCAACGGGCCGGGGCCCTTGCCGGCCTCTCGCTCGCCATCCTCTTGTCCTCCCTCGGCACCAGCATCGCCAATGTCGCTTTGCCGACGCTGGCGGATGTCTTTGCCGCACCCTTCCAGCAGGTGCAGTGGGTCGTGCTCGCCTATCTCTTGAGCAGCACCGTGCTGATCGCCAGCATCGGGCGCCTTGGCGACCTATTCGGCCGCCGCCGGTTGCTGCTGGCGGGCCTTGCGGTGTTTTCCGCCGCCTCTTTGCTGGCGGGCCTGTCGCCGTCGCTGCCCCTCCTCATTGCCGCCCGCGCCGTTCAGGGAGCGGGTGCCGCGGCGATGATGGCGCTTGCCATGGCCTTCGTCAGCGAAACCGTGCCGAAGGAAAGGATCGGCAGCGTCATGGGCCTGCTTGGCACCATGTCCGCCGTCGGCACAGCGCTTGGCCCGTCGCTCGGCGGCCTGCTGATATCGGGCTTCGGATGGCACGCGATCTTCCTCGTCGCCGTACCCTTCGGCCTGTCGGCCTTCGCCCTCGTCCACCATTTCCTTCCCGACGACCGCAAAGCTGCCGCGACCGGCCGTTTCGACCTCGTCGGCGCCGGCCTGCTGGCAGCAACGCTGACGGCCTACGCACTGGCGATGACGGTGGGCGAGGGCCGGATCGGTCCGCTGAATGTCGCGCTCGTCGCCGCCTCGGCCGTGGGTGCCGGCCTCTTCGTGCTTCGGCAACGCCGGATCGCCTTTCCGCTGATTCGGCCTGCCGCCTTCCGCCGTGCCGGTTTTCCCGCAAGCCTTGCGGCGAACATCCTCGTCGCGACGGTGATCATGGTGACGCTGGTCGTCGGACCGTTCTACCTGTCGCGCACGCTCGGCCTCGGCCCGGCGCAGGTCGGCTTCGTGCTGGCGATCGGTCCCGTGGTGTCGGTGCTGACCGGTATTCTTGCCGGACGCCTCGTCGACCGATTCGGCGCAAGCCCCATGGTCGCCGCCGGACTTGCCACAATGGCGACGGGCGCCGCAGGCCTGCCCGTGCTGTCCGCCCTGTTCGGCCTTCCCGGCTATATGCTGGCGATCGTTGTTCTTACACCCGGCTACCAGCTCTTCCAGGCCGCCAACAATGCGGCCGTGATGACGGGCATTGCCGCGGAGGAGCGCGGCGTCACCTCCGGCCTGCTCAACCTGTCGCGCAATCTCGGCCTGATCACCGGCGCCTCGCTGATGGGCGCGATCTTCACGCTTGCCGTCGGCACGAAGGACGTAACGGGCGCCAGCGCCGCGGCCGTGGCGACCGGCATGCATGTCACCTTCGCGGTGGCCGCCATCCTGCTCCTGATCGCCCTCGCTCTTGTAAGCGGCTTCAAGCGCCAGGCCTGAAACGGCAAGACCTCCGCCAAGGGCGGAGGTCTCTCTAGGACACAGCAATACCGGGCCTTAGCAGCCGTCGTTTGGTCAGCCCATACGCTCGGATGCGTAGGAGCCCGGGCTCGGCGGGAAGACGATGGTCTTGTTGCCGTTCATGAAGGTGCGGTGGTGGATGTGGGCATGCACTGCGCGGGCCAGAACCTGGCTCTCCACGTCCCGCCCGATCGACACATAGTCCTCCGCAGACTGCGCATGCGTGATGCGCGCCACGTCCTGCTCGATGATCGGACCCTCGTCGAGGTCCTCCGTCACATAGTGCGCCGTCGCGCCGATCAGCTTCACCCCGCGCTCGAAGGCCTGCTTGTACGGGTTCGCACCCTTGAACGACGGCAGGAACGAGTGGTGGATGTTGATGATCCGGCCAGACATCTTCTTGCACACCGCATCCGACAGAACCTGCATGTAGCGGGCGAGCACGATGAGTTCCGCACCGGACTGTTCCACCACCTCCATCAGGCGGGCTTCGGCCTGCGGCTTGTTCTCCTTCGTCACCTTGATGTGGTGGAAGGGGATGTCGTGGTTGACGATGACCTTCTGGTAATCGAAGTGGTTCGACACGACGCCGACGATGTCGATCGGCAGCGCGCCGATCTTCCAGCGGTAGAGCAGGTCGTTCAGGCAATGGCCGAAGCGCGACACCATCAGCAGAACCTTCATACGCTCGTCGCTGTCGTTGAAGCGGTAGTTCATGCCGAAGGGCTTGGCGACCGGGGCGAAGCCGGCCTTGATGTCCTCCTCCGATACGCCTTCCTGGGACAGGAAGGTGAGGCGCATGAAGAACAGGCCCGTTTCGAGGTCGTCGAACTGCGACGAATCCGAGATGTAACACCCCTTCTCGGCGAGGTAGCCGGTGATCGCGGCGACGATGCCGCGGGTCGATTGGCACGATACTGTCAGGACGTGGCTTTTCATCGGTTCCATCTCGCGTTCGGCCGATGCGGGGGCAAGCATCGGCGATCCCCTTGTCATGCGGGCCGCACTTACGGCATGGCGCATATTTCAGTCCGCTTGCGCCAGCGCAAGCCCCTGCAATGGCGAGAAGCTACGCCGCCTCTTGCAAGGAATCCCTCCGGTTCGCGACATCCAATGCGTCGAAAATGCCAACGGGGTCGTTCCGGGCTGTGACTGAAGCCGAGGATCGCCCCGACATGATCCCACCTGAAAGACAGGCCGCACCGAATCTCTCAGCAATGCAAGCCCGCCTGTCGTGTCTCCAAAATCCATCTGGACACTATTATGGACACATGTTCTAAGTACCGGACAAGCGCAACGGGAGCACGCCATGCATCTTTCTATGTGGACCTATCCCTGGGACATCCAGGACCAGGGGCTCGAGGCGCTTGCCGCCGATCTTGCCGGCCGGGCCGGCCTCAACACCGTGAGCGTTGCGACCTCCTACCATGCAGGCCGCTTCCTGCAGCCGCGCAGCCCGAGCCAGAAGGCCTATTTCCCGGAAGACGGCACCGTCTATTTCCGCCCGGATGACACGCTCTGGCAGGACAAGGTGATCCGCCCGCTGGTGGCGCAGAACGTTCTCGATCGCGGCGACATGCTCGACGCACTGACGAAGGCACGCGAAACGACCGGCCTCAAGGTCTCCTGCTGGACCGTCTGCCTGCACAACAGCCGGCTCGGCATGCTGCACCCGGACCACGTCACCCGAAATGCCTATGGCAACGCCAACTACTACAATCTCTGCCCGTCGAGCCCGGCAGCCCGCGACTATGTCGTGACCCTCGTCCGCGACATCACGACGAACTACCAGCCCGACATGCTGGAGCTGGAAAGCCCGAACTTCATGGGCTTCGCGCATGAATACCACCATGAAAAGGACGGCGTCGGCCTCACCGCCGAGGACGACTTTTTGCTGTCGCTGTGCTTCTGCGACCATTGCACCGCGCGCGCCGAAAAAGCCGGTGTCCCGGTGGAGGGCGCCCGAAAGACGGTCGCCCGCTTCATTGCCGAACTGTGCGAGCGGGCCGTGCCGGAAAAACAGTTTCCCGATTTCCCCGCGGCCGGTATCGACGCCTTCCGCGCCCACCCGGAACTGCACGCCTTCCTGATCTGGCGCTCCGAACCGGTGACGAGCCTGATCGGCGAGATCAAGGCCGCCGCCGACCCGGCGACGCGCATCGTGCTGATCGATCTCAAGGACGGCTGGCTCGGTGGGGTCGATCTCGCGGCCGTCGGAAAACTCTGCGACGGCGCGATCCTCTGCTGCTACGACATGACGCCCGAGGCCATCGCCGATGTCATGCACACCGGCCGCGCCCTGCTCGGCCCGGAAAAGTTTTTAGGGTTGGGCCTGCGCGTCTTCTATCCCGAAGTCGACGGTCCGGCGATCCTCACCGCGCGCGCCAAGGCCGCCGTCGAAGCCGGCGCCGATGGCGTGAACTTCTACAACTACGGCCTCATTCCGGCAAAACGCCTCGACTGGGTACGCGAGGCCGTCGACGCGATCACCTGAGATGATCATCCTCACCCGTCGATCGGCTCGGCGACCTGGATCAGGCAATCGCCGGCCTGGCTGTCGCAATGCAGGCGATGGGAGATGACGATGCCACCCTCGGCAAAGCGCAGCTCCTCCTCGGGCTGCTCCAGCCGTTCGAGGTCGTGATACCAGCCGGCACGATCGCCGGCCGCAACACGCGTTCCGAGTGCCGCGGCCGGCTCGAACCAGCCGCGTCGGCTGGCATAGATACCCTGGCTGTGCCGCGACAAAGAGAGTAGCTGCAGAGCCGGTGGCGCAGGCAGCGATGCGCCCGAAAGCACCGGAGCCTCGACGAGGCCGAGCGCCACGAGCAAACGATCGATCGCTCCGGCCGTGAACGCCATCGTCTCCGGCGTCACCGTTCCCCCACCGCCGAACTCGCCCGAAAGGCCGATCGCCCCGGCCCGGCCCGCCGCCCCCATCGAGGTCGGTGCCGCCGGCCCGTTGTCGGCGATGAAGGCATGCGCGGCGCCCATGGCCCGCATCAGCGAGACGGCGCGGGCGAAGCGCGCGGCATCCGCCTGCCGCTCGATCAGCGTACAGGGCAGATGCGCCATGGAGGTGCCGCCCGAATGCAGATCGAGCACCACGTCATGCAGGGGAAAAAGCGTGTGTTCGAGGAAATGCGCCATCCGCGCCGTCGGCGTACCCGTCGCATCGCCCGGAAAGGCGCGGTTGAGATTGCCGCCGTCGAACGGCGAGCAGCGCTTCGCCGCCATCACCGCCGGCAGGTTCGCCATCGGCAGGATGGTGACGGAGCCGCGAATCCTGTCGACGTCGAGCAGGCGCATCAGCCGCCCGAGCTGGAGTTCGCCTTCATATTCGTCGCCATGGTTGCCGGCCATCAGGAGCAGGCTCGGCCCCTCGCCGTTGCTGAGGCGCAGGATCGGGACACGGATCTGATAATAGGGCGAACGGTCGATCGAATAGGGGATGGCGAGATGGCCGGACTGCCGGCCTTCCAGCGTAAAATCGATCGGATTGACGAGGCCGCTGTGCATGATGCGCCTCTCAAAGCGCCGCGACGGCGGTCATTTCGACGCGCAGGTCCGGATCGGCAAGGCGCGCCTCGACACAGGCGCGGGCCGGCGGGTTTGCCGGGTCGATCCAGGCATCGTAGACGCCGTTCATGGCCTCGAAATCGACAATCGCCGGCAGGAAGACATTGACGGCGAGCAGTTTCGAGCGATCCGTGCCGGCCTCCTTCAGAAGGGTGTCGATCTTGCCGAGCACGTCGCGCGTCTGGTCCTCGATGGCGGCCTTGCGGTCTTCCGCGACCTGGCCGGCAATATAAACGAGCCCGCCGAAGCTGACGGCCTGGCTCATGCGCGAGCCCTTCTGATAGCGCTGGATCATGGCGTGTTTTCCTTTTTTTGCCTTGGGAGGAGACGTTCAGCCGAAGCTGGTGAGATAGGCGGTCACGACCGTGTGGTCCGGGTCGAGGCCGTAAAGGATGGCATGCCGGTCGAGGCAGGTGCAGGGATGCGAAATGCCGAACTCGACCACGTCGCCGATGGCCACATCGCTGCCGGCGGGCACGGTCACGAAGGCGTGCTGGTCGTTGAGGCGCAGCACGTCGGCACCGGTGAAATCGGCGCGGCGCGCGCTGTCTCGATAAAGTGCAAGCGGCCGGGGCAGGCCCTGGTCGATCGCGACGTCGCGAAGGCCCATGCCACAGATCGCGAGCCCCGGCTCGGGCCGCGACAGCACCTCAGCCCAGACGCGCAGCGCCGGCTTGAAGCCCTTTGATGCGGAGCGGACGTCACCGCCAAACTGGAAACCGCCGCGCGCATCGAGGCCCGCAAGGCCGCGTTCATAGACGCCGTGATCGTGGAAGAAGATCGCCCCGCTGCGCAGCACCAGGCGGCAATCGGGATCGGCCGAGACCGCAGCCGAAAGGCCGGCGACGACCCGGTCGAAAAATACCGAGCCGCCCGCTGTCAGGATGAGCGGCCGTTTCTTGCCGATTCTGGCGCGGACCGCGGGCAGGAAGGTCGCCGTCATGGCAACCAGCCCGTCGATCCGGCGCAGGGTTTCATCTGCGTCTGCTGTCGCGGCAGCGCCCTCGTAGGCGGCGATGCCGGTGAGGCGGAAACTCGGTGTCTCGGCCGCAAGGATGGTATCGACAATCGCACCCGCCGCGTCCGGATCGCGCACCCCGGCGCGGCCAATGCCCAACTCCACCATCAGGCCGAGCGGCGGCAGGTCATTGCGTTCGCGCCAAGCGGCACTAAGGGCCGTGGCAAGAGGGACGGAATCGACGAAGACATGCATCTCCGCCTCGGGATAGAAGGCAAGCAGGGCGGCCAGCCGGCGCGCGGCGGCGATGCCGCCGATCTCGTTGGCGAGGATCAGCCGACGCTGGCCGGCCTTCAGCATCACTGCGGCCTGTCGGATATCCGCAACCGTCGTGCCCCAGGCGCCGACCGCCAGCAGTGCGCCGGCAATCGCCGTAGACATGGGCGTTTTGGCATGCGGGGCGATCTCGACGCCATGATCCTTCACATAGGCCATCATCAGGTCGATATTACCGGCGAAGGCCTGTCGGTCGAGAGAGATCAGCGGCAGCGCCATCGTGCCGTCATAGGGTTTCCAGCCCTGCTTTCCGAGCGCATCGAGCGGCAAGGCTGCGTGTCCCGGCGGGAACCCGCGAATGCGGTCGTCGATCAGCGGATTGTCCGCGCCATTTGCGTGCAGGTCAGACATGGTTTTCTCCTTCGCCCAAGGCGGGATCGCTCATCCCGAGGCGGTAGGTATCGTTGGCGGTCGTGAAGAAAAGGGCGCGCTGCTCATCGATGGAGAGCGGAGCAGCAGCGGCGCGGAAGACCGCATAAACCTCATCGAAGGACGCGTGCAGGCCGGCGACGGGAAAATCGCTGGCAAACATCGACCGCTCCGGGCCGAAGCAGTCGAGGCAATGTTCGATCACCGGACCGAGGCTTCCGGGCGTCCAGTCATTGTCGTAGGCGACGAGGTCGGAAATCTTCAGGCGGACATTCGGTTGCCTGCCGAGCGCACGAAGGCCACTGCGCCACAGCGCCATGCCCCCCGCCGTACGATCGGCCGGACTTCCCCCATGGTTGAGCACGAAGAGCGTATCGGGAAAGGCGGTCACCAGGTCGAGCGCCTCGACCATCTGCCAGGGATAGAGCATGAGATCGAAGACCAGCCCGAGCCCGGAGGCATGCGCCAACCCGGTCCGCCAGACGGGATCGACCATGCGGTAGGCGCGCGCGGCAAAACTCTTCGCCGGCTCAGGATGCCAGCTCACGATGTCGCGGATGCCGACCACGTTGGGATTGTCCGCTTCCGCGTCGATGAGGCGCGCGGCATCAGGACTGTCGAGCGAAACGCGCGCAACGTAGCGCCTCGCCACGCCGGCGCTGCGGTCCAGACCATCCAGCCAACGGCTTTCCTCCAGCGGATGGGCATCCGACCAGCCAGCCTCGACATGTACGGTGGCGACCACATTCTGGTTTGCGGCATCGGCACGGTAGTCCGCGATGCCGTAGTCGCGCAGGAGCGGTGCGAGGCTGCCGAAAACCATCTCCTCGCCAGCCGTCCGGGCTTTTACCAGCCAGGGATGGCGTTTCAGCGACAAGTCCCAGAGATGATGGTGCGGGTCGATGACCGGCCCGTCATAGCGCGCCGTCATCGCCGCGCCTCGCGGCCGGAAACCAGGAGAAGCGACAGGATCAGCGTGCCGAACATGATGGAGCGCCAGCCGGGCGAGGCGTTGACCACCGTGATCAGCGCCGTGGTCGTCACGAGCAGGATGGCGCCCGGAATGGTGCCGGCATAGGTGCCGCGCCCGCCGAGGATGGAGGTGCCGCCGAGCACGACGGCAGCAATTGACGTCAGCAGGTAGGGATCGCCGATGCCGACATAACCCTGCCGGTTCATGCCGAGCACCAGAATGCCGGCGAGACCCGCGAAAAAGCCGGACAACGCATAGAGGATCAGCGTGTTGCGCGCCACACTGACGCCGGACAGGCGGGCGGCGAGCGGGTTTGCGCCGAGTGCCAGGAAGCGCGCGCCGATCGGCATGCGGTGGATGATGAGCAGCACGGCGGCCGAGACCACGAGCCAGAGCAGGATGCCGGCCGGAACCCCGAGCGGCCTTGCCTGCCCCAGCAGGAGCACGGCGGGATTGCTGACGGTGACCGCGCTGCCGCCGGCCACGACGACGAGCAGACCTTGCAGGAACGTCGCCATGGCGAGCGTCATGATGATCGGCGGCACGCGCAGATAGGCGGCGCCCGCCCCATTAAGGACGCCGATGCCGGTGGCAATCGTCAGCGCAAGTGCGATACCGACAAGACCGGTCGGATCCCAGGCGGGTGAAATCAGCGGCACGAGGATCGCCGTGACGGTGATGACCGCGCCGACCGAAAGGTCGATGCCGCCCATCAGGATGACCAGCGTCTGTCCGGCGGCGGCAATGCCGATGACCGCGGCGAGTTCCAGCAGGTAGCGCAGATGACCGTAGGCGCCGAAGCCGCGCAGCGTAAGGCCGGCAACCAGCCAGACGAGCGCCACCAGGACGAGGGTGAGCAGCGGCGGATTGCGCAACAGGGATTTTGCGGCCTTCATCGCCTGGCTCTCCACTGCTTGAGAAGTTCCGGCACCGCGACGGCACCGACGATGATGAGGCCCTGCGCGATGTATTGCGCGACCGGCGGGAAACCGAGGAAGAACATCACATTGATCATCACCGATAGCAGCAGGCTGCCGCAGATCGCCCCGCGCATCGTGCCCTTGCCGCCGAGGAAGCCGACGCCGCCGAGCACCGCCGCGGCAATGGAGTTGAGTGTGAAGGGTGCGCCGATGACCGGGTCGCCCGAGCCGGTCTGCGCGGCGACGAAGAGCCCCGCCAGCGCGGTAAGCAGGCCGGAAAGCGCGAAGGCGACGATCTTCACCCGCTCGACCGGCACACCGGAGCGGAAGGCGCCGATCGGGTTGTCACCCGCCGCATAGATGCCGAGGCCGAGCGGCGTCGCCAGAAACACCTTCCAGAGTGCCAGGATGAGGACGAGCAGCAGGAAGGCGACGGGCGTGTGGCCGGCAAGCATGGTGGAAAGCCAGCCGGGAATGAAGCCGCCAGGGCGGGGCAGGAGAAGCAGTGCCACGCCGGTGATGATGAAGGAGCCGGCCAGCGTGACGATGATCGCCGGCAGGCGCAGCTGCGCCACGATGACGCCGATGACGGCGCCGATGGCAAGGCCGGTGAAGGCGACGGCGAGAATGCCGCCCGGCACGCCGAACACGCCGCCCATGGTGGTTGCCGCGATCACCGCGCCGAGGCTGACAAGCGGGCCAATCGCCAGCGTGATGCCGCCATTCAGCATCAGCAGTGCCTGGGCCATCGTGACGAGCGCGAGCGGAAACCAGTTCTGCGTGAACTTGGAAAAGCCGCCGATCGAAAGAAGGCCCGGAAAGAGCACCGCATAAAGCACGAGAAACGCGGCGACGACGAAGTAGAGGCCGCCAAGGCCGCGATTGCGGCGACGCTGGATGGCGCCATAGAGCCCGAAGGAGGACGAAACAGCGCTCATGCGGCCGCTCCCTTTCTATCGACGCCCATGGCCGCGCCGACGATGGCCTCTTCGCTGATCGCATTACCGACAAGCGTCGCGGCGACATGGCCCTCGCGCAGCACGACGACACGGTCACAGAGATGTACGAGCTCCGGCGTGTCGGAGCTGGCGATGATGATGAGCCGCCCTTCGGCGGCGAAGGCACGCAGCATCAGGTAGATTTCACGCTTGGTCTCGATATCGACGCCGCGCGTCGGGTCGTTGAGCAGCAGCACGGAGGGATCGAGCGGCAGCCACTTGGCGAGCGCCACCTTCTGCTGGTTGCCGCCGGACAGCGCCTGGACCGGGCGAGCGACGTCGCCCTTGATGGTCAGCCGGCGTGCCAGGTCGGCGATAAGGCCGGTCTCCGCCGCCGAATCGCGAAACCCGTTGCGGGCGAGACGGCCGAGCGAGGGCAGGATGAGGTTGGAGGCAATGGAATGGGGCAGAACCAGCCCCTCGTGCTTGCGGTCGGCCGGCACATAGACGAGGCCGGCGGCGTTCGCCGCGCCGACATCCGCCGGCAGCGCGGGCACGCCCGAAACCTCCGCCCTGGTGGCCCTCGCCGGGATCGCCCCGTAGAGGCCCAGCAACAGATCTTCCTGCCCCTGCCCGACAAGCCCACCGATTCCGACGATTTCGCCGGCACGGGCGGAGAAGGTGATATCGCGCACGAGGCCCGCGGAAAGTCCATCGACGTCGATGCGCAGTGCGCCGGGCGTGCATGCCGGGCGCGGCGGGAAGAGATCACCCGTCTCGCGGCCGACCATCAGGCGCACCAGCCCTTCGCCGTCGATACCCGACAGCGACTGGTCCGCCGTGACGCCGCCGTCCTTCAGCACGGTGACATGCGCGCAGAGCGCCTGCACCTCGTTGAGGCGGTGGGAAATGTAGAGAAGTGCGGTGCCGCGCTCCCGCAGCCTCTCAATGACGCCGGCCAGAATGCCGGCCTCATGGGCGGAAAGCGAGGAGGTTGGCTCGTCGAGGATGAGCACACGCGGCTTGCGGAACAGCGCCTTGGCGATCTCCACCATCTGGCGACGGCCAAGGGCGAGATCGGCAACCGGCATGTCGAGCGGCTCGGTCAGCCCCACCATGGCGCAAACCTCACGCACGCCGCGATGCAGCGCCGCATAGTCGATCAGGCCAAAGCGGCGCGGGAAGGCGCCAAGCCCGATGTTCTCGGCGATCGACAGGTCGGCGGTGAGGCTGAGTTCCTGCTGCACCACGGCAATGCCAGCCGCACGGGCGGCCGCCGGGCTGAAACGCCCGGCCGGCCGACCGTCGACGGCAATCGTGCCGCTGTCCGGCTGGAGGGCACCGGAGAGAAGATTGATCAGCGTGGATTTTCCAGCTCCGTTCTCCCCCAGCAGGGCGTGCACCCTGCCGGGATGAAGGGCGATGTCGACGCCCTTCAGAACGGGATTGCCGAAGAATCCCATGAACACCTGCCGGGCTTCCAGCAGGGGTTTTGCATCCGTCATGACGGCATCCTTCACGCGGACTACTGGGCGAGCAGCTTGTCGAACAGCGCCTTGTCGTAATCCGAGTAGATGTAGCCGTCGGCCGGGAACTGGTCGGCGCGAGCGAGATAGCTGTCGATCGTGCTGTCATCGATGACCGGCAGCGGCACCTTGATGAAGGCCGGTACATCCTTGCCTTCCAGCGCCTGCACGGCCGTATAGACCGAGAATGCGCCAAGCCAGTTCGGCTGCATGGTCGCCCAGCCCTTCAGGCCCTTTTCCTTCCACAGTTCCAGGAACTGGCGGGCATTCTCGCCGGTAATGGGAACCTGCTCGCGGCCCTGGCGGTCGAAGGCCATGACGGAGCCGGCAGAGATCGCTCCGCCGAGCGACAGCACGCCATCGATTTCCGGATTGGCGAAGAGCAGGCTGGTCATGGCTTCCTGCGCGGGGGCGGCGTTGTATTCGGTGTTCGTCTCGGTGATGATTTCGAGACCCGGATTGGCTTCGAGCACCGGCTGGGCGCCCTTGCGGCGGTCGTCGCTGACAGAAATGCCGGCCGGGCCGTTCATCACGATGATCTTGCCCTTGCCGCCGAGCTGGTCGGAGAGCCACTTGGCAGCACCCGCACCCCATTCGGCGGAATCCGTATTGATCTTTGCCGTTACCTTGTCGGTGTTGACGAGGCTGTCGAAGTTCACGACGGCGATGCCCTTGTCGCAGGCATCCGAAATCACACGGTCAAGCGCGTTGGACGAGCCGGCGATGACGACGATGGCGTCAACATTGGCGTCGATCATCGACTGGATGTGCTGGATCTGCGTCTGCGCATTGCCCTGCGCGTCGGTGATCATCAGGTCCTTGACCAGGCCGGCCTTCTTCAGTTCCTCCACTTCGGCGGCAATCGTGCCTTCTGTCTGCTTCATCCAGGTCGGCACGGAATAGATGTTTGCCCAGCCGACCGTATAGGGCGCCTTGCGGTCGCCCTTGATGCAATTGGCGGCGGCCGATGCCGTGCCGGCCGACAGGACGAGAAGGGCCGCGGCAGCGGCGGCACCTGCGAGAAGGCGGCTGCGCAGCGCGGTGGACGGGCGGTTTTCAAAATTCTTCATGGCGTTCCCCTTTTTGTTCGGCGAGCGGTTACGGGCTTGCCATCCGCTTTCGTCCAATATAATGTACACATGATCTAAATACTGGACGGCGCGATCTTATGCTGATTTTTTCTGCCCGCAAGAGGGGTGGCGAAATTTCGTGCGACGCGGCGGGAGCGTGCGGATTGACAGATGTCGCGGCCGGCGAGAGAAGCTTGGTCGACGAAAGCCAGGGACCGACGAGAATGGATGCACTTTCCGACGATGCAGGGGGAAAACGTGCCCGTGGGCTCGACCGCGCCTTCGAGATCCTCGATTTCCTGCGCCAGAAGCGCCAGGCGCTGAAACCCAACGAGATCGCCGCGCAAATCGGCGCACCGCGCTCATCCGTCTATGAGCTGGTGAACCTGTTGCTGCGCAACGGCATTCTGGAATTCACCGGCGGCGAGGGCCGCGTCTATCTCGGCCGAAAGCTCTATTTCCTTGGCGCAGCTTACGAAAACCATTTCGACTTCACCCGCGAATGCGAGGCAGCGCTGGAACGGCTGGCCGACGAGACGCGCGAGACCGCGCAGTTCTGCATGCTGGACGGCAACAAATACACGGTCGTGCGTATGCGCGAAGGCGCGCGCCCCTTCCGCATCTCCACGGATGTCGGCCAGTCGGTGCCGATCCCGTGGACGGCGTCCGGCCGGCTGCTCGTGGCACATATGAGTAACGAGGACATCCTGACCTTCATTCCGCCGCAGGATTTCTGCCTGCCGAGCGGCGAATGGCTCGACCCGCAGGCCTTCCTCGCCGAGGTGCGCCAGGCCGAACGGGACGGGCTTTTTACTTTCAACAGCATCGTCGACAGCTTTACCCATTGCTTCGCCGTGCCGGTCACCGACGAAGAGGGCCATGTGGCGGCAACGCTCTGCCTCGTCGCCCCGCGCGATGACGGGCTTGCCAATCGCGAGCGCTATCTCGATTGCCTGAAGGAAGCGGCCCGCGGCCTCAGCCATGCCCCGGCGCGGCCGAAGCGGAGCTGAATTCCGGTGTCATGTCGCCTGGTTGCATAGCCAGCGATCCATACCGGCCGCCGCCGCCCGTCCGGTGGCAAAACACGCGGTCAGAAGATACCCACCGGTCGGTGCTTCCCAGTCGAGCATTTCACCGGCGGCAAAGACACCCGGCATGGCTTTCACCATATAGGCCTCGTCGATGGCGTCGAAACGAATGCCGCCGGCCGACGAAATCGCCTCGGCAATCGGCCGCGGCCGAACAAGGCTGAGCGGCAACGCCTTGATCGCCGCAGCCAGCGCCGTGGGAGCAAGCTTTGCAGCATCGGCAAGGCATTCGCGCAGCAGCGCCGCCTTCACGCCGTCAAGCCCCGCGGCCTTGCGCAGGCGCGTGGAAAAACTCGCCTTGCTCCCCTGCTTCGCTAGATCCGCAGCAAGCCGTTCAGCCGATCGTCCCGGCGCCAGATCAAGCATCAGCCTTGCCGCGCCCGCCTCCTCGAGAGCATCGCGAAGTTCAGCGGCATGGGCATAGACGAGGCTGCCTTCGACGCCGGTCCCGGCGATAACGAATTCCCCGGGAATTGTGCCGGCCGCCGACGTTGCGGTGACACCCTTGACCGGCGCGCCGGCGAACCTTTCCACGAAGACCGCCGACCAATCCACGTCGAAGCCACAGTTGGCGGGACGGAAGGGTGCGATATCGACGCCTCTCTCTGCAAGCCCGTCGACCCACGCGGCATCCGAGCCAAGCCGTGGCCAGCTCGCCCCGCCAAGCGCGAGCAGGACGGCATCGAATTCCATCACGCTCTCACCTTCCGGCGTTTCGACCAGCAGACCGCCCGGTGCAAACCCTTTCCAGCGGTGGCGCACGCGAATTTCGACACCCTGCTTTTCCAGGCGCGCCCGCCAGGCGCGCAACAAGGGCGAGGCCTTCATCACCCTGGGAAACACCCGGCCGGACGTGCCGACGAAGGTTTCCGTGCCGAGCGCCAGCGCCCAGGCCCGCAGGTCTTCCGGTGTGAAGGCATCGAGCGCCGGGCGCAGCCGGTCATTCGCCGCACCGAAACGGCCGGCGAAACGCGCATAGGGCTCCGAATGGGTGATGTTGAGGCCCGATTTTCCGGCCAGCAGGAATTTTCGCCCGATGGTCGGCATCGCCTCCAGCACCGTCACCGCACGGCCGCGTGCAGACAGCACCTCCGCCGCCATCAGCCCGGCCGGCCCGCCGCCGACGATCCCGATCCGCTTGCTCATGCTGCTCCACCTTGAAAATCCTGGCCACCCTCATAAGTCGTCTCCGGTGGCTCCGCCAGTGATCGGGTGTAAGGTCGCGCAAACGAATCGGAGACGGTCATGGACATCAAGCGCAACGGCACCAATCCTTCGACGCCCGGCCCGGCGGATTATTTCACCGGCAATGTCCGCCTCGACACGCCGTTCAAGGCCGAGGCGCCCGGCCGCGCCGGCGGCGCGATCGTCACCTTCGAGCCCGGAGCGCGCACCGCCTGGCACACCCATCCGCTCGGCCAGCTCATCATCGTCACCGCCGGCCTCGGCTGGGCGCAGCATGAGGGCGGGCCGATCGAGGAAATCCGCCCCGGCGACGTCGTGTGGTTTCCGCCCGGAGAAAAACACTGGCACGGCGCCACCGACCGCACCGCGATGACCCATGTCGCCATCGCCGAATCGCAGGATGGTTCGCCGGTGACCTGGCTGGAAAAGGTGACGGACGAGCAATATCGCGGCGGAAAAGCCTGACGATCAACCGGCCGACGAATCGTATTTGCGCGTGAAAGGCACGCCGTTGAACGTGTGCGTGCAGCAGGCGCAGCCCGGCTCCATATGCTCGACACGCAGGTCCGGATCGACCAGCCGCAGCCGGTTGTCCCCATCGACGAAGAGACCGCTGTAATAGGCGTTTTCGCCGATCAACACGAACGCGCTTTTATCCGCATCCGATCGGGCGACCATCCAGAAGATCGGCTCGGGCCTGTCGAGCCGCGCCACCGCTTCGGCATGGACGGCATCCCAATCGTCACCAAGGTGCGACAGCAGGAATTTGAAGAGCGGCGTATAATCGAGCCCGCGGCGCTGCTTGCCGGGCATGGCGCCGACATGCACCCGGTCTTCTCGGCGCCGCGACCAGCGATAGTCGCCGCCGGAATTATGAAAGACACCCCGGGTGCGCGTGTTGACGCTTCGATAAAGCGGTTTCTTTCGCCGCATGTGCGCTCCAGCCGTGCGATCACGCCCACGTCATAGCGTGAAACGCCGACCAGAGACAGCCGCCTCAGTTGGGCACGCCAGGCGCCTCATGGCCGGTCTGGGCAACATATTCGGTATAGCCGCCGGGATATTGGTGCACGTCGTCGCCGTTGAGCTCAAGCACCCGGTTCGACAGGGCACCGAGGAAATGCCGGTCGTGCGACACGAAAAGCATGGTGCCCTCATATTCCGACAAGGCCTTGATCAGCATTTCCTTGGTATCGAGGTCGAGATGGTTCGTCGGCTCGTCGAGGATCAAAAAGTTCGGCGGATCGAACAGCATCGCCGCCATCACGAGGCGGGCCTTCTCGCCGCCGGAAAGCACCCGGCACCGCTTCTCGACGTCATCGCCGGAAAAGCCGAAGCAGCCGGCCAGTGTGCGCAGCGGCCCTTGGCCTGCGCGCGGAAACTCCGCCTCCAGCCATTCGAACACCGTCAGTTCGCCGTCCAACAGATCCATCGCATGCTGTGCAAAATAGCCAACCTTGACGCTTGCCCCAACCGTCACGCTGCCCTCGTCCGGGGTCGCTGCGCCCGCAATGAGCTTCAGCAGCGTCGACTTGCCGGCGCCATTGATGCCCATCACGCACCAGCGCTCCTTGCGGCGGATCAGGAAGCTGAAATCCTGGTAAATCGACCGGCTGCCATAGGCCTTGTTGACGTTCTTGAGATTGACGACGTCTTCGCCGGAGCGCGGCGCCGGCTGGAACTCGAACATGACAGTCTGGCGCCGGCGCGGCGGCTCGACGCGCTCGATCTTGTCGAGCTTCTTCACCCGGCTCTGCACCTGCGCGGCATGGGAGGCGCGCGCCTTGAAGCGCTCGATGAACTTGATTTCCTTGGCCAGCATCGCCTGCTGGCGCTCGAACTGCGCCTGCTGCTGCTTCTCGTTCTGCGCCCGCTGCCCCTCGTAGAAACCGTAGTCGCCGGAATAGGTGGTGAGCGAGCCGGCGTCGATCTCGATGATTTTTGTCACGATGCGGTTCATGAACTCGCGGTCGTGCGAAGTCATCAGCAGCGCGCCGTCATAGCCCTTCAAAAACTGCTCCAGCCAGATCAGGCTTTCGAGGTCGAGATGGTTGCTCGGCTCGTCGAGCAGCATGACGTCCGGGCGCATCAGGAGGATGCGGGCGAGCGCCACGCGCATCTTCCAGCCGCCCGAAAGCTTGCCGACATCGCCATCCATCATTTCCTGGCTGAAGCTCAGGCCTGCCAGCACCTCGCGCGCCCGGCTCTCGAGCCCGTAGCCGTCGAGCTCCTCGTAGCGCGCCTGCACCTCGCCATACCGCTCGATGATCGCGTCCATCTCGTCGAGCCGTTCCGGATCGACCATCGCCGCCTCGAGGTCGCGCAACTCGGCGGCCACCGTGCTCACCGGCCCCACGCCGTCCATCACCTCGGTGACGGCGCTGCGCCCCGCCATCTCGCCGACATCCTGGCTGAAATAGCCGACCGAGACATTCTTCTCGACCGAAACCTGCCCCTCGTCCGGCGCCTCCTGCCCGGTGATCATGCGGAAGAGCGTCGTCTTGCCGGCGCCGTTCGGCCCGACAAGCCCGATCTTCTCGCCGCGGTTCAACGCGGCCGACGCCTCGATGAAGAGGATGCGGTGGCTGTTGGACTTGCTGATATTCTCGATGCGGATCATGAAAAACAGGCCTCGTCGTGTTCCGCGCCCTATGCCATGCCGCAGTGCAGCGAGTCCATGCCGTAGACGCAGGAAAACCGGCAAATTCAGGCGACAATGCTGCTCTTCGCCTTCCGCCCCACGCAAGCGACCATTTCGGATCAAGGCGAGAGGCATGAGCCTCATCCAGCAAAAAATGCATTTCGATGGAATAAGCCGCTAGGCGCCCCGTTCTTCCCTCGCAACACGGCAATGGTGCCTGTGAACCGAGGAGCTTTCAAATGGTTACGAAACGCGGGAACGACGACGACAACCGGATCGTCGGGACGAACCAGCAGGATTATCTTTATGGCCGTTCGGGCGATGACCTGCTGTACGGCCATGGCGGCAACGATTTCCTCTATGGCGAGGAAGGCAATGACCGCATCGACGCCGGCAGCGGCCACAACCAGGTCTGGGGTGGTTCGGGCAACGACCGGATCGTCTCGGGCAGCGGCAACGACAAGCTGTGGGGCGGCGAGGGCGACGACGTGCTGCGCGCCGGCGACGGCAACAACCGGTTGATCCTCGACGAAGGCAACGACTACGCCGTCGCCGGCAAGGGCAGCGACTATATCAGCGGCGGCGAAGGCAATGACAGGATCTATGCGGGCGCCGGTAACGATACGCTTTCCGGCGGCGAGGGCGACGACACGATCTTCGGCCAATCCGGCAACGACCGCATCGTCGCGCATGAAGGCAACGACGTCCTGAACGGCGGCGCCGGCAACGACCGGATGACCGGCGGCGAAGGCGCCGACCTCTTCGTCTTCAACGGCGGTCGCGACACCGTCACCGACTTCGAGAACGGCGACGACCGCATCGACGTATCCCACTACAACCAGTTCGACAGCTATTCCGACATTCGCAACGCCGCCAAACAGTCGGGCACCGACGTCATCCTCCGCGCCGGCAGCGACTATCTGGTGATCGAGGACACACGCCTCAGCGAACTCAGCCACGACGACTTCAGCTGGTAAACCCTCGATCGAGGGTGACCAAGTGCAAACCCCAGCCACAACCAAGGCGCCGCCGATCGATCGGCGGCGTTCGTTTATCGAGGTACTGTCCCGCGAACATTAGCAAGGTGGGTTCTAGCCGAGCGTTTAGCGGCCCGGAAGCGGACTCAACGCGCCGGCTTAGTCAGCTGAAAATCAAAAGTTTATGGCGGAGAGGGTGGGATTCGAACCCACGATACGGTTGCCCGTATGCCGCATTTCGAGTGCGGTGCTTTCGACCACTCAGCCACCTCTCCGCTTTGCTGGTCGGCGCTTGGTCAGCGCGGGGCGGTACATAGCGGGTGTCGGACGGGCTTGCAAGGGGGCGCGGGCCCTGAATGTTCATCTATTTGTCACGGTGACGGAAATCTCCTTGACAGTTTTCATCGCCTCACCTATTGCGCAAGGTGCAGTGGTATAGGTTTAACCCGTGCCGCAACGCTGGTTCTTTGTGCCGCACATCCTTGATGTTTCTCAAGCGTGGCATGTTGCAGGGAACCATTTGGGCCGGCGATGCGCCAATGCATCGCTATTCACGACTGACAAAAAGACGGCCGTGCCTTTCGGGGCAAAGAGCCGGCACGAACATGAAAGGATATAAAATGTTCGCAGTCATCAAGACCGGCGGTAAGCAGTACCGCGTGGCCGCCAACGACGTTCTGACAATCGAAAAGCTGTCGGGCGACGCTGGTGCGAAGATCGAATTCACCGAAGTGCTGATGGTTGGCGTCGGTGCCGATGCGACGATTGGTGCACCCTTCGTCGAAGGCGCCATCGTCACCGCCGAAGTCGTCGAGCATGGCCGCGCCAAGAAGGTTATCGCCTTCAAGAAGCGTCGTCGCCAGAACTCGAAGCGTACGCGCGGTCATCGTCAGCACAACACGACTGTCCGCATTCTCGACATCGCTGGCGCCGGCAAGGCAAAGAAGGCTTCCAAGAAGTCTGAAGCCGCCGAAGCAGCAGCCGAATAATCCGGGCAGGTAAAGGAGAACTCCCATGGCACACAAAAAAGCTGGCGGCTCCTCGCGCAACGGTCGCGATTCCGAGTCCAAGCGCCTTGGCGTGAAGAAGTTTGGCGGCGAAGCCGTCATCGCAGGCAACATTATCCTCCGCCAGCGCGGCACGCAGTGGCATCCCGGTGCCAATGTTGGTCTCGGCAAAGATCACACGATCTTCGCTCTTACGGCTGGCAATGTGAATTTCCGTACGAAGGCCAACGGTCGCGTTTACGTGTCTGTCGCCCCGAAAGCGGAAGCAGCGGAATAAGCCGGTAGCGCTCTAAAACAGCCGGCGTCTCATTGACCCGGCTGGCGCGACAGGTTCAGACCTGACGAAAAAAGGGGAGATGGGGCAAGACCCATCTCCCCTTTCTCGTTCCGGAGGACTGAACCATGCAAACCGACTTGTTGAGAGGAGACCAATCACGGTCTCCCAAGGAAAGGCTGAGGCCTGAACGGCCAAGGACCGATTGCCCGATCTTACTGTCGCAGAGGCTCGTCATGAGAGCTCCGCACGAAGACGACATCGACGCCCTTGCCCATCTCGCCAACAACGCCAACATCGCCAACATGGTCGCCCGCATGCCCCACCCCTATACGGTGGCGGATGCCGCCGATTTCGTGCGACGCACACGCGCCGGCGCGATTGGCAAGTGCGTCTATGCCATTACCAAAGCCGACAACGGCGCCTTCCTCGGTTGCTGCGGCATCGAGCCGCACGAGGATGGGCGAACGGTCGAGCTTGGTTATTGGCTGGGCGAGCCCTACTGGAACCAGGGTTATGTCACCGAAGCGGCCCATGCACTGATCGACATGGTCTTCCGCACCCGCGACGTCGAGCAGATCGATGCGCGCTGCCGGGTCATGAACATCCCGTCCCGGCGGGTCATCCAGAAGTGCGGCTTCCAGTTCCAGGCGACCGGCATGGTGCAGAGCCTTTCGGTCGGCGGTATGGTTCCCGTCGAATGGTACAGGCTCGACCGCAAGACCTGGGTCTCGTTGAAGAGCTGGGGAGGCATGCGATGAATGCCATGCAGACCCCGATGGAGCACGAGCGCGTTACCGGTCCCGGGCCCTGCCCGGTCATCACGACGGCGCGTCTCGTGCTGCGTCCGCACCGCATGTCCGATGCGGACGCGATCGCCCAGTCGCTCAACGACTTCCAGGTCTCGCGCATGCTGGCGCGGGTGCCCGCCCCCTATGACCGGCAGGATGCGACCGAATGGCTGTCGGTGGCGACCACCGATCTCCAGGAGGGCTGGGCCTTTGCCATCACCGCCGGCGACGACGTCCATATCGGCTGCGTCTCCTTCGAGCAGCGTGGCAGCGAATGGGAACTCGGCTATTGGCTGAACCGCTTCTACTGGCGGCGCGGCTATATGAGCGAGGCGGTGCATGCGGCAACGACACGTTTCCTCATGCGCATGCCGGGCACGGTGATCCATTCCGGCATCTTCGCCGACAACCTCGCCTCGCTGAAGGTGCAGGAAAAGGCGGGGTTTCGCGTGACCGGGTGCAGCGACGTGTTCAGCCTGGCGCGTGGCACGATGGTCGCCCATATCGAAACGCGCCTGGAGCCGGGTGATTTCCGTCCGGCAGCGCCAAGGCACTAACATGAACCGGGGCGGAAAAACCGCCCCGGTTCTCCTGCATCAGGAAAGTTCGAACCAGACCGGCATGTGGTCGGAACCGAAGGCGGTTTCGTCGACCCAGGCATCCGTCAGCCGTTCGACGAGGCCATGACTGAGGAAACAGTAGTCGAGGAACATGCGATCGGCATGATCCTTGGGATTGATCCAGCTGAAACTTGCGGCATGGCGTTTGCCGAGACCGGCCACCGCGTCGACCGGATGGGTAGCGCGGATCTGCCGGCCGTAGAGCGCGTCCACGCCGCCGACCATTTCGCAATATTCCGGCGATTCCGGCACCATGTTGAAATCGCCCATCAGCACGTAATCCTCAGGCACCGGCGGCTCGGCCACGCCGAATTCATGCGCACCGGAAATCGCACCGCCCTCGACGCCGTAAAGCTGGGCGCGATCCTTGAGGTAGCGGATCTGCGCGATGCGCTCGTCGCGGTGGACATGGTCGAGGTGCACGGAATAGACGCGGATCGGCCCCTTCGGCGTAGCGATCACCGCTTCGGTGGCGCCGCGCTGGAGGTTGAGCTTGTCGAGCGTACGTGTGCGCGGCAGCGAGATGAGCCGGGTCGACAGGATCGGCCAGCGCGAAAAGACCATGTTGCCGAACTGGAAGCGACGGTTGACCACCCGGCCCTTCTCGATCGCCGAGCCGGCATCGAGATCGCAGGCCGGCCAAAAGACGGAATAATGATTGGCAAGCAGGGTCTGCAACTCTGCGACCATGTCGATATTGCCATTGCGGTGGAAGTTGCGGGTCACCTCCTGCAGCGCGATGATGTCGGCGCCATGGATGCTGGAGACGATGCGCGGCAGGTCGAATCGGTCATCGAGACCGATCCCGTACTGGACGTTGTAGCTGACGAATTTCACGATAGTCTTTGACCTCTGCGGGAAGCGGCTATATCGAAGACGGCAAAATGACCACGACCATACAAATAAAGCGAACGGCGAGCCTATGAAGTTCCTGGACGAAGCAAAAGTCTATATCCGTTCCGGTGACGGCGGGGCAGGGGCTGTCTCGTTCCGCCGTGAAAAATTCGTCGAATTCGGCGGACCGGACGGCGGTGACGGCGGACGCGGCGGCGACGTGTGGGTGGAGGCCGTCAACGGTCTCAACACGCTGATCGATTTCCGCTTCCAGCAGCACTTCAAGGCCGCGACCGGCACGCACGGCATGGGCCGCAACCGCACCGGCGCAAACGGCGCCAGCGTCACCTTGAAAGTGCCGGTCGGCACCCAGATATTCGAGGAAGACAACGAGACGCTGATCGTCGACATGGTGACGGAAGGTCAGCGCTTCAAACTGGCCGCCGGCGGCAATGGCGGTTTCGGCAACACCCATTTCAAGTCTGCCACCAACCAGGCGCCGAACTGGGCCAATCCGGGCCTGGGGGGCGACGAAAAGACCATCTGGCTGCGGCTGAAGCTGATTGCCGATGCCGGTCTCGTCGGCCTACCAAATGCCGGCAAGTCGACCTTCCTCGCCACTTGCACCCGCGCCCGGCCGAAAATCGCCAACTACCCGTTCACGACGCTGCACCCGAATCTCGGCGTCGCGACGATCGACGGCGCCGAATTCATCCTTGCCGACATTCCGGGCCTCATCGAAGGCGCCCATGACGGCATCGGGCTCGGCGATCGCTTCCTCGGCCATGTGGAGCGCACACGCGTGCTGCTGCACCTCGTCTCCGCACAGGAAGAGGATGTCGCCAAGGCCTACAAGACGGTGAAGTACGAGCTGGAAGCCTATGGCGGCGGCCTTACCGACAAGCCGGAAATCGTCGCGCTCTCGCAGATCGACCTGCTGGACGAGGACGAACTGAAGGAGAAGACCAAGGCGCTCAAAAAAGCCTGCGGTCAGACGCCGCTGCAGCTGTCCGCCGTCGCCAATGTCGGCATGATCGCGACGCTTCGGGCGCTGCGCGACATCATCGTTGAAGCGAAGAATTCCGGATCCGACGACTGAGATGACGAAAAGCCGCAAACCGCTCGGAAAATACCGCCGGATTGTGATCAAGATCGGCTCCGCCCTGCTCGTCGACCGGGGCACCGGCCTGAAAAAGGCATGGCTCGATAACCTGTGCGCCGATATCGCGGCGCTCAGGGCTGGCGGCACCGAAGTGCTCGTCGTCTCCTCCGGCGCCATCGCGCTCGGCCGCTCCGTGCTGAAGGTGCCCTCGGGCGTGCTGAAGCTGGAAGAAAGCCAGGCCGCCGCCGCCGTCGGCCAGATCGCGCTCGCCCGCGCCTGGTCGGAAAGCCTGTCCACCGATGGCATCGTCGCGGGCCAGATTCTCCTGACGCTCGGCGACACGGAAGAACGCCGGCGCTATCTCAACGCACGCGCGACCATCAACCAATTGCTGAAACTCGGCGCCGTGCCGATCATCAACGAGAACGACACGGTCGCGACCACGGAAATCCGTTACGGCGACAACGACCGGCTTGCCGCGCGCGTCGCCACCATGACCGGCGCTGACCTGCTGGTTCTGCTCTCCGATATCGATGGCCTCTATACGGCCCCGCCGCATCTCGATCCCGACGCCCGCTTCCTCGAGACGATCGACGCGATCACGCCGGAAATCGAGGCGATGGCTGGCGGCGCGGCCTCTGAACTGTCGCGCGGCGGCATGCGCACCAAGATCGATGCCGGCAAGATCGCGACGGGTGCGGGCTGCGCCATGATCATCGCCTCGGGCAAGGTCGACCATCCGCTACGCGCCGTGGAAGAGGGCGCCCGCTCCTCCTGGTTTGCGCCCTCCGGTTCGCCGGTAACGGCACGGAAAACGTGGATCGCCGGGCAGTTGCAGCCAGCCGGGCGTCTCGAAATCGATGCGGGCGCAGAAACGGCGCTCACCTCGGGTAAAAGCCTGCTGCCTGCCGGCGTGCGGGGCGTCTGGGGCTCGTTTTCCCGCGGCGATACCGTATCGATCTACGGCACCAACGGGCGCGAGATCGCCCGTGGGCTTGCCGGTTACGACGCCGACGAAGCGCGGCTGATCGTCGGCAAGAAATCGGCGGAGATCGCGCCCATTCTTGGTTATGCCGGCCGCGCTGCCATGGTGCACAGAGACGATCTGGTGGTGACCGGCTTTTTCGCGCCGGCCGCTGCCGAGGCGGGAAAGGATTTGAGCCATGCTTGATCAGATCAGGACCGATATCGACAGCCTGATGGCCGATATCGGCCGCAACGCCCGCGCGGCCGCCCGCCCGCTCGCCATCGCGAGCGCCGAGCAGAAGAACCGCGCACTCGAAGCCATGGCCGCGGAGATCTTTGCGGGTCGCGAGACCATTCTCGCGGCAAATACCATCGATCTTGCCAATGCCAAAGAAAGCGGCGTCGCCACCTCCTTCATCGATCGGCTGACCCTGACGCCGGAGCGCATCGAGGGCATCGCCGCGGCGATCCGCGACATCGCGGGTCTGAAGGACCCGGTCGGCGACATCATTGCCGAATGGGACCGCCCGAACGGTCTGCATATCGAGCGCGTGCGCACGCCGCTCGGCGTGATCGGCGTGATCTATGAGAGTCGGCCGAACGTGACGGCGGATGCCGGCGCGCTCTGCCTGAAGGCCGGCAATGCCGTGATCCTACGTGGCGGCTCCGACAGCGTAAATTCATCGCAGGCTATCCATTCCTGCCTCGTCGCCGGCCTGAAGAGCGCCGGCCTGCCGGAACATGCGATCCAGTATGTGCCGGTGACGGATCGTGCTGCCGTCGGCGCCATGCTGTCCGGTCTCAACGGCTCGATCGACGTCATTGTGCCGCGTGGCGGCAAGAGCCTCGTCGCCCGCGTGCAGAGCGAGGCACGCGTGCCGGTCTTCGCCCATCTCGAAGGCCTGTGCCATATCTACGTGGACAAGTCGGCGGACCTCGGCATGGCCCAACAGATTGTCGTCAATGCCAAGATGCGCCGCACCGGCATCTGCGGCGCGGCGGAAACGCTGCTGATCGACCGCGCTGTCGCCGATACGCATCTGGCGCCGCTCATGGAGGGCTTGCGCGCCGCCGGCTGCGAAGTTCGTGCGACGGACGAGATCCGCGCCCGTATTCCAGATCTCGTTGCCGCGACGGAGGCGGACTGGTCGACGGAATATCTCGACGCCATCATCTCCGTCTCGCTCGTTGACGGCATTTCCGGCGCGATCGAGCACATCAATCGCTGGTCTTCCGCCCATACGGAAGCCGTCATCGCCGAGGATCCGGCGGTGGTCGAACGCTTCTTCACCGAGATCGATTCGGCGATCCTGCTGCACAACGCCTCCACGCAGTTTGCCGACGGCGGTGAGTTCGGCATGGGCGGCGAGATTGGCATCGCCACGGGAAAGATGCATGCGCGCGGCCCCGTTGGCGTCGAGCAGCTCACCTCGTTCAAATACCGGGTGCGCGGCACCGGACAGGTGCGGCCCTGAAGTGACGTCGGACGCGGTTGCAGACCACTATCTGAAAATGCCGCATGTTGAAAAAGGCATGGCCGTCGGCCTGTTCGGCGGCTCCTTCAACCCGCCGCACCAAGGCCACGCACTGGTTGCCGAAACCGCGCTCCGCCGGCTCGGCCTCGACCAGCTCTGGTGGATGGTCACACCCGGCAACCCCCTGAAGGATCACCGCGAACTGGCGCCACTTGCCGAGCGCCTTCGCCTGAGCGAGGCCATGGCGCCCGGCCCGCGCATCAAGGTGACCGCCTTCGAAAAGCGGCTCGGCCAGAGCTATACGGCCAAGACGCTGGAGCGCGTGCAGGCGCTGAACCGCGGTGTCAACTTCGTCTGGATCATGGGTGCCGACAACCTCAAGAATTTCCACAAGTGGCAGAACTGGCAGAAGATCGCCTGCACCTTCCCGATCGCCGTCATCGACCGGCCGGGCTCGACGCTCTCCTACCTCTCCTCGCGCATGGCAAAAACCTTCGATTATGCCCGCGTTGACGAGGAAGACGCCATGTCGCTGCCGGGCCGCCGGGCGCCCGCCTGGACCTTCATTCACGGGCCGCGTTCGGGACTGAGTTCCACGGCGTTGCGCACTGCACAGAGCTAGAGTTTGTCAGGGAAAAGTCGAACCCGGTTTTCCCGAAAAGACAAACGCAGACTCTAGAGAAAACCATCCATCAGAAGTACGTCTTGAAACTGGCACCCATTGATGCCTACATTTAGTATGTACCGGTCCGGTATGCCGGTACGAGATGTGCTGTCCTGGTACCCAGAAAGGAACGAACCTGACAACAGTGCACGCAAAGGGAAGCGCCAAAAGCGTTTTCTCGAAAAGCCCGGGACGTGGCGACGATGCCGCCGACCGTGCGCTTCAACTGGTCCTCGCAAGCCTCGAGGACTCGAAGGCAGAAGATATCGTCTCAATCAACATTGCCGGTAAATCGGCGCTGGGCGACTACATGGTGGTCGTGTCCGGACGCTCGAACCGTCATGTCATGGCGATTGCCGATCACCTCATTTCCGATCTCAAGGACGAAGGCCTGGGCAATGCCCGCGTCGAAGGCCTCGAGGCGGGCGACTGGGTACTGATCGACGCGGGCGATATCATCGTTCACGTGTTCCGGCCGGAAATCCGGGAGTTCTACAACATCGAACGGATGTGGGCAGCTCCCGAGATCGAGGACGGCACCGTACACTGAGCAATTCGAGCGAAAGCACGACACGCTTTTGCGTCCGGAATTGCGCACGACGATAGTGCCGGACACCTGTCCGGTGAGGAAAAGAGGTGACGCGATTTCGCGCCACCATGAACGGACAGGACGAGGGCAATGCGGGTTGGACTTTTTTCGGTGGGACGGCTGAAGGCCGGCCCGGAGAAGGATCTTGCGGCCCGCTACATAGACCGTTTCGCGAAGGCCGGTCCCGCCATCGGCCTCGAACTCGGCAAGCTTGCCGAAGTCGGCGAAAGCCGTGCCGGCAACCCCGAGACACGCAAGCGCGAGGAAGCGGCGATGCTGGAAAAGGCGCTGCCTGACGGCGCTGTGCTGATCCTGCTCGACGAGCGCGGCAAATCGCTCGATTCTCCAGCCTTTGCCGACCTCCTTGCCGGTTTTCGCGACGGCGGCAAACGCGACCTGATGATCGCAATCGGCGGCGCCGACGGGCTCGACCCCGCCCTCTATACCCGTGCCGACGCCACGCTCTGCCTCGGCAAGTTGACCTGGCCGCACCAGCTTGTGCGCATCCTACTCGCCGAGCAGCTTTATCGCGCCGTCACTATTCTTTCCGGCCACCCATACCATCGCAGCTGACGAAAGCGTCATCGCCACGCAAGCCCCAGAGTTCAGGATGGCAGAGGCCGTATTTTTGGCGCTGTTTGTTGCCCAATTGATTTCGTGATCGCGGGATTTCTTGGCGAAAGCGCCAAATCAGCATAGAGCGGTGAGAACGGACGTTCGGGAGACGATGAGGAAAACCGGCACAATCAACCGGGGTGAAGGGTTTGGCCGCCTGCTGCGGCCGGCTTTGCTCTCGGCTGCCGTGATCCTGGCCGTGGCACCCTATCCGATTGCCGCCGAGCCGAACGAGGCCGAGGTCACGCTCGAAAAGACCGGCTCGCTGCCCAAGGCGGAGCCGGATCCGGCCGCAGCCCTGGCACTTCGCCGCGACAGCACGCGCCGGGAGCTGGAAACGCTCTCGCAATCGATCACCGTCTCCTCGGAGAAGACGAAAGAGCTGGAAGCGGAAATCGCCACGCTCGAAAAATCGCGGCAAAGCCTGCGCGAGGCGATCGTCAAGTCGGCCGCAACGCGCAAGGATATGGAAGAGAAGATACTCGCCGGCGAAAAGCGGCTCGAAGGCATGCGCGAGCGCGAGGCCGGCGTGCGCGCCTCGCTGCATGATCGCCGCGGCCTTTTGGCGGAGGTTCTGGCTGCCCTCCAGCGCATGGGCCGCAATCCGCCGCCCGCCTTGCTGGTGACGCCGGAAGATGCGCTGTCATCCGTGCGCAGTGCCATCCTGCTTGGCGCCGTCGTGCCGGGCATCCGCAAGGAAACCAATGCGCTTGTCGACGACCTCGCCTCCTTGATGGACATCAAGAGCGATATCGACCAGGAAAAGACCGAGCTGACCGACGCGATGCAACTGCGCATCGAGGAAGAAAAGCGCTCGGAACTGCTGGTGGCCCAGAACGAGGCCCTGGCAGAGACCAACAACCGCACGCTCGCCGCCGAACGTCGGCGCGCCGGAGAGCTCGCAGCCCGCGCGACCAGCCTCGAAGGCCTGATCGGCAGCCTGGAGCGCGATATCGGCTCTGTGCGTGATGCGGCAGCCCTTGCGCGCTCCAAGGAAGAGGAACTGCGCAACCTGAGCGCGGCCGAGCGGGAGAAGGCGAGGGCGATCGCGCGCGACGCGGTGCCCGACAAAAACCGCATTGCTCCGGCATACGAATTCTCCGAACTGCAGGCAAAACTCGATTATCCCGTGGCGGGCGACGTTCTGCGCCGATTCGGCGAAGCGGACGGCACCGGCCATGATTCGCAGGGGCTGACGCTGGCTGCCAATCCGGGCGCGCTGGTCACGGCACCCTCGGATGGCTGGATCGTCTTTGCCGGCACGTTCCGCAGTTACGGGCGCATGATCATCCTGAATGCGGGGGCGGGCTACCATCTCGTCCTCTCCGGCATGGACCGGGTGAACGTGCGAGAGGGTCAATTCGTCGTGGCGGGAGAACCGCTCGCCGTGATGGGTGAAAAAAGGGTCGCGAGTGTCAACGCTTTGACGCTGGAAACAGACAAGCCGACACTTTACATTGAATTCCGAAAGAACGGAAAACCGGTTGATTCCCGGCCATGGTGGTCCGCCAAATATGCTGGAAAGGCACGCAATGATACGTAGGGCTTCTCTTGTTCTCGTCGGTGCACTCATGGGTGCGACGGCCATGAGCGTCATCAACACGGCAACATTGCCCGCCGAAGCTGCCGGCTCGTCGACCTATCGCGAGCTTTCCATCTTCGGTGATGTCTTCGAGCGTGTGCGCGCCCAGTACGTGACGCCGCCGAAGGAAGACCAGCTGATCGAGAATGCCATCAACGGCATGCTCACCTCGCTCGACCCGCATTCCTCCTACATGAATGCCAAGGACGCCGAGGACATGCGCACGCAGACGCGCGGTGAATTCGGCGGTCTCGGCATCGAAGTCACGATGGAAGACGAACTCGTCAAGGTCATCACGCCGATCGACGACACGCCGGCATCCCGCGCGGGTGTTCTCGCGGGCGACTTCATTGCGAAGATCGACGGCGCGGAAGTGCGCGGCCTGAAGCTGGAAGAAGCCGTCGAGAAGATGCGCGGCGCCGTCAACACGCCGATCAAGCTGACGCTGATCCGCAAGGGCGCCGACAAGCCGATCGAACTGACGATCATGCGCGACATCATCGCCGTGCGGGCCGTAAAATCCCGCGTCGAGGGCGATGTCGGTTACCTCCGCGTCATCTCGTTCACGGAAAAGACCTATGACGACCTGGAAGCCGCGATCGAAAAGATCAAGGAAGAGGTTCCGGCCGACAAGCTGAAGGGCTACGTGCTCGACCTGCGCCTCAACCCGGGTGGTCTGCTCGACCAAGCAATCAACGTTTCCGACGCCTTCCTGGAACGCGGCGAGGTCGTCTCGACCCGCGGCCGCAACGAGGACGAAACCCGCCGCTTCAACGCGACGCCGGGCGACATCACCGACGGCAAGCCGGTCATCGTCATGGTCAATGGCGGTTCGGCATCGGCGTCTGAAATCGTCGCTGGCGCTCTGCAGGATCTGCGCCGTGCCACCGTGCTCGGCACGCGGTCCTTCGGCAAGGGTTCGGTCCAGACCATCATCCCGATGGGTGACGCCGGTGCGCTGCGCCTGACGACGGCGCTCTACTACACGCCATCCGGCAAATCGATCCAGGGCACCGGTATTACGCCGGACGTCACGGTCGAACAGCCGCTGCCGCCGGAATTGCAGGGCAAGCTGGAATCCGCCGGCGAATCGAACCTGCGCGGCCATATCCAGGGCCAGAGCGAGACGGAATCCGGTTCGGGTTCGTCCGCCTACGTGCCGCCGGAAGCCAAGGACGACCTGCAGCTGCAGTACGCGCTGGAACTGCTGCGCGGCCAGAAGACCGACCCGTCCTTCCCAGCCAATCCGGAAAAGGCCGAGCTGAAGAAGTAAGATGCATTCGCAGGGCCCGCCGCAGCGCGGGCCCTGTTTTCCTCCGCACCTTCCGGCCAGCGCGGACTGACCTTGGGCACAGACATTCACGCACCTCTCGGCCAGGACCGCAAGGCAAGGCCAGGAACGGCAGGACCCTCGCGGTTCTCCGCCGGCAATTTCGTGTTTGCCGTCGCCATCGTGGGTCTCCTCGGCTTTTCCGGCTGGACATCGCTGGCGCCGAGCGGGCTGCGCACCGCGCCCCTCACGGCTCCCGTTGAAGAAGCCGCATCCCAAACGCCGACCGACACCAATGCCGACCAGAAGACGGCCGACGCCAAGGACGGCGTGCGCAGGGCGAATGGGCTTTCCGGCGCGCAGGTCGAGGAAACGTTGACCGACGACGGCAATATCGTGCGCAAGTACTCGCCGGGTACACGCGACGGCGATGGCCCGCTCATCATCGAAGCCAACCGCATCGGCCAGGACGCGCGCACGGCCGCGTTCCCGAACGACGACCTGCTCGAAGACACGTCCGACGGCAAGATCCCGATCATCGGTCCCGACGGCACCCGGCCGATGGACCAATACGCCCGGCCCTGGTCCGGCGCGCGCGGTACGCGCATCGCCATCGTCGTCGGCGGCCTCGGCCTCAGCCAGACGGGTACGCAACGCGCCATCCGCCAGCTACCGGGCGAGGTAACCCTCGCCTTTGCGGCCAGCGGCAACAGCCTGTCGCGCTGGATGCAGGAGGCGCGCCGCAAGGGTCACGAAATCCTGCTGCAAGTGCCGCTGGAGCCCTTCGACTATCCGCAGAACGATCCGGGCCTCTACACGCTGCGCACCGATCTCAGCGAGACCAAGAACCTCGCGGAACTGCACCGCGCCATGGCCCAGGTCACCAATTATACCGGCATCGTGAACTTCATGGGCGGCCGCTTCCTGTCGGATGCGGATGCGCTGGAACCGATCGTCCGCGACGTCTCCAACCGCGGCCTCGTCTTCCTCGACGACGGTAGTTCGGCGCAGTCGCTTTCGGGTACGATCGCCGGCGCGGTCGAGGCACCCCATGCCTTTGCCGACCTCCAACTCGACGCCGATCTTTCACGCGACGCGGTGCTGAAGAAGCTCGACGAACTGGAACGCATCGCCCGCCGCAACGGCACGGCGATCGGCATCGCGTCAGCCTTCGACGAAAGTGTGGACGCCATTCGCGAATGGTGCGAGGAAGCTGGCGGTCGCGGCGTCGAGATCGTCGGTGTCGCGTCGCTCGCAGCCGTTCCCGCCAAACGATAGGAATTTTCGATGGGCAAGGACAAACACAAGGTGGTTCGGGCCGAGGACCTGCCTTACCGCCCCTGTGTCGGCATCATGGTGCTGAATGCGGACAACAAGGTCTGGGCAGGCCGGCGGATTCCCGTCGGCAATTCCGAATATGACGGCTCGCCGCAGCTCTGGCAAATGCCGCAGGGCGGCATCGACGAGGATGAGGATCCGCTGGCGGCGGCCTACCGCGAACTCTACGAAGAAACCGGCATGAAGAGCGTCTCGCTCCTCGCCGACGCGGGCCGCTGGATCAACTACGACCTGCCGGCCCAGCTGATCGGCATCGGCCTCAAGGGCAAGTTCCGTGGCCAGACCCAGCGCTGGTATGCCTTCCGTTTCGAGGGCGAGGAAAGCGAAATCGCCATCAACCCGCCGCCCGGTGGCCATGAGGCGGAATTCGACGCCTGGGACTGGAAGCCGATGCGCGACCTGCCGGAGCTGATCGTACCCTTCAAGCGCCAGGTCTACGAGGAAGTCGTCGCGGCCTTCGCGCATCTCGCACCCTGACAACAAATCCTCCCCGGCAAGCCGGGGAGGGGTCTTTCTTTGCGGGAAGGCTCAGAGGAACCCGAAGTCGCTGGTCGTCAGCGTCTTGACGCCCTGCAGCGTCGCGACGAGTTCCAGATCGGCCTCGGTGCCCTTGCCGTCGGCATCGAACCAGAGGCGACCGTTGTCGCTTTCGAACAGGAAGGTGCCCTTCGTGCTCGTGGCAACCGGATCGGCGCCGACCACCAGCGTCACGACCGCGTCACCGGCCGCCACACCGTAATCGCTGCGGTCGATCATCAGCTTGTCCTGGCCACGGGTGAAATCGGTGATGACGTCGCCCTCGCCATCCCGGCCCGCAAGGTTGAAGACGAACTGGTCGTTGCCGGTTCCGCCGGTCAGCCAGTCGTCACCCGCCCCGCCGACGAGAACGTCATTGCCGGCACGCCCCTGCAACACGTCGTCGGCATCGTTGCCATAGAGCGTGTTGTTGCTGGCATCGCCCCGGATGTCATCGTCGGCGCTGCTGCCGTGGATGATCTCGAAGCCCTTGACGGTCAGACCAAGCGCAAGACCCTTGTTCTTTGCCTGGGTTTCGAGGTCGAGGACCACCGAAGTCGGGCCGTCGTCGAACATCAGCGTATCGATGCCCGAACCGCCATCGAAGACGTCCTTGCCGGTGAACGCTGTGCGCACCAGCACATCGTTGCCGGCATCGCCGAACAGCTGGTCGTTGCCCGCACCGTCTTCCAGGGTGTCGTTACCGCTTGCACCGCGCAGGATGTCGTTGCCGGCATTGCCCTCAAGCCGGTCGGCAAGCACGCCGCCGGTCACCGTGTCCTTGCCCTTGCTGCCATCGTAGTTCAGCGCCTCGAAGGCGTTGAAGCTGGTCGTGCTGTCGACCGTCACCTTGCCCGTCGAGAAGGTAAAGGTGATGTCCTTCGACTGCTCCGCGACGTCCAGATTGAGGGTGTCGGTGCCCGCACCGCCATCCGCAAGATCACCGATGCCGGCGCCGACCGTGTCATTGCCATTCTCGCCGTAGAGTTTGTCGCGGCCACCGGTCTTGTTGAGACCGTCGCCATAAAGCACGTCGTTGCCATCGCCGCCGCGCAGCGTGTCGGCACCCGCATCGCCGGAGAGGTAGTCGTTGCCTGCGCCGCCGGTGAGCGTGTCGGTGCCCGCACCGCCGCGCAGATCATCGCTCAGCGCACCGCCGGTAAAGGTGTCGTTGCCGGTACCGCCGATGAGTGCGACCCGCTCGACATTCTTGACAGTGACCGGCGCCCCGGTGACCGTGACATTCGGCGACAGGTTGAAGACGATCCCCGTGGAGTACTTGCTGAAGTCGATGGACGCGGAGTCCGTGCCCGTGCCGCCATCGAGCGTCAACTTGCCGGTCGATGCCGTGCGGAAGAAACTGTCATCGCCCGTACCGAGGTTCACCGTGTTGTGGCCGACGGATTTTGCACTGTCGCCGACGCGTACGACGTCATTGCCGTCGCCGGCACTGATCGAGTTGGTGCCGCCCTGGTCGTGCAGCGTATCGTTGCCGGCACCGGAGGTCAGCTTGTCATTGCCTTCACCGCCGTCGAGCGTATCGGCACCGGCCGTGCCGATCAGCGTGTCGTTGCCGGCAAAACCGAGGAAGTGCACGGCCGACGCCGAGCCTACGGACTTCACGACGTCATTGCCCGACCCGAAGGCCACTTCGATAACCTCGAAGTTGTTGAGCGCCGTGCCCTCACTGATCTTCGCGGCGGCACCCGTCGCCTCGAAGGTCAGGCTGGTCGTGGTCGACCGGCGATCGACCGAAACATAGTCGAAATCGGCGCCGCCATCCGCCTTGTCCGCACCGCCTTCGCCCAGTTCCACCATGTCGTTGCCGGCACCGGCATTGACGGTGTCCTTTCCGGCAGCCGTGTCGATGACGTCGTTGCCGGCACCCGTGGTGATCACGTTGGCACCCGACCCAGTGGCCGTGATCGTGTAATGCTCGAAGCCCTTGATGGTCGTGCCGCCGGCAAGGGTGTTGACAACGGTCGCCGCCTTGGCCGTGAAGTTGCCGGTGAACGCGTCGATCTCCAGGCGGTCGCTGCCGCTGGCGTCAGTGATCGTGTCCTTGCCCTCGCCATAGGCGTAGGTGATCGTGTCGTTGCCGCTGCCGCCTTCGATGATGTCATTGCCATCACCGCCGTCGAGGGCGTCATCGCCCGTGCCGCCATTCACCGTGTCGTTGCCTTCGCCGCCATCGATGATGTCGTTGCCGGCATCGCCATAAAGCGTGTCATTGCCGGCATCGCCATTGATGAAGTCGAAGTCGGCACCGCCATAGGCAATATCGTTGCCCGCACCGCCGTTGATCAGGTCCACGCCCTGTTCGCCATAGAGCTTGTCGTCACCGGCACCGCCATCGACGTAATCGGTGCCGTATCCGCCCCGGATCGTGTCGTTGCCGTCCTCGCCAAACAGCATGTCCACCAGGCCGCGGCCGCCGGACAGGGTGTCATCACCACGACCGCCCCTCAGCGTGTCGGAGTAATTTCCGCCCGTGACGCGGTCGTTGAGATTGGTGCCGGTGATGTCGAAGCTTTCGACATTCAGCGCACTGACATTGCCGGTCAGCGTTTGCGGTGAAATCCAGTCTTTGATGGTGATGTTGAGGGCCGTCGCCTGATCGGAATAGTCGATGATCATCCGGTCGGTACCCGAGCCGCCGTCGAGCACGTCGCCGGATGCGGTAGCGAGCTTGCCGACTATCAGCGTGTCACGCCCCGAGCCGCCATAGTACTTGTCCGCTCCGGCACCACCCTCGATCATGTCGCTGCCGCTGTCGCCGTAGAGCGTATCCTTGCCCCCGTCGCCCGTGATCATGTCGTCCTGGAACGAGCCGTTGACCGTATCGTCCCCTTCGCCGGCCATGATTGAGTCGCGGCCCATGCCACCATTGACCTTGTCGGCACCGCCGAGCGCCATGATGAAATCATCCTCGAGATCGCTGCCGAGCAAAGTGTCGACGCCATCCGTACCCATTATTGTACCCATTCGGGTCTCCTCATCGTGCGTTCTGGACATGCGCCGGCCGCCCGCGGCCCCGCTGGGAGACCACGATGGAAAGTGCGAAGGTCCTGGAAGGAAGTGCTTCAAGCCGGGACCGGCTTCGTCCGTTCAATCGAACGCCGCGGGCTGCGTGCGTTCTGCCGCTATATTCGGCAAAAAAAGACGGGTCCCTGTTTCCGCGGGAACTGACAGCGGTGGATCGCCCGCGCGCGCAAGTCTGCCTGTTACCGAGGTTACAGGGGTTGGACGGGCGGGCCGGAAACGAAAAATCCCCGGGCAAGCCGGGGATTTCGGGATGATGTGAACGGGTCGCTCCGAAGAGGCCCTCTGTTACTCGGCTTCGTTGGCCGGTGCGGCGTTGAGCTGGCCGTACTTTTCCGCGCCGAGCTTGCCGAGAAGCTCAAGCTGGGTCTCGAGGAAGTCGATATGGCCTTCCTCGTCGATCAAAAGCTCTTCGAAGAGCTTCATGGTGACGTAGTCACCGGCATCATGACAGATGTCGCGCGACTTCTTGTAGGCCTTGCGGGCATCGTATTCGCCGGCGAGGTCGGCTTCCAGCACTTCCTTGACGTTCTGGCCGATGCGAAGCGGCGCGACGGTCTGGAGGTTCGGGTGGCCTTCGAGGAAGATGATGCGCGCGACGAGCTTGTCGGCGTGCTGCATCTCTTCGATGGACTCGGCACGCTCCTTCTTGGCGAGAAGCGTGTAACCCCAGTCCTCGAGAAGGCGGTAGTGGAGCCAGTACTGGTTGACAGCACCCAGCTCAAGATGGAGCGCTTCGTTAAGCTGCTCGATGACTTTTTTGTCGCCTTTCAAGATCCGCTCTCCTGTTTTCTTCATGGAATTGTTTGAGGCGGGTCATGAAATCAAATATCTCGTCGTCCGTCGAGTGGCGGCCGGCGTGGTACTGCTCGGTTGTGCGGACGATGATGTCCACCACGTTGGGAAAACAGCCGCAGCAACGGCCGCGCTTCTGCATTGCGTGGTAGACTTTTGCAGGCACGATGAGCTGCCAACAGTCCTCGTCGAGGAGGCTGTTGATCACGTCAACAATGTCCTTATCGGTGATGAAGTTGCAGCTGCAAACCAGCATTTCGTCCTGCCTGCCATACGCAAAGTACTGAGTTTCCGGCATTAAGCAAAAGAGGACACTGGCTGTCAAGAATGAACAGGTCAGCCTTGTTGACTCATTAATTTAGAGTCGTTCTAATCTTGACTAGAAATATCGCCTTTTCAGAGGGTTACGCTTTTGTGACATGGTGAAAACTTTGAGCCAGGTGCGACAAGCTGACCGATCACGATTTGTTGCAAAAGTGCCTTTTGGCGGCGCCCTTTCGAAAAGTCGCTCTTTTGGCACCCGTCGGCGTAAAAGTCGGCTCGCCACGCAAAACGTGCCATTGACGCGACGGAATGCGGGCAGGGCATGCAAATTCTACCCTCGAAAAGCGCTGGAAATCGTCTATATGACGGTCAAAGGAGTGCCCATGGCCCGCATTGACCAGACCGATGATTGGCGGACGCGCCATGCCCCGACGATCAGCGCGTTCGAATCGCTGGCGCTGGAGGCTTATGGCCATCTGCCGGAAGAATTCCGCGCGCTCACCGGCAACCTCATCATCGAGATCGCCGAGTTCCCGAGCGACGACGTCTTTGAAGACATGGCGCTGGAAACGCCGTTCGACCTGCTCGGCCTGTTCGAGGGCCGCGGCATCAGCGAGCGCTTCACCGTCGAGACCGGCGAAATGCCGAACCGCATCACCCTCTACCGCCGCCCGATCCTCGATTACTGGGCGGAGAACGAGGAGACGCTGGGCGACATCATCACCCATGTGCTCATCCACGAGATCGGCCACCATTTCGGCCTGTCCGACGACGACATGGAGCGCATCGAGGCGAGCGCCGAGATCGCGGCGGGCTGAACCGCCGCGATTTGCTTTGAGCTTACTGCTCGGACAGCTTGATGTCCGGTGTGTAGTCCTTGCCCCGAACGTCCTTCACCACCGCCTGGCCGCATTGCATGATCTTGGCGTCAGCATTGTAGGCGTAGGTCGGCGAGCCATGCAGCTCCCAGCCCTTGTTCAGCGCCAGCGTCACCTTGTGGCAGAACGAGGCATCGTCGGGAGCGGTCAGGAGTCGGTAGACTTTCATACGTTTCTCTTTCTCTCGTTGATCAGGTCGACCTTGGCGAGCAGACGCCCGGCCTGGTCGGCGTGGAGCTTTTCGACCATGCGGCCGCGCAGATCAATGACGGCCTTGCCGGCATTTTCAGGTGCCGCGAAGGCGGCGACGATGGCGAGTGCTTCCGCGGCATCGCCCTCGGCAACGCCGAAGGCCTCGTTGGCGATGGCAATCTGGGCGGGATGGATCAGCATCTTGCCGTCGAAACCCATCTGCCTTCCCTGCACGCATTCCGCTTGAAGACCGTCCGTATCCGAAAAATCGTTGAACACCGCGTCGACGATATCGAGCCCCGAGGCGCGCGCCGCCACGACGACCTGAACCAACAGGGGAACGAGGTAGGGGCGGCCCGGAATATCGGCAATGCCGGTTTCCTTGCGCAGGTCGTTGAGACCGACGACGAAACAATCGAGCCGGCCGCCCTGGGTGCGGCCCGTCTCGGCAATGGCCGCGAGATTGAGCAGACCGGCAGCCGTCTCGATCATCGCCCAGAGCCGTGGACCGTCATCTGCCCCCGCCTCAGAAAGCCAGTCAGCAACGGTGAGGATGTCCTGCGGCTCCGACACTTTCGGCAGCAGCACGGCATCCGGCATGCAGTCCAGCACCGCTTCGAGGTCCAGCGCGCCGTCCGCCCCGTCGAGCGAATTGATCCGGATGACATGTTCGCAACCGGAGGCCCGGCCGAGCCCCTTGAAATGCTCGACGAGGGCAGTGCGGGCCTCCGCCTTCTTCTCCGGCAGGACCGAATCCTCCAGGTCGAAGATGATCGCATCGCAATCCAGCGAGGCGGATTTGGCAAGCGCCCTGGCATTTGCTGCGGGAACGCTCAGCACCGAACGGCGCAGGCGAAGCGGATGGTGGTGCGGGGTTCTGTTCATCCGTCCTTTTTGCCGCGCTTTGTCGCAGCCGGCAAGCACTGCAGCGCCACGAATCCGGCAAGTTCGGCCTTGCAATGAACAAAATCGCCCCCCACATTACAATCTAGAGAAAGGGCAAAATCCATGCAGCGCATACGCTCCATCGTCTTCACAGTCCTCGCCACGCTCATCGCAGGCGCGACCTTCCTGTTCGCCGCCTCTGTCGGCCTTGCCATCGCCGGCATCGTCGCCGTGCTGATGCTGGGCTCGATGCTCGCCGGCAAGCTCCAGCCTGCCCCGGTTCGGGCAAAGGCCCGCGCGCGCAACAATCGTACGGCTTCCGGCCAGCGCGAACCGCGCATCTGGAACGACGGTCGCGGCACGATCATCGATCTTTAACAGCATCCCTCTTCTCGAAGGGGACACCGGGCGCAGACCGCGCCCGGCTTTTGCGTCTGCTCGACCCGGTTTTCCGAAGATTCTCCTTCAAATTCCGGGAAAACTGATCTAAACGCTGGACCGAACCGACATCACCGACTTTCGAGGTATCCGCATGGAAAAGTTCGTCAAGCTGACCGGCGTCGCCGCGCCGCTTCCCGTCGTCAACATCGACACGGACATGATCATTCCGAAGGACTACCTGAAGACCATCAAGCGCACCGGTCTCGGCGCAGGCCTCTTTGCCGAAGCGCGCTTTCATGAAGACGGCAGCGTCAACGAAGACTTCGTGCTGAACAAGCCCGCCTACCAGAACGCCACGATCCTGGTTGCCGGCGACAATTTCGGCTGCGGCTCCTCTCGCGAACACGCGCCGTGGGCGCTGCTCGACTTCGGCATCCGCTGCGTCATCTCCACCAGCTTCGCCGACATCTTCTACAACAACTGTTTCAAGAACGGCATCCTGCCGATCGTCGTCAGCCAGGACGACCTCGACAAGCTGATGGACGATGCCAGCCGCGGCTCCAACGCCATCCTGACCGTCGACCTGGAAACCCAGGAAATCACCGGTCCCGACGGCGGCCGCATCACCTTCGACATCGACGCCTTCCGTCGCCACTGCCTGCTGAACGGCCTCGACGACATCGGCCTGACGCTGGAGAAGGCGACCGCCATCGACAGCTTCGAGAAGCAGAACGCCTCCTCGCGCCCCTGGGCCTGAGACGATGCGCCGGCTGATCTCGTCCGGTTCTCCCTTCGAACTGAAGGCGGGCTATTCGCGCGCCGTCGTTCAGGGTGACTGGTGTTTCGTTTCCGGCACGACCGGTTACGACTACGCGACGATGACCATGCCGGAAAGCGTCGAAGAGCAGACGCGCCGCTGCCTCGTCACTATCGGCGAAGTTCTGGATGAAGCCGGCTTCTCCTTTGCCGACGTCGTGCGCTGCCATTACTACGTCACCGAAGCCGCCTTCGCCGACCGCGTCTTTCCGATCCTCGGCGAGACATTCGCTAAGATCCGCCCCGCCGCCACCATGGTCGTCTGCGACCTCATCCGGCCGGAAATGCTGATCGAGATCGAAGTGACGGCTCTTCGACAGAGCTGAATCACTCGCGCAAAAATCTTTCGTCCCGGCGATTTTCCTTGAACGGAAGTTGCGCTAAGAAGCGCGCGACCAATCCGTGACATCAAGGAAATTGCCATGACAGCGCGTACCCTCCTCCTTCTGCCCGGCGACGGCATCGGCCCGGAAGCCATGGCGGAAGTCCGCAAGATCATCGCCTATATGAACGCCGAACTCGGCGCCGGCTTTGAGACCGACGAAGGCCTCGTCGGCGGCTCGGCCTATGACGCCCATGGCGCGGCGATCTCGGAAGGCGACATGGAGAAGGCGCTTGCGGCGGATGCCGTACTGTTCGGCGCCGTCGGCGGCCCGAAATGGGATACCGTTCCCTACGAGGTCCGCCCGGAAGCCGGCCTGCTGCGCCTGCGCAAGGACCTGAAACTGTTTGCGAACCTGCGCCCGGCGATCTGCTATCCGGCACTCGCCAACGCCTCCTCGCTGAAGCCCGAGCTGGTCGAGGGCCTCGACATCCTCATCGTGCGCGAACTGACCGGCGGCGTCTATTTCGGCGAGCCGAAGGAGATCATCGATCTCGGCAACGGCCAGAAGCGCGGGATCGACACGCAGGTCTACGACACCTACGAGATCGAGCGCATTGCTGGCGTCGCCTTCGAACTGGCCCGCACGCGCGGCAACCGCGTCTGCTCGATGGAAAAGCGCAACGTCATGAAGTCCGGCGTTCTGTGGAACCAGGTCGTGACGGAAACGCACAAGCGCGCGTATTCCGACGTGCAGCTCGAGCACATGCTGGCGGATGCCGGCGGCATGCAACTGGTTCGTGCGCCAAAACAGTTCGACGTCATCGTCACCGACAACCTGTTCGGCGACATGCTCTCCGACGTCGCCGCCATGCTGACCGGCTCGCTCGGCATGCTGCCGTCCGCCTCGCTCGGCGCACCGGACGCCAAGGGCCAGCGCAAGGCGCTCTACGAGCCCGTGCACGGCTCGGCACCGGACATTGCCGGCAAGGGTATCGCCAACCCGATCGCCATGATCGCCTCCTTCGCCATGTGCCTGCGCTACTCGTTCAACATGGTCGCGGAAGCCGACAACCTCGAGAAGGCGATCGCAGACGTGCTCGACAGCGGTGTGCGCACCGGCGACATCATGTCCGAAGGCAGCCGCCAGGTCGGCACGACGGAAATGGGCGACGCGATCCTCGCAGCCTTCAAGACGCTCTCGGCCTGAGACAAACCATCCGACTGAAAAGGCTCCCGGCGCATCGCTCCGGGAGCCTTTTTCATGTCCGCTCTCTTGAAATGGCAGCACTCGCCAACACATGGGACACACGCCATGTCCGAAGGATGCCCATGAACCGCCCGCTCGCCACCTCCACGCTCTGGATTCTCGCCGCCACCGTCGTGCTCGTCCTGGCCCTCATCCCCTTCGATCCGGCTCTGTCGCAACGCGCCCAGGGCCTGCCTGGCGCCATCGTCACCTTCAACCAGCGCATCACGGATTTCGGCACCTTCAGCTGGATGATCTACGGCTCCGCCGTTATCATCATCGTCGCCTACATCATCCACCGGGTCAGCCGGAACGAGACCTTAGCGGGCCGGGCAAGAACCGCGCGACGACTGTCGCTCTACTTCTTCCTGACGATCGGCGCGACAAGCGCACTGGTGCATCTCTTCAAACTGATTGTCGGGCGGGCACGGCCGGAACTCTTTGCCGACCACGGCGCCTACAGCCTGACGCCCTTTGCCTATGATGACCTCTATTCCAGCTTTCCATCCGGTCATTCGGCGGCCGTCAGCGCCTTCTTCGGCGCCTTTTCCATGCTCGCGCCGCGGCTGCGGCCGCTCTTCCTGATCGGCGCGCTGATGATCGGCGTCTCGCGCGTCATCGTCGGCGCGCATTATCCGAGCGATGTGGCCGCTGGCCTGTTGCTCGGCCTCTGGACCGCCGTTGCCACAGCCTTTTTCTTCGCCCGCAAGGAATGGCTTTTCCGTTTCAACGAGAAGGGCTGGCCGCTGCCGAAGGCGCTTCTTCCCCCACCAGCGCAATAAAAAACCCGGCCCGTGTTGCCACGAGCCGGGTTGCCATGAACTCATCGGAAGGGGGGAGATCAATCCATGGCGTGGATGTCGCGGTCCTTGGTTTCCGGCAGGAACAGCAGGCCGATGACCAGCGTGAGACCTGCGAAGACGATCGGATACCAGAGACCGAAGTAGATATCGCCCTGGGCCGCGCTCATCGCGAAGGCCATTGCCGGGAGCAGACCGCCGAACCAGCCGTTGCCGATATGGTAGGGCAGCGACATGCCGGTGTAGCGGATGCGGGTCGGGAAGAGTTCGACCAGCAGGGCGGCGATCGGGCCGTAGACCATCGTGACGTAGATCACGAGGACCGTCAGCACCGCGATGATCGTGGTCCAGTTCACGTTTGCAGGATCGGCGACCATGGTGAAGGGACCGCCGCCGGCAATCGTGTAGACCGGCATGTCGGTGACACCGGTGGCTTCTTCGGCCGTCAGCAGCTTGGCCTTGATGAGGTCGGCTGCCGGCATGTTGGCCTTTTCGCCGGCACGGATGGCCGCCGCATCAAGGGCGAGTTCCGGGTTCGCGGCGACGAAGGCATCGAGCTTGGCTTCCGGAACCTTGGCGGCACCGCGGACCAGCGGATAACCGCCGTCATGAAGCGCCATGTTGGTCTGCTTCTGGAAGGCAGCGTCGAGAGCCTTGGCCTGGTCGCCTGCGGCGATGGCGTCATAGCTGTTGATCGTCTGCTCGCCGATCTTCACCGTCGCAGCCGTGCCGGCAGCCGCCGTGGTGACGACGTCATAGGGCACCGAGTTGCGGGTCAGGAACGATGTTGCGATATCGCACGAGGTGGTGAACTTCGCAGTTCCCGTCGGGTTGAACTGGAACTTGCAGTCTCCCGGAGCGGCGGTAACCGTCGCGCGGATCGTGTCCTGTGCCTGTGCAAGTGCCGGGTTGCCGGCCCAGGTCAGAGCCTTGAACAGCGGGAAGTAGGTCAGCATGGCAAGCAGCAGGCCGGCCATGATGATCGGCTTGCGGCCGATCTTGTCGGACAGCCAGCCGAAGAAGACGAAGAAGCCGGTGCCGAGCAGCAGCGAGCAGGCAACCATGATGTTCGCGGACTGACCGTCGACCTTCAGCACGCCGGTCAGGAAGAACAGCGCGTAGAACTGGCCGGAATACCAGACGACGGCCTGGCCGACGACGGCGCCGAACAGTGCGAGCAGCGCGATCTTGGCGTTGCGCCACTGGCCGAAGGCTTCGCTGAGCGGTGCCTTGGAACCCTTGCCCTCTTCCTTCATTTTCGCGAAGGCCGGCGATTCGTTCATCTTCAGACGGATCCAGACGGAAACGCCGAGCAGAATGGCCGAGAGCAGGAACGGAATGCGCCAGCCCCATTCGGCGAAGGCTTCCTTGCCGAGAATATATTGCACCGCGAGGATGACGACCAGCGACAGGAACAGGCCGAGCGTCGCGGTTGTCTGGATCCACGAGGTGAAGTAGCCGCGCCTGCCGTCCGGAGCATGTTCCGCGACGTAGGTGGCAGCACCGCCATATTCACCGCCGAGCGCCAGGCCCTGCAGCATGCGCAGCAGGATCAGGATGATCGGAGCGGCGATACCGATGGTGGCGGCACCGGGCAGAAGGCCCACGACGAAGGTCGAGACCCCCATGATGAGAATGGTGACGAGGAAGGTGTACTTGCGGCCGACGAGATCGCCGAGACGACCGAACACCAGCGCGCCGAACGGACGAACGAGAAAGCCGGCAGCAAAGGCCAGCAGCGCAAAGATGTTGCGCGTCGTTTCTGGATACTGGCTGAAGAAGGTCGCGCCGATATAGATCGCCAGCGAACCGTAAAGATAGAAATCATACCATTCGAAAACTGTGCCGAGCGAAGAGGCGAAGATCACCTTCTTCTGCTCACCGGTCATCGGCGCCGCCTTGGCGGTGCCTGCCGTCGAAACATTTGCCATTTGTTTGTCCTCCACAAAAACGGCGTGTCGGGGCAGCCCATGGGGGTCCGGTGTTCCTCCCTAAAAACACCGGACGGGGCGCGCCTGATGGAAGGATGGCAGAAAACGGACTGTGACATCAGCGCTGCTTTGGGCTTATGACTTTCGGCCTACGACTTAAGTTACAGGCGGCTGGTCTCACTGAAACGCCGCATTCATCCTGCAAGGCTTGACTCTTCGCAAGATGAGCGTATTCAGCACGCACGCAAGGGAACCGACATGAACCGCTTTGGTCTAACCATCGCCAGCATGATCGCTCCGGCCTTCAACGCCGGACGGGTTCGCTATTGCGTATCGATTTCCAAAACAACGGCCAAAACGACGACGAAAACCGTCTGACGTCTCTGGCCCACCGCTCTCTCCCCGGTATGGCCGGGGACCGAAACCCGCGTCGAGGCCGGCGGGTTTCCCCTCCTGACCCCGCGGAGAGACAGAGAAAGAGAGCATAAATATGGGTTTCAAGATCGCAATCGTCGGCGCGACCGGCAATGTCGGCCGTGAGATGCTGAACATCCTTTCCGAGCGGGGCTTCCCGGCTGACGAAGTCGTGGCGCTGGCCTCCAGCCGCTCGTTCGGCACCGAAGTGTCCTTCGGCGACAAGACGCTGAAGGTCCAGAACCTCGAAAACTACGACTTCTCGGACACCGACATCTGCCTGATGTCGGCTGGCGGCACGGTTTCGCAGAAGTGGTCGCCGAAGATCGGCGCCAAGGGCTGCGTCGTCATCGACAACTCGTCCGCCTGGCGCTACGACGCCGACGTTCCGCTGATCGTTCCGGAAGTGAACCCGGACGCCATCAGCCTGTTCACCCGCAAGAACATCATTGCCAACCCGAATTGCTCGACCGCCCAGCTGGTCGTCGCGCTGAAGCCGCTGCATGATCGCGCCAAGATCAAGCGCGTCGTCGTCTCGACCTACCAGTCCGTCTCCGGCGCCGGCAAGGAAGGCATGGACGAACTCTTCCAGCAGACCCGCGCCGTCTTCGTCGCCGATCCGGTCGAATCGAAGAAGTTCACCAAGCGCATCGCCTTCAACGTCATTCCGCATATCGATAGCTTCATGGAAGATGGCTACACGAAGGAAGAGTGGAAGGTTCTCGCCGAGACCAAGAAGATGCTCGACCCGAAGATCAAGGTGACCTGCACGGCCGTGCGCGTTCCGGTCTTCATCGGCCATTCCGAATCGGTCAACATCGAGTTCGAAAACGAAATCACGGCGGACGAAGCCCGCGAGATCCTGCGCGAAGCGCCGGGTTGCCAGGTCATCGACAAGCACGAAAACGGCGGCTACATCACGCCGTACGAATCGGCCGGTGAAGACGCGACCTACATTTCGCGCATCCGCGAGGACGCAACCGTCGAGAACGGCCTCAACATCTGGGTCGTTTCCGACAACCTGCGCAAGGGTGCCGCCCTCAACGCCATCCAGATTGCGGAGCTGCTCGTTGCCCGTGGCCTGATCAAGGCGAAGAAGCAGGCCGCCTGATTGAACGAAAGACGAGGAGAAGGGGCGTCTGGCGCATTTCGGTCAGAAATGGCAACGTTCCCTTAACCAAGTTTAAATAAAAGTCCCGGTTGTTCCGTCTGAGAACAATCGGGACTTCGCTTTGAAACCATGCCGGCGGTCGCGCCGGAGCGGGCTCACGGCGAGTTGCGGTGACAGGAACAGGGGAGCATGACATGCTCCCGCAGCGGATAGACGAACATCACGGGGTTTTTTATGGGCATGACAAAGAGCGTGACCAAGGTGCTGGCCGCATTGATCGCCACAGCAGCGGTGCCGGCGGTGGCTGAGGCTGCCAAGTGCGGCAACGATGCGAGCGGTTTTCCGGCCTGGGTCGAGGCATTCAAGAATGAGGCGGCGGGCCGCGGCATCAGCAGCGCGACGATCAACAAGGCTTTCGCCAATGTCAGCTACGCGCGCGCGACGATCCGCGCCGACCGCGGCCAGAAAAGCTTCAAGCTCTCGCTCGAGCAGTTCATGCAGAAGCGCGGCGGCCAGGCGATCATCCGCCGCGGCAAGGGCCTGAAGAAGCAGAACGCTGCCCTCTTCGACCGTATCGAAGCGCGCTACGGCGTGCCGGCCGGTCCGCTGCTCGCCATCTGGGGCATGGAAACCGGCTTCGGCGGCTTCCTCGGCAAGGAACACACGATCTCGGCCGTCGCGACGCTCGCCTATGACTGCCGCCGGTCGGACTATTTCACCAACCAGCTCTACGCGACGCTGCAGCTCGTGCAGAACGGCACGCTCAGCACCACGGCCCGTGGTGCGGCGCATGGCGAAATCGGCCAGACGCAGTTCCTTCCGGCAAACGTGCTGAAGTATGGCGTCGACGGTGACGGCAACGGCCGCATCGACCTCGTCGGCTCGAAGGCCGACGCGCTCGCCTCCACGGCGAACTTCCTGCGCGGCCACGGCTGGAGTGCCGGCGGCGGCTATCAGCCAGGCGAGGGCAATTTCGGTGCATTGCAGGGCTGGAACGCGGCCAGCGTCTACCAGCGCGCGATCGCGATCATCGGCGCGGAAATCGACGGCGACTGAGCCGGATAGGATTTGAATACGGAAAACCCGGTGCGAGCCTTCGCGCCGGGTTTTTTCGTTTTGAGCATGCCCGCTTTGTTTTAAATCGCGAAAAAGCTCGCCCGCTTGTTTTTCGCGATTCCGGGCTTTGCCGGAATTGCTCTAGAGGCTCGGGCGTAAAAAATCGCCCGTCTTGCCGTCCATGACCCAAAGCTCGCCGGTCGAAATATCGAACCAGGAGCCATGCAGTTGCATGCGGCCTTTCTCTTCCAGAATGCGCACGCAAGGGAACGTCCGCAGGTTGGCAAGCGAGTTGCGGATGGAGACACGCTCCAGCGCACGCTGCCGCTCAGCCTGCGTCAGGATTTCAGCGCCCTGGATCTGCTCGGCAACGGGCTTCAGCATGCCCATCCACTTGCCGATGAAGTCACCGGGTGACAGCGGTTCGGCATCCGGGTCGAGCGCGGCGGAAATGCCGCCGCAGCGGCCGTGGCCCATGACGACGATATCGCTGACCTTCAGCGACTGCACCGCGAATTCGAGCGCAGCCGAGGTTGCATGGAACTGGCCGTCCGGCTCATAGGGCGGCACGAGGTTCGCGACGTTGCGCACCACGAAAAGTTCGCCAGGCCCGCTGTCGAAAATGGTTTCCGGTGCAGCGCGGGAGTCACAACAGGCAATCACGAGGGTCTTTGGCTTCTGGCCGGTCTCGGCCAAGGCCCTGTAGCGCGCCGATTGTTCGGCATAGCGGCCGGACATGAAATTGCGGTAGCCGTTCAGAAGACGATCGGGAAAGCGGTTCATGATGTCGGAATACCCCCGTGTAACGATCTACGGATGAGGCCCCATCCGGAAGTGCATAAACCACTCCGCAGGGCAGGGCGCAAGGCGCTTTAGGGCCGTCGCGTCTGCGCCGGATGCACAAGGCGGCGCATCTGCACCATGGCCATGGGTGTCGAAATGCTGGCGGCGTCCTGCTCGAGCGTCAGTTCGTCGGCACCGCGCTTTGCGGTGCGTGCGACAATCTCGAAGACGCTGGCGGTCGCCATCATCAGCGCGCGCTCTTCCGGCAGCTTTTCCATCAGCCGGGACAGGAAGATCGCGGCAAGCAGGTCCCCGGTGCCGTTCGGCGGGTTTGGCACGAGCCTATGTTCCGCCAGAAGCGCGCTGCGGCCGGAAAGATAGAGATTGCCCGTGCTGCCCGCCATCAGCGGCAGCGAGGAGGTCACGAGCATGCGGGCCGGGCCGAGCGAGAGGGCCGCGTCAACGATTGCCGCATTGGTCTCAAGCGGCGCGCCGGCGAGCCAGGCCAGTTCGAAGCGGTTGGGCGTGGCGATCGAGGCGAGCGGGATCAGGCTGTCGCGGATCGCCACCGCCGTTTCTTCCGCAATATAGAGGCCGTTCTCGTCGCCGCAGACCGGATCGCACATGTAAAGAAGATCGGGGTTGTCCACACGAAGGCTTTCAACCAGCCGCGCCACGGCGCGCGCTTGCGCAGCGTTGCCAAGATAGCCGGACAAGACGGCTTTCACCTCGCCCCGCCATGGTGCACGGATGAGGTCTGATATCATCGCGTCGAAATCATCCGCCGAAATCGCCACCCGCGTCGATTTTCCGTGGCCGGGATGCCAGGGCAGAATGACCGTCGGCAGCGCCCAGACCGGATGCCCGAGCGTTTCGAGCGCGAAGACGGCGGCGCGGTTGCCCACCGTGCCGCGCACCACATGGCTCGAAATGACGATGACGGTGCCCTTGTCGCTCTCGGTCATAGCCTGCTCCCTCGTTCCGTTCGAGTGATGACAAGGGGGTGTTTTCCTGTCAACGCCCGACATGGCAAGCGCCTGTCGCTGCAGGGCAACATGGAACGGCTTCAGCCGGTTTTTGGCTGCTTTTCGACGAAAAAACCCCGATTTAACGTCAAAACGTCAGCAAAACTGACCTATTCCGGACAAAATCGATTGAATTTTCTCGCAAATGCACAAATTTCGTCGCGCGTATTTTTTCTTCTGCTAACGTCCGGCGATCGGATTCGAGGGAAAATTCCATGGGTGCCAGGACCAACGTGAAACGAGAAAAACACATCGAGGCCGCCAAAGCTGCAGCCGCCGCCCTCGGCGCAAAGACGCTGAACCCGGACATCCTTTTCGGACGTGCCAGCAAGGACGATATCGAGCATTATACCGGCGAAATGCTGGCTGCCGCCGCCGCCCATGCCATGGCCGAAATCGAGGCCTGGGACGGCTCCGCGCCGCGCGTGACCGTCACCACGCTGCCTGACGTCCGGCCCCAGGGCCAGCCGGTCTCCGTGCTCTCCGTTACCGACCGCAACCAGCCGTTCCTCTACGATTCGGTGATGGGCGAAGTGACGAGCACACATCGCGACGTACACCTCGCGATCCACCCGATCCTCGTGGTGAAGCCCGGTGAAGCGCCGAAGCTCTTCTCGCCGGACGAGGAAAGCGAGCCGACGCAGCGGGTCAGCCATATCGAGATCCATCTCTCGGAGCTCGCGCCCAATGAGGCGGCGTCGCTCACCGAGCGGGTCCGCAACGTGCTTCACCAGGTTCATGTCGCCGTCGACGACTGGCCTTCCATGGTCGAAAAACTCGACAGCGCCATGGCCGACATGGAGCGCTACGCCAAGGCCAAGGCCGACAAGGACGAGGCGCTCGCCTTCCTGACCTGGCTGCGCGGCAACAACTTCACCTTCCTCGGCATGCGCGAATACAGTTATTCCGGCAAGGGCGAACAGGCGACGGTGGAGCGCGGCGGCGAAGGCCTCGGCATTCTCGCCGACCCGGATGTCCGCGTGCTGCGCCTCGGCAAGGACGCCGTGACGACGACGCCGGAAATCCTCGAGTTCCTCGAAGGCCCGGATCTGCTGATCGTCACCAAGGCCAATGTGAAATCCGTCGTGCACCGTCGTGCCTACATGGATTATGTCGGCCTCAAGCGTTTCAACGAGAAGGGCAAGGTGATCGGCGAGTTGCGCATCGTCGGCCTCTTCACCTCGACAGCCTATACCCATGCCGCCGGCCAGATTCCGCTTCTGCGCTCCAAGGTGGCGGATGTTGTCGAGCATTTCGGCTACGACCCGAAAAGCCATTCGGGCAAGATGCTGATCAACACGCTGGAATCCTATCCGCGTGACGATCTCTTCCAGATCGACACCGGCCTGCTTGCCAGCTTCTGCGAACAGATCAACGAACTGTCCGACCGGCCGCGCATTCGCGTGCTGCCGCGCATCGACCGCTTCGACCGTTTCGTTTCCGTGATCGTCTATGTGCCGCGCGAGCAGTACGATTCCGACGTGCGCGAAAAGATCGGCAACTATCTGAAGTCGGCTTATGACGGCCGCGTCTCCGCCTATTATCCGGCTTTCCCGGAAGGCGGCCTTGCCCGCGTGCATTTCATCGTCGGCCGCTCCGGCGGCAAGACGCCACGCATCCCGCAGGCAAAGCTCGAGCAGGCCGTGCGCGAGATCGCCACCCGCTGGACCGACCGTTTCGAAGCACTCTCCAATGCCGATGGCCTGCGACTGGTCGCCGACCGCGGCTACCAGGAGGATTTCACGCCCGCCGAGGCCCATGCGGACCTTGCCCTGATTACCACGGCAACATCCGAAAACCCGATCAGCATCGCCTTCTACCGCAAGGCCTGGAACACCGATCTCAGCTCCGTCGAGTTGAAGATCTTCCACGCCAACGAACCGGTGTCGCTGTCGAAGCGCGTACCGCTCTTGGAAAACCTCGGCTTCAACGTCATCAGCGAACAGACGCACGACCTGACCGTCGTGGGTCTCGATGGCGAACAGCGCCGCGTCATCCTGCATGACATGGAGCTGAAGCACCGCGACGGCATCGAGATCAACCTCGACAAGCTGAGCCCGATGCTGGAGGAAGCCTTCCTTGCCGCCTGGCATGGCGAGGTGGACGATGACGCGCTGAACCGTCTCATCCTGACCGGCGGGCTTTCCGCGCGCGAAATCATGGCCCTGCGCACCTATTCGCGCTACCTGCGCCAGACCGGCATCCCCTATTCGCAGGGCTATATCGCCGATACGCTCAACAAATATCCCGCGATCGCCGCCAACCTCTTCCGCCTGTTCAAAACCCGCCTCGACCCGAAATTTTCGGACCGCCAGCGCGAGAAGAAGACCGGTGAAACGGCGACGGCGATCGAAGAAGCGCTGGCCAACGTGCCGAGCCTCGACGAGGACCGGATTCTCCGCCGCTACGTCAACGCCATCCAGGCGACACTGCGCACCAACTATTTCCAGCGCGATGCCGACGGCAAGCCGCGCAAGACGCTGGCGATCAAGCTCGATCCGAAGGCGCTGGACGGCCTGCCGGAACCACGCCCCTTCCGCGAAATCTTCGTCTACGGCGCCGAGGTCGAAGGCGTGCACCTGCGCTTCGGCAAGGTCGCCCGCGGCGGCCTGCGCTGGTCCGACCGTGCACAGGACTATCGCACGGAAGTGCTGGGCCTCGTGAAGGCGCAGCAGGTGAAGAACTCGGTCATCGTACCGGTCGGCGCCAAGGGCGGCTTCTATCCGAAGCAGTTGCCGGTTGGCGGCAGCCGTGACGCCATCTTCAAGGCCGGCACCGAGGCCTATAAGACCTACATCCGCACGCTGCTTTCGGTCACCGACAACATTGTCGGCCAGGACATCGTGCCACCGGCCGATACGGTCCGTCTCGACGGTGACGATCCCTATTTCGTCGTCGCCGCCGACAAGGGCACGGCGACCTTCTCCGACACCGCGAACGGTCTGGCACAGGAAGCCGGCTTCTGGCTCGACGACGCCTTCGCGTCGGGTGGCTCCGCCGGCTACGACCACAAGAAGATGGGCATCACCGCCCGCGGTGCCTGGGAAACCGTCAAGCGCCACTTCCGTGAAATGAACATCGACATCCAGAAGACGCCCTTCACCGTTGCCGGCGTCGGCGACATGTCGGGCGACGTTTTTGGCAACGGCATGCTGCTGTCGCGGAAAATCCGGCTCCTCGCGGCCTTCGACCACCGCGACATCTTCATCGATCCGTCGCCGGATACCGATACGTCCTTCGCCGAGCGCCGCCGCATGTTCGCCCTGCCGCGCTCGAGCTGGCAGGACTATGATCGTTCCGTGCTCTCCAAGGGTGCGATGATCATCCCGCGTACGGAAAAATCCGTGACGCTGACGCCGGAAGCCATGGCGGTCATCGGCATCGACAAGGCCAAGGCGACGCCGTTCGAGATCATGACGGCGATCCTGAAGGCCCCGGTCGACCTGATGTGGTTCGGCGGCATCGGCACCTATATCCGCGGCCAGAACGAAACCGACGCGGAAGTCGGCGACCGCGCCAACGACCCGATCCGCATCGTCGCCGACGACGTGCGCGCCAAAGTGATCGGCGAGGGCGCAAACCTCGGCGTTACCCAGCGCGGCCGTATCGCCTTCGGCCTCAAGGGCGGGCGCTGCAACTCCGACGCCATCGACAACTCGGCCGGCGTGAATTCGTCGGACGTCGAGGTCAACATCAAGATCGCGCTCGCTTCCGCCATGCGTGACGAGCGGCTGACGCGCGCCAAGCGCAACGTGTTGCTCGCCTCGATGACGGACGAGGTGGGCCACCTCGTGCTGCGCAACAACTACCTGCAATCGCTGGCGATCTCGCTCATCGAAAAGCAGGGTGTTGCCAACCGCGCGCCGCTGACGCGCCTGATGGACCGCCTGGAGGCCGCCGGGCAGCTCAACCGCAAGGTCGAGACCCTGCCGGACGACCGCACGGTGGCGGAACGCTACCAGGCTGGCAAGCCGCTGACGCGACCGGAAATCGGCGTGCTGCTCTCCTATGCCAAGCTCGTGCTGTTCGACGAACTCGTACACACCGGCCTGCCGGACGAGCCCTATTTCGAACCGACGCTGATGAGCTACTTCCCGGCGAAGATGCAGAAGACCTATGCGGACGACATCCGTTCGCATCGCCTGCGCCGCGAAATCATCGCGACCATCCTTGCCAACGAGGTGATCAACCGCGGTGGCCCGGCCTTCATCACCACGCTGACCGACGGCACCGGCTTCGGTCCGGCGGATGCCGTGAAGGCGGCCGTCATCGCCCGCGACGGCTACGGCCTCTCGGCGCTCTATGCTGGCGTCGATGCGCTGGACACTCTCGTCGCCGGGTCCGTGCAGAACGAACTCTATGAGGAGATCGGCCGCATCTACGCCACCGTCACAAGCCTGCTTTTGACGACGGGCGCGGTGTCGGGCTCGATGGAGCAGGCAGTGCACAAGCTGAAGCAGGCACTGAAGCAGCTTCGCCCGCATCTTTCGACGCTGATTTCGGAAGCGGCTGGCGACGAAGCCCGCCGCAAGGCCCATGCCTATGAGGACGAGGGCGTGCCGGCGGATCTGGCGGAAGAAATCGCCACGCTCTCCATGCTGATCTTTGTGCCGGAGGTGATGCTGATTGCCGGGGCGACGGGCGACACGCTCGGCAAGACCGCGCAGACCTTCGCCGGTATCAGCTCGACGCTCAATATCGGCCGGCTGCTCTCGGCGGCAAGCCGCATCCCGACCGGCGATCTCTACGAGGCGCTCGCCCTGCAACGCAGCCTCACCGACATCGCCAATGCCCGCCGTGACCTCGCGACGGTCGTCCTGACGCGCCACAAGGGCGACAAGGCGCCGCTCGCGGCCTGGCAGCAGGCCGACGAGAAGAAGCTTGCCCGGGTGACGGCCAATCTCTCCGCGCTGATCGAAGCAGGCGAAGCCACGCTCGCCAAGGTGAGCGTCGCCGCAGGCGTCCTCAGCGATCTTGCGCAGGAACGGGCGAAATGACACAGTCCTGCTGCCGGTTGATGAAGCATAGGCTTCATTAGCCGGCTTGCGGACGGGCGCTCAGTCTTCGCCCCGCGTTTCAGGAGGGGCGATGACGGATGTCGTGGAAAGCCGGGAGCCGCGCGTAGGCCGTTTCGGTATTACGGGCTGGATGCTGTTCGACTGGGCGGCACAGCCCTTCTTCACGGTCATCACCACCTTCATCTTCGGCCCCTACCTCGTCTCGCGCCTGACCGAGGACCACGCAGCCGGCCAAGCCGCCTGGAGCTATACGCTCACCATTTCCGGCATTGTAATTGCGCTGCTCGCGCCGATCATGGGCTCGATCGCCGATGCTTCCGGCGCGAGAAAACCCTGGATTGCCGTCTTCGCGGTGATCAAGATCCTGTCACTCATTGCGCTTTGGCATGCCACGCCCGGCAGCAGCCTGCCCTTCGCCATGGCCATGATCGTGCTGGCGACGGTGGCGGCCGAGTTTTCTATCGTCTTCAACGATTCGATGATGCCGCGCCTCGTCAAGCCGGAAGATGCCGGCCGTATCTCCAACATCGCCTGGGGCCTTGGTTATCTCGGCGGCATGATCGTGCTGATCGCGGTGGTCGCCCTTCTCGCGGCCAACCCGGAAACCGGCAAGACCGCCATCGGCATTGCGCCGCTGTTCGGCCTCGATCCAGCGACCGGCGCGGACGCCCGCATCACCGGGCCGATTTCAGCACTCTGGTATCTCGTCTTCATCCTGCCGATGTTTTTCTTCACGCCGGATCAAAGCAAAGGACTGCCGATCGCCGCCGCCGTGCGCGCCGGCTTGGCGGATCTCTCCGCCACCCTACGCGACCTGCGCGGCAAGCCGGGCATCCTGCGCTTCCTGGTCGCCCGCATGATCTACCAGGACGGCGTCAACGGGCTCCTGGCACTCGGCGGCACCTTTGCCGCCGGCATGTTCGCCTGGCAGACGTTTGAACTCGGCATCTATGGCATCATCCTCAACGTCGTCGCCATCGGCGGCTGCCTCTATGCCAGCCGGCTCGACAAGCGCCTCGGCTCGAAAACCGTCGTGGTGATCAGCCTCGTCTGCCTGACCATCGCGACGATCGGCATCGTCTCCACCGGCCCCGGCTTCACGCTGTTCGGCCTCATCCCGCTATCGACCGCCGATTCCAGCGGTCTCTTCGCCACGGCAGCGGAAAAGGCCTATATCCTCTACGGCCTGCTGATCGGCGTCGCCTTCGGCCCCGTGCAGGCCTCCGCCCGCTCCTACCTCGCCCAGAGCATCCATCCTGACGAAGCCGGCCGCTATTTCGGCCTCTATGCTCTCTCGGGCCGCGCCACATCCTTCCTCGCACCGCTGTCGGTCGCGCTCATCACCACGGCAACAGGCTCAGCGCGCATCGGCATGATGGCACTCATCGCCTTCCTCGTCGTCGGCTTCCTGCTCTTGCTGCGCACACCCTATCCGGCCAACAGGGTGAACACCTGAAACGCAAAACGCCCCGCAAGCGGGGCGTTTCGATTCCGGGGAAGAATCCGGATAAATTCAATGCCGGAAGTGGCGCATTCCGGTGAAGACCATCGCGACGCCCGCCTCATCAGCCGCCGCAATCACTTCCGCATCGCGCATCGAGCCACCCGGCTGGATGACGGCGGTCGCACCGGCGGCAATCGCCGAAAGCAGGCCGTCGGCGAAGGGCAAAAAGGCTTCGGAAGCCACAGCCGAGCCGCGTGTCAGCGGCTCCGCAAGGCCCATCGCCTTGGCAGCCTCTTCCGCCTTCAGCCCGGCAATGCGGGCGGAATCCACGCGGCTCATCTGCCCGGCGCCGATGCCAGCCGTCTGGCCGTCCTTGGCATAGACGACGGCATTCGACTTGACGTGCTTGGCGACCTTGAAGGCGAACTTCATGTCGACCAGCTCCTGCGCGGTCGGTGCGCGATTGGTGACGATCTTGAGTTCGAGATCCTCGACCATGCCGTTGTCACGGCTCTGCACGAGCAGGCCACCGGAAACCGTCTTGGCGGAAAGGCCCGGCACGCGCGGATCGGGCAGCGCGCCCGTGACCAACAGGCGCAGGTTAGGCTTGCCGGCAATGATGGCCCGCGCTTTCTCGTCCGCATCCGGCGCGATGATGACCTCGGTGAAGAGCTTGACGATCTCTTCCGCCGTCTCGCCGTCGAGCGTCGTGTTGAGCGCGATGATGCCGCCGAAGGCGGAGACCGGATCACAGGCCAGCGCCCGCGCGTAAGCATCCTTCAGCGTCTTGCCGGTGGCGACGCCGCAGGGATTGGCGTGCTTGATGATCGCGCAGGCCGGGCCGTTTTCCGGCAGGAACTCGGCCACCAGCTCGAAAGCGGCGTCCGTATCGTTGATATTGTTGTAGGAAAGCTGCTTGCCCTGCAGCAGCGTCGCTGTGGCGACACCGGGGCGATTCTCGCCGGTGACGTAGAAGCCGGCCTTCTGGTGCGGGTTCTCGCCGTAGCGCATCTCTTCCTTGAGCACGCCGCCAAGCACGCGGTGACGCGGCATAGCGATGTCGAGCGCCTCGGCGAACCAGTTGGAGATCGCGGCGTCATAGGCCGCCGTACGAGCATAGGCCTTGGCGGCGAGGCGCTGGCGGAAGGCATAGGAGGTCGACCCATCCGCCAGCTCTTCCAGCAGGGCAGGGTAATCGGCCGGGTCGGTGACAACAGTCACATAGGCGTGGTTCTTAGCGGATGCGCGGATCATCGCCGGGCCGCCGATATCGATGTTCTCGACGGTCGTCGGATAGTCGCCGCCCTTGGCGCGCACCTCCTCGAACGGATAGAGGTTGATGATCGCCAGGTCGATCGCATCGATGCCATGCGCCTTCATCGCCTCGACATGCTCAGCGTCGTCGCGGATCGCCAGCAGGCCGCCATGCACGGAGGGATGCAGGGTCTTGACCCGACCATCCATGATTTCCGGAAAGCCCGTGACCTCGGACACGTCGGTCACCGCAAGCCCGGCGTCGCTCAGCGCCTTGTGCGTGCCGCCGGTCGACAACAGGCGTACCCCCTTGTCGGCGAGCGCGCGGGCGAGATCGACGATGCCCGCCTTTTCGGAGACGGAGAGAAGCGCGGTGCGCACGGCAACACGATCAGGGGCGGGGATTTTCTTGGAAACAACGGCCATGGGGGCGCTCCGTTCTGACGGCCCGCGGGAGGGGGCCGGATGGTCATGCGCCCCGTTATCACAGCCGTCGCCCGGAGAAAACGGCAAACGCCCGCAATTCAGCGCTGTCGCACCAGCGACCACTGAACTTCAGGCACCGTATTGAGCGGCATGGTCAGCGTCAGCTGGCGCGACGTCCTGACGCCGGAGGGATCGGCAAAGAAGACGTCCTCTTCCTCCTCAACTGGCACATCGACGCAGGTCAGCGCCCAGGCCTCGCCATCCGGCGCGACCAGCCGGGTCTCGTTCGAGGATGCGCGATAGAGCTGGATGGTCGGGTGGATATGAAAACGCACCACCGCCTGGCCCTTTTCGATGGTGCCGTTCGGGTCGTTCGGCTTGAAGAAACGCTCCCGGCCGCGAATTTCGCTGCCGGTGGCTGCAACGAGGATATCACGCTCGTAGAGAAGGCCGAAGCGCTTCAGGTAACCGTCATGGCTGGCCGTCACGCCATCGGCACCGGATTCGCGCTCGGTGCGGGCGACATCGACTTTCTTGACGCCGCCGATGATGATCGGCCCGAGGAACCGCGAGCCGGAAATGCGCGACGATGAGGTATCGTTCAAGGTGGCGACCGAATGGGCCGCCGTCGTGCGCGACAGCTGGCGCAAGGCCTCTCCGGCAAATCGCGGCCGGCCGGAATTGACGATAAAACGGTTTTTGCCGGACGACATCTCGATGGAAAGCGTTCCCGCAGACGCCGTCGCGGAAAGATCGACGGCTTTCAGCAGGCCGGTGTCCATCAGGACGACCGTCTCCTTCACCGCGAGGCGATCGTAGTTGATGGACGGCAGCGCCTTGAACGGCGCGCCGCCCGTCTCATCGTAGCGCAGGGCCGACATCAATTCGTTCGCCAGCGTGTAGGTGGCGCCATTGAACAGCGCGAGTTCACCCCCCTGGTGGCGGAAGAAACGCAGCGCCGGATAGATGCGATCGATGCAGGGAATGAGCTGCGCCGGCATGTCATGGCCGAGATTGACATAGGTCTGGCGCAGCGGCAGCAAATCGAGCAGCAGATCGAGGGCTGCCCGCGGATTGCGCGAGCAATGGCCACCATCGGCAAGGATTTGCCGGTCGAGTTCCTCGTCGAGATGACGCGCGGCCTTGCGCATCCGCGCGGCGGTGGCCGGCATGGCGATGGAGGCCATGGCAAGGGCTATGCGCACCCTGAGCCGCGGCTCACCATCCCGCGTCGTATCGGCGACGTGGCGCAGATAACGGACCTGGAAGGCGAGGCTCTTCAGGAAGCGGCGATAGAACGGATAGTCGGCATCCTTCAGCACGACCGGCGAATGGGAAAGCCAGGCGATGATGCGTTGCGCGGCGACGTCCGGCCGCCAGGCGAGGCCGCCGATGACGCGGCCATGGCTTTGCAGCCAGTCGTCGACGATGAAGCGAGAGGTCTGTGCTGCCTTTTCCGGATCGACGAGGCGCATATGGCGCAGCCAGCCAAACGAATGCAGGCGGACGGCGAACTCTTCCGAGGGAAGCTCCAGCGCGAAGGGCGAATCACCCTCACACTCCAGAACACGACCCGCCAGGGGGAACCGGCCGGCAGCTATTTCTTCGCCGGCAAAAGAATCGGCAGGATGCAGGTCGGTGGGTGCGACGACCAGGCGATCCGGCGTACCGCCGGAAAACCGCATGGCGCTGATTCGGCCCAGGGCAAGCCGTCGCGAGAACCGGCGCCAACCCTCACGCAAATACAGATAGAGAAGCCGCTGCCGGTCGGAAAGCTGCATGGTTAACGAATGCCTCCTTCCTATAGGTAGGCTGATGCGGCAAGCCGCGTCAATTCATCGGAGCTGATGGACTGTTGATGACGCAGCCGGTGCGGGGTGAGGTGCTGTCGTTTAGCCGCCGTTTCGCAGCCGCACGGCATAAAATCCGTCCAAACCGCCGGCATGTGTCTCGGTTGCCGGCAACATGGCGGGTGTCGTGCGGAATTCGCCGCGCGGCGAGATCGCCGATTCCAGGCCGGGCCAATCGGCAGGATCGACTGGGTCGATTCGCCAGGACGGATTATCGGCGAGGACGCGGGCGACCGTCTCTTCCCCTTCGTTCGGATCGAGCGAGCAATTGGAGAAGACGAGCGTGCCGCCGGGCTTTACCAGCGTCAGAGCGTGGCGCAGCAGGCGCTCCTGCAGGCGGGCAAGTTTTTCGATGTCTTCCGGACCCTTGGTCCAGAGCACGTCGGGATGGCGACGGATCGTGCCGGTGGACGAGCAGGGCGCATCGAGCAGGACGGCGTCAAAAAGCGCGTCAGGACGGTAATCCGCCATGTTCGCCTCGACAGCCGTCACCGGAAGCGCCAGACGTTCGAGATTGCCGATGAGCCGCTTCAGGCGGTTGGCCGACTGATCGAGCGCCGTGACCTCGGCACCGGCATGCGCCAGCTGCGCGGTTTTTCCGCCGGGCGCAGCGCAGAGATCGGCAACGCGCTTGCCGGCAAGATCACCAAACAGCTTTGCCGGAATGCTGGCGGCGGCGTCCTGCACCCACCATTCGCCCGCATCAAACCCTTCCAATGCCGGAATGGCGCCGGAGGCGGCCGGCAGGCGCACGGAACCGGTCGGCAGGACGAGACCACCCAGCCGAGCAGCCCAGCCTTCCGGGTCGGATTTGACGGTGAGGTCGATAGCCGACGGTTCGAGAAGCGCTTCGGCAATCCGTCCCGTGTGCTCACGCCCGTAGATGTCGATAAGCCGTTGGTAGAACCAGTCCGGAACGACGGGAATCGAACGGGTCGCCGCCAGATGCGAGGCCTTTTCGCGCGACAGGCGACGCAGCACCGCATTGGTGAGGCTGGCAAAGCGGCGGTTGCGCGGGTCGATCTGCGCCTGCTCGACCGCAAGGTCGACAGCGGAATGATCCGGAACGTCGAGATAGAGGATCTGTGCTGCGGCGACCGTCAGGGCGTGCTGCAAGGCGCGCGCGCCCACCGGCAGCGGCGTGCCGACCAGCGTGTCCAGAATGGTGTCGATGCGGGGAAGATGGCGCAGCGCCGTGTTGATGATGGCGCGTACCAGTGCACGGTCGGCGTCGTTGAGCTGCCGATAGGCCGGATTGCCGTTCTCGGCGTCCAGCATGCCGTCGAGCGGCGTCCGGCGGTCGATGACGGCGGCAAGGATCTTGGCGGCCGCCTGCCGGGCACGCAAGCCCGGCTTTTCCGAATGGCTCTCGTGCGCCTCCACGGGGGCTCGCCCCTTACCGCCGCGATGCCGATTGGGATGTGCTCTGTGTTTTCTGTCGTCGCTCAAGACCAGGGACCCTTGGGTGGTTCGGAACCACCGCGTCCCCAGCCCGTCGTCGGGACGGAGCGCGATTTGCGTGAGGGATTATCAGCCCGGACCGGCTCCGTCGAGCGCGCTTGCATGCCACGGGCCATTTCCTCAAGGGCCGCGATGCGGTTCTCGGTGTTCGGATGGGTCGAAAACAGGTTGTCCATACGCTCGCCCGAGAGCGGATTGATGATGAACATATGCGCTGTGGCCGGGTTGCGCTCGGCATCGTTATTGGGAACGCGGCCCGCCGCGACGGCGATCTTGCCGAGTGCCGACGAGAGCCACAACGGATTGCCGCAGATTTCCGCGCCGCGCTTGTCGGCCGAATATTCGCGCGTCCGGCTGATCGCCATCTGCACCAGCATTGCGGCAAAGGGGGCGACGATCATCGCGATCAGCACGCCGATGAAGCCGAGCGGGTTGCTGTTTTCGCGGTTGCCACTACCGCCGAAGAACATGGCGAAGTTGGCAAGCATCGAAATCGCACCGGCAATCGTCGCCGTCAGCGTCATGGTCAGCGTGTCGCGGTTCTGAATATGGGCAAGCTCGTGCGCCATCACGCCCGCCACCTCTTCATAGGAGAGCGCCTGGAGAAGACCGGTCGAGGCGGCAACCGCAGCATTTTGCGGATTGCGGCCGGTTGCAAAGGCGTTCGGCTGGTCGCTGTTGATGACATAGACCCGCGGCATGGGCAGGCCGGCGCGTTTTGCGAGGTCGCGTACGATGCCGAAATATTCCGGCGCTGACCGCTCATCGACCTCCTTGGCGCCGTACATGGACAGAACCATGCGGTCGGAATTCCAGTAAGAAAAGAAATTCATGGCGATGGCGATGAGCAGCGCGATCATCATGCCGCCCTTGCCGCCGATGAGCAGGCCCACGCCCATGAAAAGCGCCGTCATGAAGGCGAGAAGCATGGCTGTGCGAACGATGTTCATAGGTTTTCGGCTCCTGTCGGGTCTCGTTGCCCGCGTGCATTCCCCTGTTGTCAAGGGAGTGTTTCACGTGAATCAGCGCTTTCCACAACGCCGTCACGCTCCTATATGATGGTAAGCGAACAGGAATTCTTCAATATCCGGGAAGGATGCCGATTTTCATGCAGAACGACAACGACAATCATTCAGACGGCCGCAAGGTGCTTTCTCCCGCCGCATTGCGCGCCCTCCAGGAAGCTCAGGAACGGCGCAAAGCCGCGCAGCCGGTTGAACCGGCGCCCGAGGTCGGCGGCCGCGGCGGTGCGGACCCGGCCCGTTTCGGCGATTGGGAAGTCAACGGCCGGGCGATCGATTTCTGAGGGTAGGAATCCGGCTCAGGAATGACCCGGGCTATCGCCGCGGTCCGTTACCTCTCCTTCGTCATGGTCGGGTCGAGCCCGAGGATGACGGAAGAGGGGAGGAGAGGAGAGGAGAGGATATTCCCTCAAGCAATTCTCCAAAAGAAAACGGCGGCCTGGGCCGCCGTTTCGCATTTATCCCAGCCTCTTCAATCAGCCAGCGGCCTTGTTTTGCCGATTGGCGATCAGGTCATCCACGACGGCCGGATCGGCAAGCGTCGAAGTATCGCCGAGCGCACCAAAATCATCCTCGGCGATCTTGCGCAGAATCCGGCGCATGATCTTGCCGGAACGGGTTTTCGGCAGGCCGGGAGCGAACTGGATCTTGTCCGGGCTCGCGATCGGGCCGATCTCCTTGCGCACATGCTTCACTAGGTCCTGGCGCAGCGCATCATTCCCCTCCTCGCCGGCCATCAGCGAGACGTAGCAATAGATGCCCTGACCCTTGAGGCCGTGCGGATAACCGACGACGGCGGCTTCCGAAACCAGATGGTGCGAGACCAGCGCCGATTCGATTTCCGCCGTGCCGAGGCGGTGGCCGGAAATGTTGAGCACGTCGTCGACGCGGCCGGTGATCCAGTAATAGCCGTCCTCGTCGCGCCGGCAGCCGTCACCGGTAAAGTACTTACCCTTGTAGGTCGAAAAATAGGTTTCGACGAAGCGCTTGTGATCGCCGTAGACCGTGCGCATCTGGCCGGGCCAGCTGTCGGTGATGCAGAGATTGCCGTCAGCGACCCCTTCCAGCACATTGCCTTCATTGTCGACGAGCTGCGGCTTGATGCCGAAGAACGGCCGTGTTGCCGAACCCGGCTTGAGGTCCGTCGCGCCCGGCAACGGGGTGATGAGAATGCCACCGGTCTCCGTCTGCCACCAGGTATCGACGATCGGCGCGCGGCCCTCGCCGACGACGTTGTAGTACCATTCCCAGGCTTCCGGGTTGATCGGCTCGCCGACCGAACCGAGCAGGCGCAGCGACGAACGCGACGAGCGCTTCACATAGGCGTCGCCTGCACCCATCAGCGCGCGGATCGCCGTCGGCGCGGTGTAGAAGATGTTGACCTTGTGCTTGTCGACCACCTCCCAGAAGCGGCCGGCATCCGGGAAGTTCGGCACGCCTTCGAACATCAGCGTGGTCGCGCGGTTCGCCAGCGGGCCGTAGACGATGTAGGAATGGCCGGTCACCCAGCCGACATCGGCCGTGCACCAGTAGATATCGCCATCCTGGTAGTCGAAGACGTATTTGTGCGTCATCGAGGCATAGACGAGGTAGCCGGCAGTGGTGTGCAGCACGCCCTTCGGCTTGCCGGTCGAACCGGACGTGTAGAGGATGAAGAGGGGATCTTCCGCCTTCATCTTTGCCGGCGGACAATCGCGCGGCACGGTCAGCACTTCCTGGTGGTGCCAGATATCGCGGCCCGGCGCCCAGCCGATCTTGCCGCCGGTGCGGCGCACGACCAGAACCTTGTTGACGATGACATGGTTCTTCGCCGCGATGTCGATCGCCGTATCGGTGTTTTCCTTGAGCGGGATCGGCTTGCCGCCGCGCACGCCCTCGTCGCAGGTGATGACGAAGGTCGATTCGCAGTCGACGATACGGCCGGCCAACGCATCCGGCGAGAAGCCGCCGAAGACGATCGAGTGAATGGCGCCGATGCGCGCGCAGGCGAGCATGGCATAGGCCGCTTCCGGGATCATCGGCATGTAGATGGTGACGCGGTCACCCTTCTTGACGCCGTGCTTCTTCATCACGTTCGCCATGCGGCAGACGTGCTCGTAAAGCTCGTTATAGGTGATCTTCTTGTCGATATAGGGGTTGTCGCCTTCCCAGATGATGGCGACCTGGTCGCCATGCGTCTTCAGGTGGCGGTCAATGCAATTGTAGGAGACGTTGGTGATGCCGTCCTCGAACCACTTGATCGGGACCTTGCCGGTGAACGACGTGTTCTTGACCTTGGTATAGGGCTTGAACCAGTCGATCCGCATGCCGTGTTTGTCCCAGAAACGCTCCGGGTTCTCGACGCTCTCGCGATACCATTTCTGATAGGTTTCGTTGTCGATCAGCGCTCGGCTTTTCGCGGATTTCAGGACCGGATAGGTCTTTGCGGACATGGATTCCTCCTCACTGCGCATAGGCGGGATGCCGCATCTCCTCGGGCTCCCCGCAACTCCTGCGCCATACATAACAGGTCAAATCCGTCGGGCAATTAGACAAAGGTCATTTGTCGCTTGAAGAATTGCATTTCTGCGACAGTGAGGTTATAGAGGGCCGAATTCCCGGAACATAGTGGTTACTACCCACGGCCCGCGACACCGGCGCGGACGCACAAGAGGACTATATCCATGGCTCAACAGCTGCTTATGCCAAAGGCAACGGCCGTCTGGCTTGTTGACAACACGGCGCTGTCGTTCGACCAGATCGCCACGTTCTGCAAACTGCACCCGCTCGAAGTGAAAGCGATCGCCGACGGCGAATCGGCCCAGGGCATCAAGGGCCTTGATCCGATCTCGACCGGCCAGCTTTCCCGCGACGAAATCGCCCGTGCGGAAGGCAACCCGAACCACAAGCTCAAGCTTTCCGAACCGAAGGTTCGCGTGCCCGAATCCAAGCGCAAGGGCCCGCGCTACACGCCGGTCTCCAAGCGTCAGGACCGCCCGAACGCCATTCTCTGGCTGGTGCGCAACCACGCGGAACTGAAGGATGCGCAGATTTCGCGTCTCGTCGGCACGACCAAGTCGACGATCGAGCAGATCCGCGAACGCACTCACTGGAACTCGACCAACCTGACGCCGATGGATCCGGTGACGCTTGGCCTGTGCTCGCAGATCGACCTCGACCTCGAAGTCGAACGCGCCTCGAAGGGCCGTCCGCTGCCGACCGCCGCCGAACTGGGTGCGACGCTCGAATCTGCGCAGGAAACGGAAAAGCTGCCCTACGGCACCGACCGCGAGGAAGAGAAGGAAATCGACGCCGATGCCGTCTTTGCCAAGCTCAAGTCGCTGAAGTCGGCAACGCCTGACGAGGATGAAGACGAGCGCTTCTAAGCACCGTCGAACACCACATCAAAAAGCCCGGCCGTTTCCACGACCGGGCTTTTTCTTTGCCTGTATGCAAGGCAGCTAGCCGATTCGTCGTGCCGACAGCGCCCCGGCGATCTCATCGAGAACAGCAGGATCGTCGATCGTCGCTGGCATCTTCCATTCTTCCCGGTCGGCGATCTTCTGCATGGTGCCGCGCAGGATCTTGCCCGAACGCGTTTTCGGCAGGCGCTTCACGCAGAGCACTGTCTTGAAGGCCGCAACGGGGCCGATACGCTCGCGCACCAGTGCCACGACCTCCTGCTCCACAAGCGATGATTCACGTGAAACACCGCTCTTCAGAACGAGGAAACCAGCAGGCACCTGTCCCTTCACCGCATCGGCAACGCCGATGACGGCGCATTCGGCAACGTCCGGATGGCTGGCGCAAACCTCTTCCATCGCGCCCGTCGACAGCCGATGGCCGGCGACATTAATGATATCGTCGGTGCGCGCCATGACGAAGACATACCCGTCTTCATCGAGGTAGCCCGCATCTGCTGTCTTGTAATAGCCAGGGAACTCCGCAAGGCAGGTCGTGTGAAACCGTTCGTCGGCGTTCCAGAAGGTCGGCAGGCAGCCCGGGGGCAGGGGAAGTTTTATCGCGATGTTGCCGAGCGTGCCTGCCGGCACCTCATGGCCGGCATCGTCCAGTACGTGCAATTCGTAACCGGGCATCGGCACGGTCGGCGATCCGTGTTTCACGGGCAGCGGATCGAGGCCAAGCGGGTTGCCGACAATCGCCCAGCCAGTCTCCGTCTGCCACCAGTGATCGATGACCGGCACGCCCAGCACACTTTCCGCCCAGCGGATCGTTTCCGGATCGGCGCGCTCGCCGGCGAGGAACAGCGCGCGCAGGCTGGAGAGATCGTGCCGTTTCACGAACACACCCTCCGGATCCTCCTTGCGGATCGCACGGAAAGCGGTCGGCGCCGTAAACAGCACGGAGACCTTGTACTCCTCGACGACGCGCCAGAAGGCGCCGGCATCCGGCGTGCCGACCGGCTTGCCCTCGTAGAGCACCGTCGTGCTGCCGTTCAGCAGCGGCCCATAGACGATATAGGAATGGCCGACGACCCAGCCGATATCCGACGCCGCCCAATAGACCTCGCCGGGCGCCACCCCGTAGAGCGCGCCCATCGACCAGGCGAGCGCCACCATATGCCCACCATTGTCGCGGATAACGCCCTTCGGCTGGCCGGTCGTGCCCGACGTGTAGAGAATATAGAGCGGATCGGTCGCGGCAAGCGATGCGCAGGCAACCGTGCGCCCCGCGGCAGCCTCCAGTGCCGCGCCGAGATCGACATCCCGACTGGACGTGAGGTCTGCCGCGAGTTCAGCGCGCTGCAGCACGAGGCAATGCTCCGGCTTGTGCTTCGCAAGTTCGATCGCCGAATCGAGCAGCGGCTTGTAAGCGATGATGCGATTGGGCTCGACGCCGCAACTCGCCGAAACGACCAGCTTCGCCGCGGAATCGTCGATACGCGCCGCGAGTTCACTTGCTGCAAAACCGCCGAACACCACCGAATGGATCGCCCCGATGCGGGCGCAGGCGAGCATGGCGAAGATCGCTTCCGGGATCATCGGCATATAGAGGATGACGCGGTCGCCCTTCGCGACACCATGATCGACAAGCACCGCCGCCATGGCGTTCACCTGCACCAGCAGGTCGGCATAGCTGTAGCGCGCCTTGCGGCCGGTCACCGGGCTGTCGTAAATCAGCGCGACCTGATCGCCGCGACCGGCCTCCACATGCCGGTCGACGCAGTTGTGACAGGTATTGCTGAACGCGTCGGGAAACCAGCGCCCATAGACGCCCTGGTCGGCATCGAAAATCTTCACCGGCTCCGTGAACCAGTCGATCGCCCGCGCGGCCTCGGCCCAGTAAGCCTCGTGGTCATCCTTCCAGGCCCGATAGGTCTCGGCATAATTTTTGTGCATCGCTTCCTCCCGCCGACCATAAAGCGGCCAGCTCCTCCAATCGGGAGAATAGGAGAGGGAGGGCTTTTCGCAAAGCCAGACGAAAGCCCTAAGCGACAAAACCGACGCTTGCGCTTCATCAAATCGAACAGGCGGTTTAGCGCGTGCCGAAAATCGCCGAGCCGACGCGCACGCTGGTTGCGCCGAAGCCGATGGCAGTTTCATAATCACCGGACATACCCATCGACAGCCTGTCGAGACCGCAGCGTGCCGCGAGCTTGGCGAGCAGTGCGAAATGCGGACCGGGATTTTCGTCCGCCGGCGGAATGCACATCAGCCCCTCGATGACCAAGCCAAGCTCTTCACGGCAGAGGGCAACGAAAGCGACCGTGTCGTCCGGTGCGATGCCGGCCTTCTGTGGCTCGAGCCCGGTATTGACCTGGACATAGAGCCTGAGCGCGCGCCCCTGCCGTGCCATTTCCGCAGCAAGTGCGCGGGCGATCTTCTCCCGGTCCACCGTCTCGATGACGTCGAACAGCGCCACCGCCTCGGCGGCCTTGTTAGATTGCAGCGGACCGATCAGGTGAAGCTCGATGCCATCAGTCTCCTCGCGAAGGCCGGGCCACTTGCCCTGCGCTTCCTGCACGCGGTTCTCGCCGAACACACGCTGTCCAAGCGCAATCGCCGGGCGAATCGCTTCCGCATCGAAGGTCTTCGAGACCGCGACGAGCGTGACCGCTTCAGGCCGCCGATCGGCTTCCATGGCTGCCTTGCGCATGCGGTTGCGAACGTCTTCGAGACGGTCCTGAAGGTCCATGATCACTCTCCATCAGCATCAGGCTCCGGACCTAGCGAAAACGGCGCCACTTGCCAAGCACGAGACGCTGCGACAAGCCCGCGCGAGGCCCACAAAACTTGACGCTTCGGCGGTTTCATGATGAAGGTCTCGCCACTATATTCGCATGGGCGAACCGCCCTCCAAGACTCCCAAAAGACTTCCGGAACATCAAAGACATGGCCACCGAACGTTACAATCCGCGCGATGCCGAACCCCGCTGGCAGGCAAAATGGAACGAAGAAAACGTCTTTCTGACCCAGAACGACGATCCGCGCGAAAAGTACTACGTGCTAGAGATGTTCCCCTATCCGTCCGGCCGCATCCACATGGGCCATGTGCGCAACTATGCGATGGGCGACGTGGTTGCCCGCTACAAGCGTGCGCGCGGCTTCAACGTGCTGCACCCGATGGGCTGGGACGCCTTCGGCATGCCCGCCGAAAACGCCGCCATGCAGAACAAGGTGCACCCGAAAAGCTGGACCTACGAAAACATCGCGACGATGCGTGCGCAGCTGAAGTCGATGGGCCTGTCGCTCGACTGGTCGCGCGAATTCGCCACCTGTGACGTCGAATACTACCAGCGCCAGCAGCACCTGTTCCTCGACTTCCTGGAAAAGGGCCTCGTCTACCGCAAGCAGTCCAAGGTAAACTGGGACCCGGTCGACCACACCGTTCTCGCCAATGAGCAGGTCATCGACGGCCGCGGCTGGCGGTCGGGCGCGCTCGTCGAGCAGCGCGAGCTGACGCAGTGGTTCTTCCGCATCACCGATTTCAGCCAGGACCTGCTCGATTCGCTGGAAACGCTCGACCAGTGGCCGGAAAAGGTCCGGCTCATGCAGAAGAACTGGATCGGCCGCTCCGAAGGCATGCTGGTGCGCTGGGAAGTGTCCAGCGGCGCTGGCCTGACGACCGAAAAGGACGTCACCGTCTATACGACGCGTCCCGACACGCTGTTCGGCGCCTCCTTCCTGGCGATTTCCGCCGATCATCCGCTGGCTCGGGAAGTCTCCGCCACCAATCCCGAGATCATGGCGTTCTGCGAGGAATGCCGCCGCGCCGGCACTTCGCTTGCCGCCCTCGAAACCGCCGAGAAGAAGGGCATGGACACGGGCATCCGCGTTCGCCATCCCTTCGATGCCAGCGTGGAACTGCCGGTCTATGTCGCGAACTTCGTGTTGATGGACTACGGCACGGGCGCCATTTTCGGCTGCCCCTCCGGTGACCAGCGCGACCTCGATTTCGCGCGAAAATATGACCTGCCGGTCGTGCCCGTCGTCATGCCGAAGGATGGCGACGCCGCCACCTTCGCGATCGGCGATGAAGCCTATGTCGGCGACGGCGTAATGATCAATTCCCGCTTCCTCGACGGCCTCGGCACGGAAGAAGCATTCGAAGAGGTCGCCAAGCGCCTGAGCGCGGCCACGCTCGGCAATGCGCCGCAGGGCGAGCGCAAGGTGAATTTCCGCCTGCGCGACTGGGGCATTTCGCGCCAGCGCTATTGGGGCTGCCCGATCCCGGTCATCCATTGCGATGATTGCGGTGTCGTGCCCGTACCGAAGGCCGACCTGCCGGTAAAGCTGCCGGACGATGTCACCTTCGACAAGCCCGGCAATCCGCTCGACCGCCATCCGACCTGGCGCCATGTCGCCTGCCCGCACTGCGGCAAGGATGCCCGTCGCGAGACGGACACGATGGATACATTCGTCGACTCGTCCTGGTACTACGCCCGCTTCACGGCACCTTGGGAAAACAACCCGACCGATCCCGCCGCCGCCAATGCCTGGCTGCCGGTCGACCAGTATATCGGCGGCATCGAGCACGCGATCCTGCACCTGCTCTATTCGCGTTTCTTCACCCGCGCCATGCAAGTGGCCGGCCATCTCGACATCAAGGAGCCCTTCAAGGGCCTCTTCACGCAGGGCATGGTCGTGCACGAAACCTATAGCCGCGGCGAAGGCGCCAAGCGCGAATGGGTGACGCCGGCCGAAATCCGCATCGAGGAAGCGGACGGCAAGCGCAAGGCCGTGCATCTCGAATCCGGCGAAGAAATTGCCATCGGCTCGATCGAGAAGATGTCGAAGTCGAAGAAGAACGTCGTCGATCCGGACGATATCATTGCCTCCTATGGCGCCGATACCGCCCGCTTCTTCGTGCTTTCCGATTCTCCGCCGGACCGTGATGTCATCTGGTCGGAAGCCGGCGTCGAGGGCGCAAATCGTTTCGTCCAGCGCGTCTGGCGTCTCGTCTCCGAAGCCGCACCGGTGCTGAAGACCGTCGAAAGCCACGCCGGCGCCGAGGGCGAGGCACTCGCTGTCTCGCAGGCCGCGCACAAGACGCTGAAGTCCGTCCAGGCGGATTACGACAAGCTCGCCTTCAACAAGGCGGTCGCGCGCATCTACGAATTCGTCAACACGATCGCCGCACCGCTGGCAACGGCAGCCGCCGGCAAGGCCTCGCCGGAACTCACTTCCGCCCTCCGGGAAGCCGTCGGCATCCTGATCCGCATCGTCGCGCCGATGACCCCGCATCTGGCGGAAGAGTGCTGGCGTGAAATCGGCGGCGAAGGCCTGGTGGCAATGACGGCCTGGCCGTCCTATGACGATCGTCTTGTCATCGAAAACGAAATCACGCTGCCCGTGCAGATCAACGGCAAGAAGCGCGCGGATTTGACAATCGCCCGCGATGCGGACCAGAGTGCGGTCGAAGCGGCCGTGCTGGCCCTCGAGGCCGTCCAGGTAGCACTTGCCGGTAAGCACCCCAAGAAGATCATCGTCGTACCGCAGAGGATCGTGAATGTTGTTGTCTGACGGAACCGGCCTCTCGCGGCTCGGCAAGGCGCTCGCCGGCATCGCGCTTCTCGGCGTGCTCGCCGGGTGCCAGGTGCGCCCGCTTTATTCCACGGCCGCTGGCACGGAAGGCAAGCTTGCCTCCGTCTCCATTTCGGAGGCCGACGACCGCGTGGAACAGCAGGTTCGCAACGACCTGATCTTCCTCTTTGCCGGCGGTGCAGGCGAACCGCAGAATGCCCTCTATCACCTCGATCTCAACGTCTCCGTGCGCAATATCGGCGTGCTGATCGATGTGGCAGACGATGTTCCACGTGCCGGTCGTATCGTCGTGTCGGCGGACTACAACCTCGTGAAGTCCGACTCCGGCGAAACGATTACATCCGGCAAACGTTCGGCCGTCGCGCTGGTCGATTTCCCGATCCAGGAATTCGCCAAGCTGCGCGCCGTTCGCGATGCGGAAAACCGCGGCGCCCGTGAACTGGCGGAACTGGTCCGAGCCGATATCGCGTCGGCTCTCGGCCGTCGCTGAGCCGGCTATGGCCGAGATCAAATCGCACGAATTTGACGGTTTCCTGAAACGGAAGCCTTTGCCTGCACGCCTGCTGCTCATCTACGGACCTGACCGCGGCCTCGTTTCCGAACGAGCCTCGGCACTTGCCGCGGCCAGCGGTGTCGATCTCAAAGACGCGTTCTCCGTCGTGAAACTCGACGCCGGTGAAATCGGCAACCACCCAGGGCGTCTCATAGACGAGATGAACGCCATCGGTCTTTTCGGCGGTGATCGTCTTGTCTGGATCCGCAACGCCGGCAACGAGAAGGGTGTTTCCGATGCCCTGGAAATCCTCTCGCGCGAGCCGGCAGGCTCCTCTACGCTGATCATAGAAGCCGGCGATCTCAAGAAGGGCGCAGCCCTGCGCAAGGCGGCAGAATCCGCCGCCCAGGTCGTCGCCGTCCCCTGTTACGCCGATGACGGCCGCGCCCTACAGGCGTTGATCGATCAGGAATTGACGGCCGAGAACCTGCGAATTTCTCCCGCCGCCCGGCAGCGTCTGACGGAAACCATCGGCGGCGACAGGCTGGCCTCTCGCAACGAGGTGCGCAAGCTGGCGCTCTACTGTCGCGGCAAGGCGCTTATCGAGGAGCAGGATGTCGAGGAAATTGTAGGCGATGCCAGTGCGATCTCGACGGACGACGCCATCGATGCCATTCTCAAGGGCGATCGTGACGGCTTCCTGCATGCCATCCAGAAGATCGTTTCGTCCAAAACGCCAGTCTTCCTCGTCCTGCAAGGATGCCTGCGACAGTTCCAGCTCATGGAATTGATGCGTGCAGAAATGGACGAAAAACGAGCGCCCGCCGCCCAAGCCATTGCGATCTTGGGCCGGCATCTTCATTTCCGCCGCAAACCGATCGTGGAAAATGCGCTGAAAACCTGGACAGGTCCGGCCATTCGGCGTGAAACACAGCGCCTGCAGGCGGCGATCCTGCAAAGCCGGCAGCGCGCCGCTCTGGAAGATACGATTGCCATGCAGACCATGCTGGCAACCGTGCTTCAGTCGGCCCGCCGCTGAATCCGGCTAAGGATTTGTGACCTTCGCGCGAAATAGCGAGCCTCTTGGAAGCGTCAGCGACGCTCTAGAAGCCGGCAGATTTCTTCGAGCTGTTCCAGTGTCTTGTAGGCGATCCGAAGCTGGCCGCCGCCGCCCTTGTGATTGACGGTGACATCGAGACCAAGGACATCCGAAAGCGTTCGCTCCAAGGCCAGCGTATCGGCATCCTTTTCCTCCTTGCGCGGTGTCTGCGCATGGCTCGGATCGCTCTGAGCTTTGATATCGTTCTGGGCGAGACGCTCCGTATCCCGTACGGACATACCTTTTGCCACGACTGCTTTCGCAAGGACAGTCGGATCCGAGGTCGGAATGAGCGCCCGCGCGTGCCCGGCGGATAGCGTGCCGGAAGCAAGCATATCGCGCACAGGCTCCGGCAACTTCAACAGGCGAAGACTGTTTGCCACGTGGCTGCGGCTCTTGCCGATGATTTCGCCGAGGTCGTTCTGCGTATAGCCATGATCGGCGATCAGCAGCTCATAGCCCATTGCTTCTTCCAGTGGGTTGAGATCCGAACGTTGGACGTTCTCGACGATTGCGATTTCCAGCGCCGTGCGGTCGTCCACGTCGCGGATGATAACCGGGATCTCGATCAGCCCTGCCAGCTGGGCCGCACGCCAGCGACGCTCGCCGGCGATAATTTCGTAGCGGCTTTCTGCAATCGTGCGCACGACAACAGGTTGGACTATACCATGCTGGCGAATAGAGGACGCTAGGTCCTGCAATTCGGATTCGTCAAAATAACGCCGCGGATTGCGCGGATTTCGACCGATAAACTCGATCGGCACAAGTCGATCGGGATTGACTGCCGGTCGATCACCGATGTCGGCGGCCGGTACCTGGTCCATCTCCCCGATCAGTGCCGCGAGGCCGCGGCCGAGGCGCCGCTTGGAGGTATCATCGTTCATCGGTTCTACTCACGGATACTGAATCAAGCAGCCTTCCGCTGCCTTTCTCGCTGGATCACCTCGGAAGCGAGCTGAAGATAGGCCTGGCTTCCGGCGCATTTGAGATCGTAAAGAATGGCCGGCTTACCGTAGGAAGGTGCTTCCGAAACGCGCACATTCCGCGGAATGAGCGTATGATAGACCTTCTCACCGAGATGCGTGCGCACATCGTTGACAACCTGCTGCGCCAGATTGTTGCGCGAATCGAACATGGTGAGAACGATGCCCTGGATATCCAGTCGCGGATTGACGGTGCGACGCACCTGGTCGACCGTTTCCAGAAGCTGGCTAAGGCCTTCCAGGGCAAAAAACTCGCATTGCAACGGCACGAGCACGGAATGGGCCGCCGCCATGGCATTCATCGTCAACAAATTGAAAGACGGCGGGCAATCGACCAGCACGTAAGAGTAAGACAAAGCGCCTTCAGATGCGAGCGCACGCTTCAAGCGGAAGACCCGGTCATTCTGCTGGGCAATTTCCATTTCGATGCCAAGCAGGTCCATTGTCGATGGAATGATCGACAGGTTGGGCACAGCGGTTGGTACAGCTGTCTCGGCCACGCCATGGCTGCCGATCAAAAGATCAAATGACGACAGTTCGCGATTGCGGCGGTCGATGCCCAGGCCGGTGCTGGCATTTCCCTGGGGATCCAAATCAACAATCAGGACCCGCTCGCCGATCGCTGCCAGCGCCGTCGCGAGATTGATCGCCGTCGTCGTCTTGCCAACGCCGCCCTTCTGGTTCGCAATCGTAATGATCCGGTTCTTTTCGCCTGCCATGGACATGCAATCCCTAAGGTTTTCGCGAAAGATGCGAGAGTTCGAGCACGACAGAATCCGGCTCGACAACACTGGCATGTTTTACCAGATCGAATCTCCACCGACCAAGCGCTTTATCGACCTCCCTTTGGTAATCCCGCCCTTTGTGCAGGAAAAGTCGCAAATCCGGATTCCGCTCCGCCCAAGGGAGGCCGAAATCCATGAGAAGATCAAGATCTGCCAGGGCTCGGGCAGAGATCGCATCGCACTGGGGAATAACGGACGGCGCTTCCTCGATGCGAATCGCATGGACCGAAGCGCGCGCGCCGGTTTCGCGAATTGCTGTTCGCAGAAAAGCCGCCTTCTTGTTGTTGCTCTCGACCAGATGAACCCAGCCATCGTCCCGCTCAGCGAGGAGAATGCCTGTCACGATGCCGGGGAAGCCACCCCCACTGCCGAGATCAACCCACGTCCGGGCTCCGGGATAGAGTGCATAGATCTGCGCGCTATCCACGACGTGCCGGGCCCAAACCTCGGAAAGAGTCGACGGCGCAACCAGATTGATGGCTTTCGCCCATTTCTGAAAAAGCACGACGAAGCCGTTCAGCCTCTCCACAGTTTCACGTGAAACATTCAGGCCATCCAAATCGCGAGGCATAGTCTTCATATAGAGGCAGCCTTTTGCACTGCGTCCGCCGGTAGACGCTTCAGATATGCGAGGAGAAGGGTCAGTGCCGCTGGTGTCATACCATCGACGCGCGACGCCTGGGAAAGGTTTGACGGGCGCGCCGCGGCAAGCTTCTGACGAAGCTCGATCGATAGGCCCGGCAGCGTGCTGAAATCAAAGTCGTCCGGAATTCGGCGTTCCTCTTCGCGGCGCGCCTCGGCAATGTCCGTCTCCTGCCTATTCATATAGACGGCGTAGGTGGCCTCGATTTCGATCGCATCCCGAACCCGCGGCACAAACTCTGCCAGGTCGTCCGGCCAGATTGCCGCCAGATCTCTAAAGTTGATGTCGGGATAGGCAAGCAGGTCATAAGCGCTTCGACGGACACCGTCGAAATTGATCTTGATGCCGTGTACTGCCGCCTCATTCGGCGATAGCCGCAGCGTCTGCAACCTGTCTCGCGCGGTCTGCATGTCGCCACACCATTGGGCAAAACGATCCCGGCGCGGTTTGGCGACGATGCCGAGGTCAATACCGAGTGGTGTCAGTCGGGCATCGGCGTTATCCGCCCGCAAGGACAGTCGGTATTCCGCACGGGAGGTGAACATCCGGTACGGTTCAGTGACGCCACGCGATGTCAGGTCATCGATCATCACGCCGATATAGCTGTCGGTCCGGCTGAAGACATGGCCATCGTGACCCGCTGCACGACGCGCGGCGTTGAGACCCGCAACCAGCCCTTGTGCAGCGGCCTCTTCGTAACCGGTCGTGCCGTTGATCTGCCCCGCGAGGAAGAGGCCCGGTTGGCGCCTGACTTCCAGGCTCGCCGACAGTTCCCGTGGATCGACGTGATCGTATTCGATCGCATAGCCGGGTTGCAGGATTGTCACCTCCTCCAAACCCGGAATCGTTCGGATGAACGCTTCCTGCACGTCGGCGGGCAGCGAAGTGGAAATGCCGTTGGGATAGACAGTGTGATCGTCGAGACCTTCTGGCTCCAGAAAGATCTGGTGCCCATCCCGCTCCCCGAACCGGACAATCTTGTCTTCGATCGAGGGGCAGTATCGCGGTCCCACACCCTCGATCTGCCCGGAATACATGGCGGACTTGCCGATGTTTTCTTCGATGATGCGGTGGGTCGCCGGTGTCGTGCGTGTCACGCCACATTCAATCTGCGGCGTCGTGATGCGATCCGTCATGAAGGAAAACGGCACCGGATCTTCATCGGCAGCCTGACGGCCGACGACATCCCACCGGATCGTCCGTCCATCCAGGCGCGCCGGCGTGCCGGTCTTCAACCGCCCCAAGGAGAGGCCAAGCTGTTCGAAGGTCGCGGAAAGCCCAATCGATGGGTCTTCACCAACGCGGCCAGCCGGAATCTTTTCGCTGCCGATATGAATAAGGCCGCGCAAAAACGTGCCCGTCGTGATGACCACAGCGCGGCATGCAAGCCGGCGTCCATCCTTCATGATCAGGGCTTCGAGCTGTCCATCAGAGAACGCCAGGTCGAAGGCGTCACCCTCAATGACGTCCAGGCCGGAAATACCAGAAATCTCGGCCTGCATTGCCTGAAGGTAGAGCTTCCTGTCAGCCTGCGTGCGCGGTCCACGCACCGCAGGCCCTTTTTTGCGATTCAGCAGTCGAAACTGAATACCGGCGTGATCCGCGACACGGCCCATCAGCCCGTCTAGGGCGTCGACTTCGCGAACGAGGTGACCTTTGCCGAGACCACCGATCGCAGGATTACAGGACATAGTGCCAATAGTCGTCGCTTTGTGCGTGACCAATGCCGTCTTGGCACCAAACCGTGCCGCCGCGGCCGCGGCCTCGACGCCAGCGTGGCCGCCACCGACGACGATGACATCATAGCTGTTTATACTTGTCATATCGCACCTACCTGTTTCACGTGAAACGCTCGAAACGACTCGTGCACGTTGTGGTGTTTCACGTGAATCATTTGCCAATACAAAATTCCGAAAAGATGACGTCGAGCAAATTCTCAACATCGACTCGACCCGTCACCCGACCAAGCGCTTGGCCGGCGCGGCGAAGATATTCCGCCCGTATATCCAGGCCTTCCACATCCGCTTCAAGTGCAAGGGCTATCTGCTTCCTTGCCTCAGTCAAGTTGGCGACATGTCGTTGCCGTGTTGGGAGCGCCAAGGCGCTGCCGGCCTCGAGATTGGGCAGATGCCGCCCGATCGCGCCGAGCAGTTCCGCTATGCCCTCACCGGATTTCACGGAGATCATAACATCCGCGCCGTCGTTCGGCCAAGGCTGGTCCATTATATCTGCCTTCGTGCGAACGTGAAGAACCGGGCCTTCGTAGTGCTCATCGAGCAGTAGCCTATCGGCGCCCGAGTGTTCGGACAGCATGAGAACAAGATGTGCTTGCGACATGGAGAGATGCGTCCTTCGAATACCCTCCCGCTCAACCACATCATCCGTCTCGCGCAAACCCGCCGTATCATGAAGCCGGACGGCGAAGCCGGACAAGTCGAGATCGACGGAAAGCACGTCCCGGGTGGTTCCCGGCACGTCCGTGACGATCGCGACATCGCGCCTGGCGAGATGGTTCAGAAGGCTCGACTTTCCGGCATTTGGCGGACCGGCGATCACGACATTCAAGCCGTCCCGAACGATTTCTCCGGTTTTTGCTTCGGCGAGATGGTTAACAATATCTTGCTTCAAGGCATGCATATCGCGCCAAATCGAGGTGGCAACTGATCCCGGAACGTCGTCCTCATCAGCGAAATCCAGCTCCGCTTCGATCATCGCCCGGGCGTGCGTCAATCGTTTCGCCCACGAATCGTAAAGCGCGGACAAGCCACCCGAGGCCTGCTCCGCCGCAAGTCGGCGCTGCATCTCCGTTTCGGCGACGATGAGATCGGCAAGGCCTTCTGCTTCCACAAGGTCCATGCGCCCGTTCAGAAAGGCGCGGCGTGAGAACTCGCCAGCCTCGGCAGCGCGCAATCCTTCAAGCCCGGCGAGGGTCGCCAGCACGACTTTTACCGTCGCGCGTCCTCCATGAATCTGGAATTCGGCGCAATCTTCGCCGGTAAACGAGTTGGGGCCAGGAAAATACAACACGATCCCCTGATCGAGCATCGCACCGTTCCGGTCCCGAATCGGTAATAACGACGCGTGCCGTGGCTGGGGAATACGACCGCAGAGTCGCTCAATCGCATCCCGGCTCAGTGGGCCGCTCAGCCTGATCACAGCGACGCCGGAGGGCAGTCCGCCGCTCGACAGGGCAAATATTGTGTCTCTTGCCGTCATTGCGTTGTCGTTCCGGATACGAATCGGTCTGTTTGTTTCGGTGTAGAATCGATTTGTGTTTCACAAACGAAAATGGTCCCGACTTGCGATCGGGACCATGGGACGAACAAATCGGCGGAACCGATTAGGTGTTCATCGAATCGAAGAAATCGCCGTTGCTCTTCGTCTGCTTCAGCTTGTCGATCAGGAACTCGATCGCATCGGTCGTGCCCATCGGGGCGAGGATGCGGCGGAGAACAAAGATCTTCTGGAGATCCCCGCGCGGCACGAGCAGGTCTTCCTTGCGCGTGCCGGACTTGAGAATATCCATCGCCGGGAAGATGCGCTTGTCGGCGACCTTGCGGTCCAGCACGATTTCCGAGTTGCCGGTACCCTTGAACTCTTCGAAGATCACTTCGTCCATACGGCTGCCGGTATCGATCAGCGCCGTTGCGATGATGGTCAGCGAACCGCCTTCCTCGATGTTGCGCGCAGCACCGAAGAAGCGCTTCGGGCGCTGCAGGGCGTTGGCGTCGACACCACCGGTCAGAACCTTGCCGGACGACGGCACGACTGTGTTGTAGGCGCGTCCGAGGCGGGTGATCGAATCGAGCAGGATGACGACGTCACGGCCGTGCTCGACAAGGCGCTTGGCCTTTTCGATGACCATTTCGGCGACCTGCACGTGACGCGTCGCCGGCTCGTCGAAGGTCGAGGACACCACTTCGCCCTTCACCGAGCGCTGCATGTCCGTCACTTCTTCCGGACGCTCGTCGATCAGGAGAACGATGAGATAACATTCCGGATGGTTCGCCGTGATCGAATGGGCGATGTTCTGCAGCAGAACCGTCTTACCCGTGCGCGGCGGGGCGACGATGAGGCCGCGCTGGCCCTTGCCGAGCGGTGCCACCAGGTCGATGACGCGCGGCGAAAGATCCTTCGACGTCGGAACGTCGAGTTCCATCTTGAAGCGCTCGTTCGGATAGAGCGGCGTCAGGTTGTCGAAATGAACCTTGTGGCGGATCTTTTCCGGGTCGTCGAAGTTGATCGTGTTGACCTTGAGGAGCGCAAAGTAGCGCTCGCCTTCCTTGGGTCCACGGATCGGACCCTCGACCGTATCGCCGGTCTTCAGCGAGAAGCGGCGAATCTGCGAGGGCGAGATGTAGATATCGTCCGGACCCGGAAGGTAGTTCGCATTGGCCGAGCGCAAGAAGCCGAAACCGTCCTGCAGCACTTCCACGACACCCTCGCCGATGATCTCGACCTCCTGCGAGGCCAGCATCTTCAGGATGGCAAACATCAGTTCCTGTTTGCGCATCGTGCTCGCGTTCTCGACCTCGAGCGATTCGGCGAAAGCAAGGAGGTCGGTCGGAGTCTTGTTCTTGAGGTCTTGTAGCTTCATTTCGGCCATGAATGGTCCATGCTGGGATCGTCGAGGGTGGGAAAAGGCGTGCGGGTCAAGGACGAACTGCGCGGGGTCCGGTGCAGTCCACTGAACGAATACACATGCCACGAGAGATGAGATGGGCGGAAAGTAGCGGTTCCGGCGCTGCCTCGCAAGGGGGCCTGCAAATTTCGTCTTTTTTGTCGCGACGACCTAGAACGGTTTGACCACCACCATCACGACGATGAGGATCATCAAAAGGGCCGGAGCCTCGTTCCAGATGCGCCATTGCCGGCCGGTTTTGGTGTTTTTGTCGTCGGCAAAGGCTTTGACCGCGTTGCCGTAAAAGTGATGGACACCTGTCAAAAGCACGACGAAAGCGAGCTTGGCATGGAGCCAGCCGCCCTGAAAACCATAGACGGACCAGGCGAGATAGAGGCCGAGCAGCCAGGAAAGACCCATGGCCGGCTGCATGATGGTGCGGTAGAGCCGTTGCTCCATCACCTTGAACGTCTCCGACTGGGCGGAGCCGACCGGCGCGTCCGTGTGATAGACGAAAAGCCGCGGCAGGTAGAGCAGCCCCGCCATCCACGAGATGACCGCGATGATGTGCAACGCCTTGATCCAAAGATACAAATCGTCGGGCGGGAAGGCGAACAGGACGACGACCAGCAGGGCGAAGACAGCAAGGGCGGCCGCCGCACGCAATCGTGCCCGGCGCCCGGCGCTTTCGCCCGTCTGTTTCTCGCTCACCGGTTTTCTCCGCGAACGCGCGCCACCAGGCGCATGACGTTTTCCGGATCGGCCTGCGGCGTGATGCCGTGGCCGAGATTGAAGATCAGCGGGCCATTGCCGAGGGCTTGCAGGATGGCATCGATACCCTCGTCCAGAGCCGCACCGCCGGCGACGACACGCATGGGATCGAGATTACCCTGTACCGGGCCGTCCTTCTGGAGATCGGCGGCGAAGGACAACGGCACCGACCAGTCGAGGCCGATGGCGTCGGCGCGCGTCTCCTGCCGGTAGGTCTTCAAAAGCAGGCCGGCGCCCTTGGCGAAGGCGATCACCTTGGCGTGAGGACGGCGGGATTTCACCGAATCGATGATTCGCCGCACGGGCCGCACGGCATAATCGGCAAATTCCTTTTCACCGAGGACGCCGGCCCAGGAATCGAAGAGCTGCACCGCGTCGGCGCCGGCATCGATCTGCGCCACCAGGTAGTCGGCGGACAATTCGGACAGCACATCGAGCAGTCGGGCGAAGGCGCGGGGCTCCCTGTAGGCGAAGAGGCGGGCCGGCGCCTGGTCCGGCGTTCCCTGACCGGCGATCATATAGGTCGCAACCGTCCAGGGAGCCCCGCAGAAGCCGAGCAGGGCGGTTTCCGATGGCAGGGCATGGCGGATACGGCCGACCGCTTCCATGACCGGCTGGAGGTGATTTTGAACGTCATCCCCCTTCAGGGCAAAAATACCGTCCGCGTCGATCGGATCGAGACGGGGTCCATGGCCTTCCTCAAAACGCACATTGCGCTTCAGGGCATCGGGAATGACGAGGATGTCGGAAAACAGGATCGCCGCATCAAAGCCATAGCGGCGGATCGGCTGGAGCGTGACCTCCGTTGCCAGTGCCGGCGAATAACAGAGATCGAGGAAACTTCCCGCTTCTGCACGCGTTGCCCGGTATTCCGGCAGGTGACGTCCGGCCTGCCGCATCAGCCAGACAGGAGGCGGAGACACCGTCTTGCCGTTCAGGACTTCGACGATCTTCCGGCTTTTCGCAGACATCGCGGGGTTCTCCAATAAAGAAATAATCTCTCTTAAAAGGGTTTCTATTTCTTAGAGTCGGTGACTATCAAGGATTAAATCCTCTCAACAGACGACGGGTCTCAGCGCACAGAGAGAGGAAAAAGCGAACGGCCCAATGCGATTTTCATTCCAGAACGAGGAAATCCTGATTCCTCTTTTAGAATCAAAATGATTCCTCGTGCCGTCAAAAGCGTTTTCCTGTGGATAGGCTGTGGGCAAACGCGACACTTTGCCATGCTGTGAGTCTTATCCACAAGCGCCCTGAATCGCTTTCCTCGCGACCGCCATTTGTGGATAAATCGGCACTTATCCTCTTGCCTCCGCTCCCCTGCCGTTCTTAGCTGCTGTTTATCCCGGGTCATCAACAGGGGGTCGAGGATATTGTGGAAAGCACCAAAAACTACTTCCATCTGCACCTCATTTCGGACTCGACGGGCGAAACGCTGATCGCGGCGGGACGGGCGGCGGCGGCGCAATTCCAGTCTTCGCAAGCGCTCGAACACGTCTATCCGCTGGTCCGAAATCGAAAGCAGCTGATGCCGGTGCTCGATGCGATCGATGGTGCGCCGGGCATCGTGCTCTATACGATCGTCGACCGGGAGCTGTCGGACATCATCGACCAGCGCTGCCGCGAGATGGGTGTGCCCTGTGTTTCGGTGCTTGAGCCGGTGATCGATCTCTTCCAGTCCTATCTCGGCGCGCCGTCGCGCCGCCGGGTCGGCGCGCAACATGTGATGAATGCGGAATACTTCGCGCGCATCGACGCGTTGAACTTTACGATGGACCATGACGATGGGCAGCTTCCCGCCAATCTGGAGGAGGCCGATGTCATCCTCGTCGGCATCAGCCGCACGTCCAAGACGCCGACCAGCATCTATCTCGCCAATCGCGGCATCAAGACAGCCAATGTGCCGATCGTGCTCGGCGTACCGCTACCGGACCGGTTGTCGACCACGACCAAACCGCTGGTCGTCGGCCTGATCGCCACGACGGACCGAATCGCCCAGGTGCGTCAGAACCGGTTGCTCGGGCAGACGCAGGATTTTCGCGGTGAAGACTATGTCGACCGGGCGCAGATTTCCGAGGAACTGAAATATGCGCGCGCCATCTGTGCGCGCCACAACTGGCCGATCATCGACGTCACGCGCCGCTCCATCGAGGAAACGGCCGCCGCCATCGTTGCGCTTCGTCCCAAGCTTCGCTAACGCGGGGAAAGACCCACGGAGATATCTGGATGACGGTGCCCCTGATCCTGGCTTCGCAAAGCCTCTTTCGCCGTATGCTCATGGAAAATGCCGGCCTGACCTTTGAAACGCAGGCGGCCGAGATTGATGAGCGTGCCGCGGAGGCCGCCCTTGCCGCGCACAATCCGACGCCGCAGGCGATCGCCGAGGCGCTGGCGATCGAGAAGGCGCGGGACGTTGCCCGGCGCAATCCGGGTGCGCTGGTAATCGGCTCGGACCAGACGCTTTCACTTGACGGCCGTGTGTTTCACAAGCCGGCGGATATGGCGGAGGCGAAGTCGCACCTGACGGCGATGTCCGGGAAAACCCATTCGCTGAACTGCGGCATTGCGCTTGTGCGGGATGGGGAAACGCTCTGGAGCGACGTTTCGATTGCGAACCTGACGATGCGGCCGCTGTCCGAAACCTTCATCGACCGTCATCTCGCCCGGGTGGGCACGCGCGTGCTGGCGAGCGTCGGCGCTTATCAGTTGGAAGGGGAAGGGGTCCAACTCTTCGAGCGGATCGACGGCGACTACTTTACCATCCTCGGCCTGCCACTGCTTCCGTTGCTGGCTAAACTTCGCGATCTCGGTGCCATCGATGCATGATTCACGTGAAACAATCGCCCGCCATGCCTTCGTGACGGGCTACCCGGTCAAACATTCGCGCTCGCCGCTCATTCACGGCTATTGGCTGGAAACCCTGGGGATTGCTGGTTCCTACACACGCCAAGAGATTTCGCCGCAGGATTTCGCCGGCTTCATTTCTAGGCTGCAGAGTGGTGAATCCGGCTTCACCGGTGGCAATGTCACCATTCCGCACAAGGAGACAGCCTTTGCACTGGCCGACAGGCCGGATGCCCTGAGCGAGGAACTCGGAGCCTCGAACACGCTCTGGCTGGAGGACGGTGCGCTTCACGCAACGAACACGGACGGCTTTGGCTTTCTGGCCAATCTCGATGCTGTTGCACCCGGTTGGGACAAGACCGATCGTGCCGTTATTCTCGGGGCAGGAGGGGCAAGCCGGGCGATCATACAGGCCGTGCGCGATCGTGGTGTCGCTGAAATCCATGTGGTGAACCGCACCGTCGCGCGGGCGCAGGAACTGGCTGACCGTTTCGGGGCAAAGGTCCACGCGCATGACATGGCGGCCTTGTCGGAGGTGTCGAAAGCGGCGGGGCTTTTCGTCAACACGACGTCGCTTGGCATGGATGGCGAGCCGGCGCCGAATTTCGATTTCTCGCCGCTGGCTCACGGCGCGGTGGTGACGGACATCGTTTATGTGCCCTTGATCACGCCCATCCTCAGCCAGGCAAAGGCGCAGGGGTTTGCCACAGTGGATGGCCTCGGCATGCTGTTGCACCAGGCGGCACCCGGTTTCGAAAAGTGGTTTGGTCAACGACCGACCGTCGATGCGGAACTGCGTCGCCGGATCCTTGCGGATATGGAGGCCCATTGATGATCGTGCTCGGCCTTACGGGATCGATCGGGACAGGCAAGTCGACGACCGCGCAGATGTTTTCGGATCTGGGCGTGCCGGTGCACGATGCCGATGCAACGGTTCACGACCTGTATCACAAGGAAGCCGTGGCGCCGGTGGCCGAGCGATTTCCCGAGGCGCTGAAAGATGGCGCCATCGACCGGAAAGCGCTGTCGGCAGTTCTGGCGCAGGCGCCCGAGCGTTTTCGCGAACTGGAGGCCATCATCCACCCCCTGGTGCGGGCGCGGGAAAACGCCTTTCTCGATGCGGCGCGCCGGAACGGGTCGGCGCTCGTTCTGCTCGATATTCCACTGCTCTATGAAACGGGCGGCGAGAAGCGGGTGGACAAGGTGGTCGTCGTCACCTGTGATCCCGAGACGCAACGGCAGCGGGTGCTTGCCCGCCCCGGCATGACGGCGGAAAAATTCGAGCTGATCCTGTCGCGCCAGATGCCGGATGCTGAAAAGCGCCGGCGGGCCGATTTCCTCATCGATACGGACCGGGGGCTTGAAGCGGCACGCAAACAGGTGGAAGAGGTTTTGCTGGAATTGCGTCAAGGCAAATCCATAGCTTGAAGGGACGGCAGGACTGATGCGCGAGATCATCTTCGATACGGAAACGACCGGCCTCGACAACAAGCTCGACCGCGTCATCGAGATCGGCGGCGTGGAGTTGGAAAACCATTTCCCCACCGGCCGTACGCTCCATCTCTATATCAATCCCGGCGACCGCAAGGTCCACCCCGATGCGCTTGCCGTGCATGGCATCACCGACGAATCGCTGAAGGACAAACCCTCCTTCGGCGAGGTGGTTGAAAAAATCCTCGACTTCTTCGGCGAAGCCCGTTGGGTCGCGCATAACGCCAACTTCGACATGGGCTTCATCAATGCCGAGCTGGATCGGCTCGGCCGGCCGCCGATCCTGCAGGAACGGGTAACGGATACGCTGGCGCTGGCGCGCCGGAAACATCCGATGGGGCCGAACTCGCTCGATGCGCTCTGCCGGCGCTACGGCATCGACAATTCGCACCGCACGCAGCACGGCGCGCTGCTCGACTCCGAACTGCTCGCCGAGGTCTATATCGAGATGCTCGGTGGCCGGCAGGCGGCACTCGGTCTCGGCACGGCCGAAATGGGCCGCAGGACTCTGGTCGAGGCCGAGGATGAGGTCGCCCTGCAACTTGGCGCGCGCCCGAAACCCCTGGCACCCCGTCTCACCGAGGAAGAGCAGGCCGCCCATGCCGCCATGGTTGGAACGATGGGCGGAAAAGCGATCTGGGCGAAATACGACGCCTGAATCCGGCTTCGGCTATCGGTACGCAAAAGAAAACGCCCGGTCACCAAGTGGCCGGGCGTTGTGTTTGGAAAGTCCTGGTCGGCTTAGTTGGCCTGAACCTTGGCCTTGACCTGCTCTTCGGCCATGCGCTGGCTGAACATCTGGGCAAAATCGATCGGGTCGATCATCAGCGGCGGGAAGCCACCGTTGCGGGTGGCGTCGGAAATGATCTGGCGCGCGAAGGGGAAGAGCAGGCGCGGGCACTCGATGAAGAGAACCGGCAGCATGTGCTCCTGCGGGAAACCCGTGACGCGGAAGACGCCGCCATAAGCGAGCTCGGCGTTGAACAGCATCTTGTCGCCGTCCTTGGCTTCGGCGTTCAGCGACAGGATGACGTCGAAGTCCGTTTCCGAAAGCGGGTTGGCGTTGACGTTGACGCTGATGTTGATCGCCGGCGCCTTGTCACGGGCCTGCAGCGACCGCGGTGCGCCCGGGTTTTCGAAGGAGAAATCCTTCACATACTGCGCCAGGATGTTGAGCGAAGGGCTCGCGGCGGAATTGTCGGACACTGCGTCGGTCATGGAAACGATCCTCGGGGACTTAAGAAAGTCAGGCCATCTATCATTTCGGCCCCGGGCTTACAACCCTCGGGGCCTCAGGGCCGGTCGTCGCGACTGAAGTCGCCGTCGTCGAGATCGATGGTGCGCTGCGGGTCGGTTCTTGGCCGATTGTCCGGCCGCGCGCCGCCGATATCGACCACAACCACGTTGCGCATCAGCCGGTTCCAGAGAAAGCTGCGGACCGGCGGAAGAAAAAGCGCGAGACCGAGGATATCCGTGAGGAAACCCGGAATGAGCAGCAGGATGCCGGCAATGAGGATCATCGCCGCGTCGAGCAGCTCCTTGCCGGGTGTGCGCCCCGCCTGGCCCGACTGGCGCAACCGGTTGAGCACGCCAAAACCCTGGACGCGCATCAGGACAATGCCGGCAACGGCCGAAAGCACGACGAGCGACAGTGTCGGAAACAGGCCGATGCGCCGCCCGACAACAATGAAACAGGCGATTTCCGCCAGCGGCAGCAAAAGAATGAAGAGAGGAACAAGACGTCTTAGCATGGCGGCAACTGTCGCATAGATTCGCTCAGATCGATACTGCCGACACCTATTCCGCGCGTCTTGGTCGCATTCACGTCATCGCCATTTGAATGATCAGGCTTTGCGGACTATATGGGGATAGAAAAGAAAAACAGGAACCGGTTTCGGATCGATAATGGGCTCATTCGACTTTGTAACGATTTTCTTCCTTGTGGCTGCGGTGGTCATCTTCCTGCAATTGCGCAGCGTGCTTGGCCGTCGCACCGGCAGCGAACGCCCGCCCTTCGATCCCTATTCCAAACGCGAGAGCGTTGGTGAGGCTGATTCGGCTGATCGTGGCAAAGTGGTCACGCTGCCGAAGCGCGATGGTACCGATGAGGAGGAAAATCCTTATGCCTCCGTCGATAGCTTCGCAGCCCCCGGCACGCCGCTCAACGAATCCTTGCGCAGCGTCATCAAGGTCGATCCGTCCTTCAACCCGAAGGAATTCGTCAACGGCGCGCGCATGGCCTACGAAATGGTCGTCGTGGCTTTTGCCGATGGAGACCGCAAGACGCTGAGCAACCTTCTGTCGCGCGAAGTCTACGAAGGCTTCGATGCTGCGATTTCCGAACGCGAAAGCAAGGGCGAGGTCGTTCGCTCCAGCTTCGTCGGCATCGAGAAGGCCGATATCGTCGGTGCAGAGGTCAAGGACAGCGAAGTGAACGTGACGCTGCGCATCATCAGCCAGCTGATCTCCGCCACCTATGACAAGGCCGGTGCGCTGGTCGAAGGCGACGCGGAGACGGTAGCGGAAGTCAACGATCTGTGGACCTTTGCCCGCGACATCCGTTCGCGCGATCCGAACTGGAAGCTGATCGCCACCGAATCGGAAGGCTGAGCGAGGCCCTATCATGGACTACCGCCTGGTACCGGCCCGGTTTTCCGCGCTTCCCGGCTGGGACGACGATGATCCAACGCCGCTGCTGGCGGCGATGGATCGCTGTCGCGCCCACATCCGCACGATAAAGCCCTACAAGACAGGCTCGCTTGGCATCACCGCCGGCGAGCTTTTGACCTTGCTGGATGCCGCCGCTGACGAGAAGCCGCAAGGTGCCGCGGTGGTACGGGCGTTTTTCGAGACGCACTGCGTGCCGTTCCTGATCGACAAGGCGGATGGCTCCTCCGGTTTCGTCACCGCCTTCTACGAGCCCGAGGTGGCGGTGCGGGCGGAGCCCGATGCCGAATATCGCTATCCCTTCTATTCCCGGCCGGATGACCTTGTCGATATCGACGACAGCAATCGCCCGGCCGGTTTCGCGCCGGGTTTTGCATTCGGCCAATTGAAGGATGGCGGGATCGTCGAACATCCGGATCGCGGCACGATCGAACGCGGCTACCTTGCGGGCCGCGGGCTGGAAATCGCCTATGCCCGCTCGAAGGTGGATGTGTTCTTCGCCCATGTGCAGGGCGCGGCGCGGCTTGTCTATCCGGACGGTTCCGTCAAGCGCATCACCTACGTCGCCAAAAGCGGCCACCCGTTCTCGCCGATCGGCAAGCTCCTGATCGATCGCGGCGAGATCGATGCGGCCACCGTCTCCATGGCCTCGATTCGCGACTGGCTTGGCCGTCATGAGGCCGAGGTGGACGACGTGCTCTGGCACAACCGCTCCTTCATCTTCTTCAAGGAAGCGGTGGTAACCGATGATTCGCTCGGGCCGATCGCCGCCGCCAAGGTGCCGCTGGTCGCTGGCCGCGCGCTCGCTGTCGACCGGATGATCCACACCTTCGGCCTGCCGTTCTTCATCTCCAGCGACAGCCTCACCCACATGGATGAGGGAAAACCGTTCCGGCGCCTGATGCTGGCGCTCGATACGGGAACGGCCATTGTCGGCCCGGCGCGCGGCGATATTTTTACTGGGTCGGGGGATGCGGCGGGTGCGCTGGCGGGGCACGTGCGCAATGCGGCGACCTTCCATATCCTCATCCCCAAGGCGGCTGCGGGGCGATACCTCGATGCCGAAGGATAAGACGCTCTCGAGCGAGGACCGCATTCTCTGGGGCAAGGTGGCGCGCAGCACGCGTGCAATGCCGGGCAAGCTCGATGCCCTGACGGAGTTCGAAGCCGTCTTCGCGGAAAAGGTCGAGGAGCAGAAAGCACCGGAGACGAAAAAGGCGAAGGCCGACAAGCCGGCCGCCGAAGGCATTGCCCTCACCGCCGCTCGCGGCAAGGAAACCCGCCACCACCCGCTGGAACGGCCGGTGAAGCGCAAGATCGCCAAGGGGCGCCTGGCGCTGGAAGCGCGCATCGACCTGCATGGCATGATCCAGAGCGAGGCGCACGGTTTCCTGCTCGGCTTCCTCATCAAGGCGCATGCGCGGGGCCTGCGGCATGTGCTGGTCATCACTGGCAAGGGCACCTCGCTTGGCAGTGACGGTGCGCTGAAGCGGGCGGTGCCGCTGTGGTTTTCACTGCCGGAATTCCGGCCGCTGATCTCGTCCTACGAGGCGGCAGCGCGCAACCATGGCGGGGAGGGTGCGCTCTATGTGCGGCTCGCCCGCCAGCCGGGGGAAAAGCCATGACGACGCCGTTCGGCAAGGCGGTCCGGCATCTGCGCGATCGCAAGGGTGTGTCGCAGAAGGAAATGGCCCAGGCGCTCGGCGTCAGCCCCGCCTATCTTTCGGCACTGGAGCATGGCAAGCGCGGCATGCCGAGCTTCGATTTCCTCCAGCGGGTGGCCGGTTATTTCAACGTCATCTGGGACGAAGCGGAAGAACTTTTCCGCATTGCACAGATTTCCGACCCGCGTATCGTGGTCGATACGGCCGGCCTGCCGCCGGAATATACCGCCTTTGCCAACCGGCTTTCGGCGGAAATCCGCAGCCTGCCGCCCGAGACGGTACGCCGTCTTGCCGGTATTCTCGAAAAAGCTTGCAATTCTCGGGTAAAACCCGGTTGATTCCCTGAATTCTGCCGTGTTTACGCGCTCTCAGGTTTGGAACTTGAGGGCAAAATCCCTATATTCAAAGACTTGGAAAGCGGTGATTCGCCGCGCTTCCCGCCTTCCGCGAAACTTCTGGAAAGACGTTTGTATGACTGACACACCCGAGACCGAAAACGGCCCGGCCGAGTATGGCGCAGATTCGATCAAGGTCCTGAAGGGCCTCGATGCCGTGCGCAAGCGCCCTGGCATGTATATCGGCGACACCGATGACGGTTCGGGTCTGCATCACATGGTCTACGAGGTCGTCGACAACGCGATCGACGAGGCGCTGGCCGGCCATGCGGATATCGTGACCGTCACGCTCAATGCGGACGGTTCCGTAACGGTGACCGACAACGGCCGCGGCATCCCGACCGACATCCACAAGGAAGAGGGCGTCTCGGCGGCCGAGGTCATCATGACCCAGCTGCATGCCGGCGGTAAGTTCGACCAGAATTCCTACAAGGTTTCCGGCGGTCTGCACGGCGTGGGCGTTTCGGTGGTAAATGCACTCTCCGTCAAGCTGAAGCTGAAGATCCGCCGCGCCGGCAAGATCCATGAAATGAGCTTCACCCATGGCGTGCCTGATGGGTCGCTCGTGGTGACCGGCGAATGCGGTGCCGAGACCGGTACGGAAGTCACCTTCCTGCCGTCCCCTGACACCTTCTCGAACATCGAATTCATCTATTCGACGCTCGAGCATCGCTTGCGCGAACTCGCCTTCCTGAATTCCGGTGTGCACATCGTGCTCACCGATCGCCGTCATTCGGATATCAAGCAGGACGAATTGATGTACGAGGGCGGCCTTGAAGCCTTCGTGCAATATCTCGACCGCGCCAAGAAGCCGCTGGTGTCGAAGCCTATCGCCATCCGCGGCGAGAAGGACGGCATCACCGTCGAGGTCGCGATGTGGTGGAACGACAGTTACCACGAGAACGTGCTCTGCTTCACCAACAACATTCCCCAGCGCGACGGCGGTACGCATATGGCGGGTTTCCGCGGCGCGCTGACCCGCCAGGTCGTTTCCTATGCCGACACATCAGGCATCATGAAGCGCGAAAAGGTGACGCTGCAGGGCGAAGACTGCCGCGAAGGCCTGACCGCAGTACTTTCGGTAAAAGTTCCCGATCCGAAATTCTCCTCGCAGACCAAGGACAAGCTGGTCTCGTCGGAAGTTCGGCCTGCCGTGGAGAACCTCGTGAACGAGGCGCTGTCCACCTGGTTCGAGGAACATCCGTCGGACGCAAAAATCCTTGTCGGCAAGGTCGTCGAGGCGGCTGCTGCCCGCGAAGCCGCGCGCAAGGCGCGTGAACTGACACGGCGCAAGGGTGCGCTCGACATCTCGTCGCTGCCCGGCAAGCTCGCCGACTGCTCGGAGCGGGACCCGGCAAAGTCCGAAGTCTTCCTCGTCGAGGGTGATTCGGCTGGCGGCTCCGCCAAGCAGGGGCGTTCGCGCGAGAACCAGGCCATCCTGCCGCTGCGCGGCAAGATCTTGAACGTTGAGCGCGCGCGCTTCGACAAGATGCTCTCCAGCCAGGAAATCGGCACGCTGATCACCGCGCTCGGCACGTCGATCGGCAAGGACGAGTTCAACGCCGACAAGCTGCGCTACCACAAGATCATCATCATGACGGACGCTGACGTCGACGGCGCCCATATCCGTACCCTGCTGCTCACCTTCTTCTTCCGGCAGATGCCGGAGCTGATCGAGCGCGGCCATCTCTACATCGCCCAGCCGCCGCTCTATAAGGTGGCGCGCGGCAAATCGAGCCAGTACCTGAAAGACGAAAAGGCACTGGAAGACTACCTGATCAATGCCGGCCTCGACGATGCAACGCTGGAGCTGGCTTCCGGCGAGGTGCGCGCCGGCCAGGACATCCGCGAACTGATCCAGGATGCGCTGCGTCTGCGCTCACTGCTCGATGGCCTGCATTCGCGTTACAGCCGTTCGATCGTCGAACAGGCGGCCATTTCCGGCGCGCTCAACCTCGAGCTCAGCCACGACCGCGAGGCCTATGCCGACAAGGCGCAAGAGGTGGCTCGCCGGCTCGACCTGATCTCCGAAGAGACGGAGCGCGGCTGGACGGGGTCTGTCGCCACCGATGGCGGCCTGCGTCTCGAGCGTATGGTGCGCGGCGTCAAGGAATCCGCCCATGTCGACATGGCGCTGATCGGCTCGTCCGATGCGCGCCACATCGACCAGCTTTCCGTGCGCTTCCGGGAAACCTACGCGCCGCCGCCGGTGCTGCGCCGCAAGGATGGCCAGCTTGAAATCACCGGCCCGCGCGCCCTGCTGGATGCCGTCTTCGCAGCCGGCCGCAAGGGCCTTTCGATGCAGCGCTACAAGGGTCTCGGCGAGATGAATGCCGAGCAGCTCTGGGAAACGACGCTCGATCCGAACGTCCGCTCGCTGCTGCAGGTGAAGGTTCCGGATGCGACGGATGCCGATGGACTGTTTTCTCGCCTGATGGGCGACGAGGTGGAGCCGCGTCGCGACTTCATCCAGGAAAACGCCCTCAGCGTCGCCAACCTCGACATCTGATCCGAAAAGAGCCGCCGAAAGGCGGCTCTTTCAGTTCGAGGGTCAGGCGGTGAATGTCCCTTCGGAGATGAACTCCGCCACCGGCTTGCGCGTGCTCGGCACCTCGCGTTTCATAAGATCCTCCGGCAGCGTCTCCTTCGGCGCGATCTTGCCGATTGCCAGTCCCGCCTCTACGCGAAACCCCTCCGGAACGCCGAGAACCTGCATGGCCTTTTCCCGGTCGATGCCGCCCATGCCGTGCGCGTGGTAGCCGGCGCGCGTCGCCTCAAGGGCGAGATAGGCCCAGGCGGCGCCCGTATCGAAGGCATGGGTATAGGCGGGACGCATCTCGCCGTCGGCATTCTTCCGGTGGGTCTGCGAGATGATCACGGCGAGCACGGAGGCTTTGTCCGCCCAGCGGCGGTTACCCTCGTCCAGCGTGTTGTAGATCGTCTCGAAGGCCTCGGTGCCGCGATGGCCGTAGACGAAGCGCCACGGCTGGCCGTTGGCGGCCGACGGCGCCCAGCGGGCTGCCTCGAAGAGCGAGAGCAGCGTCGCCTGCGGCATCGCTTCGCCGGTAAAGGCGCGGGGCGACCAGCGGTCGAGGAAGAGGGGGGCAATCGTGTGGTCCGCGATGCGGCCGGTGGGATGGGTCATAACAAGCCTCGAATGTCAGAAATTGCGCCCCGACCTTAGCCCCGCCACCGGCTGCCGCAAGCGGTAAAATCGCATGTCTGTCGCATTGTCGAAGGGGGTGCGAAGGCAATATAACCCTTGCGACACATGAGAAACGGCATCGCGAAATGGGAGATATCCGATGAGCCTGAAAGACCCGAGCCTGCTGCGCCAGGCAGCCCTTGTCGGCACACGCTGGATCGACGCGGATTCGAGCGGCATTGCCGTGAAGAACCCTGCGACGGGTGAGCTGGTCGGCTATGTTCCGAAGCTCGGCGCCAAGGAGACCAAGGAAGCGATCGATGCGGCAGCAAGGGCCCAGAAGGGCTGGGCCGCCCGCACCGCCAAGGAGCGCTCGGGCGTGCTGCGCAAGTGGTTCCAGTTGATGATCGACAACAAGGACGATCTCGGCCGCATCCTGACCATGGAGCAGGGCAAGCCGCTCGCCGAAGCCACCGGCGAAATCGTCTATGGCGCAAGCTTCGTCGAATGGTTTGCGGAGGAGGCACGCCGTCTCTATGGCGATATCATTCCCGGCCACCAGAAGGACAAGCGCCTTCTGGTGATGAAGCAGCCGATCGGCGTCGTCGCGGCCATCACGCCGTGGAACTTCCCCAATGCCATGATCACCCGCAAGGCCGGCCCGGCCTTTGCCGCCGGTTGCGCCATGGTGCTGAAACCCGCTTCGCAGACGCCGTTCTCGGCGATCGCGATCGCCATCCTCGCCGAACGCGCCGGCCTGCCCGCCGGACTGTTTTCCGTCATCACGGGCTCTGCCCGCGAGATCGGCGCGGAAATGACCGCCAACCCGACCGTGCGCAAGCTTACCTTCACCGGCTCGACGGAGATCGGCGCCGAGCTCTACAAGCAATGCGCCCCGACCATCAAGAAGCTCGGCCTCGAACTCGGCGGCAACGCGCCCTTCATCGTCTTCGACGACGCCGATCTCGATGCGGCGGTTGAAGGCGCGCTGATCGCCAAATTCCGCAACAACGGCCAGACCTGCGTCTGCGCCAACCGGCTCTATGTGCAGGATGGGGTCTATGACGCCTTCTCCGAAAAGCTCGCAGCCGCCGTCGGCAAGCTAAAGACCGGCAATGGCTTCGATGAGGGCGTGATTCTCGGCCCGCTGATCGATACGTCAGCGCTGGAGAAGGTTGAAGAGCACGTTTCCGATGCGGTCAAGAAGGGTGGCCGGGTCTTGCAGGGCGGCAAGCGCCACGCGCTCGGCGGCACCTTCTACGAGGCGACTGTCATTGCCGACGTGACGCCGGACATGGCGGTTGCGCGGGAAGAAACCTTCGGCCCCGTCGCGCCGCTCTTCCGCTTCAAGGACGAGGATGACGTCATCGCCCAGGCGAACGACACGGAGTTCGGCCTTGCCTCCTATTTCTACGCCAAGGAACTGTCGCGGGTGTTCCGCGTCGCCGAGGCCCTGGAATATGGTATGGTCGGCGTCAATACCGGCCTGATCTCGACGGCGGAAGCCCCGTTCGGCGGCGTAAAACTCTCCGGTCTCGGCCGCGAGGGCTCGCGCTACGGCATCGAGGAATTCACCGAGATCAAATATGTCTGCCTAGGCGGCATCGCCTGAGACATTTCGAGAGCAAGGTCCGGCCGGCACCGCCCGGCCGGTTTCTGTTTTGAGAGGAAAAATCGTGTCAGCACCCAAAAACGCCTTCAAGGCCGCGCTTCGCGACGGTCGGTTCCAGCTCGGGCTCTGGGCAGCCCTCGGCAGCGCCTATGCCGTGGAAATCCTCTCGACGAGCGGCTACGACTGGCTGTTGATCGATGGCGAACATGGCCCGAACGACATGCCCTTGATGAGTGCGCAGGTCGGCGCGCTGCGTCATTCGGCTACCCATGCCATGGTTCGCCCGCCGATGGGCGAGGCCTGGATCCTGAAGCAGCTGCTCGATCAGGGCGCCCAGACCTTCCTCATTCCCATGGTCGAATCGGCTGCGCAGGCGGAAGCCCTGGTCCGCGCCGTCCGCTACCCGCCGCATGGCATCCGCGGTGTCGGCGCCGGTCTTGGCCGGGCGAGCGATTTCAACCGCACACCAGATTACATAACGACCGCCAATGACCAGATCTGTCTGATCGTGCAGGTCGAAAACAAGGCGGGCCTTGCGGCGGTCGACGAAATCGCGGCGGTCGAGGGTGTGGATGGCATCTTCATCGGCCCATCGGATCTCGCGGCGGATATGGGCCACCTTGGCAATCCGGGCGCACCGGAGGTCCTGGCGGCGATCACCCATATCTTCGCGCGCACCAAGGCGCACGGCAAGGCACGCGGCATCATGACCGTCTCGCTGCCGCAGGCCGAGGTCTACCGCGATCTCGGTGCGGACTTCATGGCGATCGGAACCGACGTGAACTGCCTCGTTTCGGCGGTTGACGGCCTTCGCCGCCGCTTCCTTGGTGAAGATGTGTCGGACAAGCGCGGCGGCGGTTACTGAACGCCAGCGATTTCCAGCAGCACCGGCTTCGGGACATCAGGCGTCCAGGCGTGAAAGTCGACGAGGCGGCGGACGAGCTTTTCCGCGTGGTGGTTGGCAATGTCGCGCATGCGGTGATCGAGAAACGGATTGTCGAAGCGCTCCACCGTTGCGGCGACATAGGCCTCGGCTTCGCCGCGCAAACCCTTCGCAGCGAAGCCGGGGATGACCTCGGCGTTGTAGAGGGAAAGCAGCCGCTGCCGGATATCGACATCACGCAGCATCGCCTGCACGGTCTCGTCCGCCGGCCGGTTTTCCTTCAGCCAGAAATCGGCCAGCACGGTGTGGCCGAGATTGAGGATGTGCAGTTTCAGTTTTTCATAGGGCGTCAGGTCGTCGACGATGTGGATGGCGGGGTGTCGGCATGGCCCGGTCAGGCCGAGCTGGTTTTCGATTGCCCACAGCGCATAGGGTTCCGCCACCGCGCCCGCCGGCTCGATCGGCTCGGAGACGATCCGGTCGACCAAGGTGTTTGCCCAGACCACGGCGGTCTGCAGCCAGTCGCGGAATTCAGACTCCGGGTAACGGTCGGCCTGGAGGTCGAGGATCAGGCGCTTCAGCACGTCGCCATTTCTGGATACGAGTTCGCAGGGCAGTACGGTCAGCTTGCGTGAATTCGCCCGAAAACGCTCATGGAGCAGCGCCAGAAGCTTGCCCGGAAATGAGGCCGGAACCGGTCTCGCAAGATCGTTCTCGCCCACGTCGTAGCCGGTATCGCCGGTGTTCGACAGCACGACATCGGCTTCCTCGCAAAAAACCCGCCGGACCTCATCCCAATCGCTTGCCGTCGAAAGCGCGCGTGTGACGCTGGTCACCCGCTGTTCGCGCTCGATGTCATGGCCGTCCTGTCGACCGCGCACGATGACGGGATAGCCACCCGGTGCCGCCAGCGCGGCGAGGCGTCTGGCGCGCTCGGGCGAACCGGTCGTCTGGATGACGGTGATGGGGCCGAGCGCCTCGCCCTTTTCCAAGGCCTCGCTGACGAAGAGATCCGCATGCGCCTGAAGGAAACGGCTGGTTCCGAATTGTACGATAGGCGTCGGCATGGCGGTCATCTCAGTTGATGGATTGCAGCAGTGTTTCGCGCGCCGATTTGAGATGCTGCCGGCAGGCGAGCTCGATCTCGATTGCATCGCGCGAGCGCAGGGCGGCGATATAGGCGAGATGTTCCTCAAGTGCCCGGGCATTGCGCTGGCGCGCATTCGTCTTGTTCCACTGGTAGTGGTAGTGGAAGACGATGGCGATCACATCGTAGAAATCGACGATGAAACGGTTCTTCGAGGCGCGGTGCACCAGGAGGTGAAAACGCTCGTCGAGTTCGGAGAAATCCAGGTAACGATCGTCGATATCGGCGAGGATCGCGTGATGCACGGCCTCGATCGCGTCGAGTTCCTGCCAGGCCGGATGATCCTCCGGCAGGCGCGCGAAGGCGGCGGCTGAGCGCAGTTCGAACATTTCGCGCACTTCCGTCAGCTCCAACGCGAATTCACGGGTAAACCCCTTCAGCACCCAATGGCTGTTCGGCCGCTTTTCGATGAGCCCGAAGCGGCTGAAGCGGATGAGGAATTCGCGCACGCTGGTCGTGCCGATGCCGATCTCGCGGGCCAGCTCCAGCTCGTTGATCTGCATGCCGGGCTCGGCGCCGCCGGCGAGAATCCGGCGCATGAAACTGCGCTCGATGATTTCGGAAAGCGAATCCGTCTCCTCGGTGGGAAAATAATCGGCGGCGACGGGTTTTCTCAGCACGATCTTGCGCCGCTTTTCCCAGGTCAGCAGGCCGACGTCTTCCAGCCGGGTCAGGATCGCCCGCACGGTCGTGCGGCTGACGCCGAGCGTGGCGCCGAGTTCCGGCTCGGACGGCAGGCTCGCCGTCTGCTCCAGAAGCTTGACACAGCGATTGAAGGCGTCCTTGAAGACATTGTTCTGTTTGGCCATGGGTGCCGCCGGTTCCTGAGGTGTCGCGTCCCTTGATGGCTGACCGGGCAAATGGCCAGACGCCCGGTGCGTAACGCGCCGTTCGCTGTCATCCTCCCGCTTCCTCCTTCCTGCATATTACCCATTGACGACAATCTGTCTATTGTCGATAAAAGACAAAACGCCGATGAGAGGACATCGGCGGGGAGGCCGCATGAAGACGAGGACCATCGGGAGGACGGCTCTTGCCGTCACCGAATTCAGTTTCGGCACGGCATCGCTTGGCGGGCTGTACCGCGCCTGCCCGCGCGACACCGCGATGGCCACCCTGAATGCCGCCTGGGACGAGGGGCTTCGTTATTTCGATACCGCGCCCTGGTACGGCTTTGGGCTCGCCGAGCGTTACACCGGCGACTTTCTGCGCGAGAAGCCGAAGGGTAGCTATGTGCTGTCCACAAAGGTCGGCCGTGTCATGGTGCCGGTGCCGGACGACAAGGTGCCGAACTATGGTTTTGTCGATCCACTGCCCTTCGATGTGCTCTACGATTACAGCTATGACGGCATCATGCGGTCCGTCGAATTCAGCTACGCACGGCTGGGGCTCAACCGGATCGATATTCTCTATGTGCACGATATCGGCGTCTACACACATGGTGCCGAGCGCAACGCCGTCTATATCAGGCAGTTGCTCGATTCCGGTCTCAAGGCGCTTGCCGAATTGAAATCCACGGGCGTCATCAGCGCGTTCGGGCTTGGTGTGAACGAAGTTCCCGTCTGCCTTGATGTCATGCGCCACGCCGATCTCGACGCCATCCTGCTCGCCGGCCGTTACACGTTGCTCGATCGTTCGGCGGTGGACGCGCTTTTGCCGCTCTGCGTGGAAAAGGGCACATCGCTGGTGGTCGGCGGCGTCTTCAATTCCGGCATCCTTGCGACAGGCCCGGGCGCGGGCGCGCATTTCGACTATATGCCGGCGACGCCGGATATCCTGGCCAAGGTTGGTGCGATGGTGGGGATTGCAGAGGGTAGGGGTCTGCCGCTTGCCGCGCCCGCTCTGCATTTCCCGTTGCAGCACCCGGCCGTGGCGTCCGTCCTGCTCGGCACGGCGAAGCCTGAAAGCCTGCACCGCAACATGGCGCTCGCGCGCATGGACGTTCCGCAGGATATTTACCCGGCTTTCGAGCCATACACGCTGGTGGCGCCCGAACTGGGAGAAGAGGCCGTCCGGCAGTAATGTCGATCTGGGAGGATCGCAAAACCATGTTGAAAGGCATTCATCCGCTGCTCGGGCCGGACCTGCTGCACGCGATCAGGACCATGGGCCATGGCGACGATATCGTCATAGCCGACGCGAATTTCCCGTCGAGTTTTTTAGGCCCCAAGGTGATCCGGGCGGACGGCGTCGATGCGGTGTCGATCACCGAAGCGGTGCTGGCGCATATGCCGCTCGATACGTTCGTGCCGCAGGCTGCCTGGCGCATGGAGGTTGTTGGCGATCCGACGGCGGTTCCCGAGATCTGCGTGACGTTTCAGGATGTGGTGCGCGAACTGGCCGGCGATTTTACCGTTCATGCGGTCGAGCGTTTTGCCTTCTATGAGATGGCGAAGAAGGCGGCCTATATTGTCGCGACGACGGAATTCCGGCTTTATGGCAACATCATTCTGAAGAAGGGTGTCGTGCACCCGCATGAGGTCTTCCGGGTCTAGGGTAACTCCAGCAAACGTGCGCAGCGGTTTTGCGTCCGGAGTTGCGTAAATGATCCAAATACCCGGCAGCCACCGTTTGGGAGGACGGAGGGTAGTGGACTGGAACGCTTGGAAATGCAGCCTTTTTAGAGACAATTGCTTGCTTGCCAAGGATGGCAGGCGGGTATAGCTTGCCCCATAAATGTTTTTTATCGATAAAAGATCGAGTTGTTCGCTTCCTGCGGCCCGATCCAAAGAGGAACAGGAAGCATCTGAGAGGAGAAATCTGATGAGCATTGTAAGATCGCTTCTGTCTCGCCGCGCCTTCACGGCGCTGGCGGGTGCCGCAGTCCTCGCCACCATGGCCCCTGCCGCGTCCTTCGCGCAGGACGTCACCATCCCGATCATCGTCAAGGACACCACGTCCTTCTACTGGCAGATCGTGCTGGCCGGCGCCCGCGCTGCCGGCAAGGATCTCGGTGTCAACGTGCCGGAACTCGGCGCGCAGTCGGAATCCGACATCAACGGCCAGATCACCATTCTTGAAAACGCCGTCGCGGGCGGCCCGGCCGCCGTCGTCATTTCGCCGACGGAATTCAAGGCGCTCGGTAAGCCGGTCGACGAGGCAGCCAAGTCCGTTCCGATCATCGGCATCGACTCGGGCGCGGATTCCAAGGCCTTCACCTCGTTCCTGACCACCGACAACGTGCAGGGCGGCCGCATCGCGGCTGATGGTCTTGCTGCCGCGATCAAGGCCGTATCCGGCAAGGAAGAGGGCGAAATCGCCATCATCACCAGCCTGCCGGGCGTCGGCTCGCTCGACCAGCGCCGCGAGGGTTTCCTCGATCAGGTCAAGACGAAATATCCGGGCCTGAAGGTCGTTGCGGATAAATATGCGGACGGCCAGGCCACCACCGGCCTCAACATGATGACCGACCTCATCACCGCCAACCCCAACCTCGTCGGCGTCTTCGCCTCCAACCTCATCATGGCGCAGGGCGTCGGCCAGGCGATCGCCGAAAATAAGCTGGGCGACAAGATCAAGGTCATCGGCTTCGATAGCGACGAAAAGACCGTCGGCTTCCTCAAGGAAGGCGTGCTTGCCGGCCTCGTCGTGCAGGACCCCTATCGCATGGGCTATGACGGCGTGAAGACGGCGCTCGCCGTCTCCAAGGGCGAAAAGGTGGAAACCTTCGTCGATACCGGTGCCAATCTCGTCACCAAGGAGAACATGGCCGATCCGAAGATCGACGCGCTGTTGAACCCGAAGATCTGACCGTTTGACCATCTCCCGCCCGGGCCGCATGATCCGGGCGGGACGCTTTCCACGCAGTCGGGAGGAGACAGCGATGAGCAGCCTTGAAGAGCTCAGCCATCGGCATGAAGACGAGGCGAAGCTCGCTGAATCCGAAACGGTGCCGCGTGGCGCGCCGATCCTTGAACTGCGCGGGCTTCAGAAGAAGTACGGCCTGGTCGAGGCGCTGAAACCGGCGACGGTGACTTTTCTTGCTGGCGAAATCCACGCCATCGTCGGCGAAAACGGCGCCGGCAAATCGACGCTGATCAAGCTCCTGACCGGGGTCATCCGCCGCACGGCCGGCGAGGTGTTCTGGTGCGGCAAGCCCGTGCAACTGGCGACCCCAACCGAGGCTATCTCCCGCGGCATCAATGCCGTGCATCAGGAAGTGGTGCTCTGCCCGCACCTTTCTGTGGCGGCCAATATGTTCCTTGGCGACGAGATGGATAGCTACGGGCTGATGCGCAAGGGCGCCATGGAGCGCGCGGCGCAGGCGGTGCTCGATGATCTCGGGTTCCAGCTGCCGGCCGCCGCACCCCTCCAGAATCTCACCATCGGCCAGCAGCAGTTGGTGGCGACCGCCAAGGCCGCCATGCGCGGCATCCGTTTCCTGATCTTTGATGAACCGACCGCCTATCTGACGCGCCAGGAATCGGCCCAGCTCTTCCGGCTCATTCGCCGGCTACGCGATCAGGGCGTCACCATCGTCTATATCAGCCATCGCATGGAGGAAGTGTTCGAGCTTGCCGACCGTGTCTCGGTCCTGCGCGACGGCACCCATGTCGGCACGCGCCTCATCGGCGAGACCAATGAGAACGAACTGATCGCGCTGATGATCAATCGCACGATCGAGCAGATCTACCACAAGGAAAAGGTGCCGATCGGCAATGTCATCGTCGAGACGAAGGGCCTGTCCGGCCCGGGTTTCGAGGATGTCTCGCTCACGGTGCGCGCGGGTGAGATCGTCGGCCTTTACGGCCTGATCGGTGCCGGCCGCAGCGAGTTCGCGCTCGGCCTCTATGGCCGCCAGCCGCTTTCTTCCGGTGAAATCTTCTGGGACGGCAGGAAGGTCGATATCCGCAACGAACGCACCGCGATGGAACTCGGCATCGCGCTGGCGCCGGAAAGCCGCCGCGACCAGGGCCTCTGCCTCAACCTGCCGATCGGCCTCAACATCAACCTGCCGGTCTTGAAGCGGCTGAGTTCCGGCCTGGTGATCCGCAAGGGCGACGAGGCGGCGAATGCCGACCGGCAGATCCGCGATCTTCGCATCAAGACCCCGTCGCGCCGCGTGCTGGCATCGGCCATGTCCGGCGGCAACCAGCAGAAGATCGTCATCGGCAAATGGCTGAGCCACGGCGCCCGGCTCTTCATCTTCGACGAGCCGACCGTCGGCGTCGATGTCGGCACCAAGGCGGAAATCTACCGCCTGTTCGGCGAGCTGTTGAAAAAAGGCGCCGGTATCATTCTCATCTCGTCCTACCTGCCGGAGGTCTACGAACTGTCCGACCGGCTGCATGTCTTTCGCGGCGGCCGGCTCGTCGCCAGCCACGACCATCGGGTGGCCTCGCACGAGGACGTCCTGACCCAGGCTATCGGCATCTAGAGCAATCCAGCAAACGTGCGCAGCGGTTTTGCGTGCCGCGAACTGCGTAAAAACACACTGAGCGTCGTGCGAAAAAAGGGAGAAGAAACATGAGCGTGGACACGACGACGGAAAGCGCACCGGCGCCGAAGAGAGGCACCAACATCCTGCTTGGCCTGACGCTGCTCGGGCTTCTGCTGTTCCTCTGGCTGCTGCTCGGCCTGTCGACCAATGCCTTCTGGACACCGGGCAATATCAGCAACCTTTTGCGCCAGGGCGCGATGACGGCGATCCTCGCGGTCGGCCAGACCTTCGTCATCATCACCGCCGGCATCGACCTGTCCGTCGGCGCGATCGTCGGCTTCACCAGCGTCATCGTCGCCTGGCTGCTTCAGGCCGGCGTGCCGCTCTGGGCGTCGATCATATTGACGCTGCTGATGGGTGTTGCGATCGGCGCCTTCCACGGGTTCGGCATCGTGCGCATGGGCCTGCCGTCCTTCATCATCACGCTCGCCACGCTCACCTCGCTTCGCGGCATCGGCCTCTTGATCACCAACGGCTCGACGATCTCGATCAACCATGAAGGCTTCACGAACTTCTCCCGCACCGATTTCCTCGGTGTGCCGAGCCTGTTCTGGATGGTCATCCTGGTGGCGATCCCGGCCTTCGTTTTCCTGCATCTCTCGCGCTTCGGCCGCTATCTCTTCGCCGTCGGCTCGAACAGCGAGGCGGCGCGGCTGTCCGGCGTCAATGTCAACCGCACGATCTACCTCGCCTATATCCTTTCGGCCACCTGCGCCGCCTTCGTCGGCCTGCTGCTCGCCTCGCGCATCGGCATCGGCAATGCCACGCAGGCGGAAGGTTGGGAGCTTCAGGCGATCGCCTCGTCGGTCATCGGCGGCACCAGCCTGTTCGGCGCGGTCGGCTCGGTGCACGGGCCGCTGCTCGGCGCCTTCATCCTGGCGACCATCAACAACGGCGCGAACCTCCTAAACGTCAATTCGTTCTGGCAGCGCATCATCACGGGCCTCCTGATCATCGTCATCGTCTATTTCGACCAGCTGCGCCGCCGCGGAAGCCGCTGAGATGAAAGCCATCGTCTGCATCGAACCCGGCCGGCTGGAGATGGTTGTCAGTGAAAACCCGGGCGCACCGCCGGAGGGCTGGGTGCGCGTCGCCGTCAGCCATGTCGGCATCTGCGGCACCGATTACCACATCTTCGAAGGCAAACACCCATTCCTCGACTATCCCCGGGTGATGGGCCACGAAGTCTCCGCCATCGTCACCGACCCCGGCCAGAGCGCACTTGCTGTCGGTGCTCCTGTCGTGGTGAACCCCTATATTTCCTGCGGTACCTGCATCGCCTGCCGGAAGGGCAAGCCCAACTGCTGCACCGCGATCCGCGTTCTTGGCGTGCATACGGATGGCGCGCTCTGTGAGGAAATCCTCGTCCCGGCCGATAATCTTTATCCGGCTGATGGCCTCTCCCTGGAGGCAGCCGCGACCGTGGAGTTTCTGGCGATCGGCGCCCATGCCGTGCGCCGCTCGCTGGCGCTCGCAGGATCCCGGGCGCTGGTGATCGGCGCCGGGCCGATCGGCCTGGGCACCGCACTGTTCTCCCGCATTGCCGGCCACGCCGTGACGCTGATGGACACATCCACCGAACGCCTCGCCATGGCCAGGGAGCGATTCGGTTTCGACGACGGCATCGTCGCGGGCTCGGCGGCGGCGCAGATGGTACTTGATGCCACCGGCGGCGATGGTTTCGATGTCGTCTTCGATGCCACCGGCTACGCAGCGTCGATGCAGGCGGCCTTCGCCTATGTCGCCCATGGCGGCGCGCTCGTGCTGGTCAGCGTGGTGAAGGACGAGATCCGCTTCTCCGATCCGGAGTTCCACAAGCGGGAAATGATGCTGGTCGGCAGCCGCAACGCGACGCGCGTCGATTTCGAGCATGTGATGGCGGCGATCCGCGCGGGGCAGATCCCGGTGGACAGGCTCGTCACCCATCGCACCACGCTGGAGCGCGTTCCCCTCGACCTTGCCCGCTGGGCGGCGGAAAAGGCCGGCCTCATCAAGGCGATCGTGCGCGTTGCCGCCTGAACGGGGCCGCAAACCCGGCGAAGGGCAGAATTCTGTTCATGCCCGCGAAAGGTTCGCGGGCTTAGGATGGACATGCGGCGTGTTGCCACGCAGCGAAAACATGTTAGTCTTTTCGCATCTGCGGAAACCGGTGGTGCAGCGGGCTTGGGCCTTGCACCGGGAAATGGGGTAACGCGTCCGATGTACTATCAGCTCTACGAACTCAACCATGCGATGATGGCACCCTGGCGTGTCGTCGCAGACCAGATGCGCATGGCGTTCCGCAACCCGCTCAATCCGCTGACGCATACCACGTTCGGCCGCACCATGGCCGCAGGCTTCGAAGTGCTCGAACGCACCACCCGCCGCTACGGCAAGCCGGAATTCGGCCTTCCCACCACGGTTGTCGATGGCCAGACCATTTCGGTTCACGAAAAGGTCGTCTGGAAACAGCCCTTCTGCAATCTCATCCATTTCGAGCGGTGTCTGCCGGCCGGCCACCGCAAGGACCCGAAGGTCCTCATCGTCGCGCCGATGTCCGGCCACTATGCGACGCTGCTGCGCGGCACGGTCGAAGCGCTGCTGCCGCATGCGGAAGTGCATATCACCGACTGGGTGGATGCGCGCATGGTGCCGCTTTCCGATGGTAGCTTCGATCTCGACGACTATATCGACTACGTCATCCAGATGCTGCATGCGCTGGGTCCGGATACCCATGTGATCGCCGTCTGCCAGCCGGCAGTGCCGGTGCTGGCCGCCGTTGCCGTCATGGAAGCCGACAATGACCCGCTGTCGCCGTCCAGCATGACGCTGATGGGCGGGCCGATCGACACGCGCATCAACCCGACCGCGGTCAACAAGCTCGCGGAAGAAAAGCCGATCGACTGGTTCCGCGACAATGTCATCATGCCGGTGCCGTGGCCGCAGCCGGGCGTCATGCGCATGGTCTATCCGGGCTTCCTGCAGCTCTCCGGCTTCATGTCGATGAACCTCGATCGCCACGTCGTCGCGCACAAGGAGTTCTTTGCGCATCTCGTGAAGAACGACGGTGACGCGGCCGAAAAGCACCGGGATTTCTACGATGAATATCTGGCGGTCATGGACCTGACGGCGGAGTTCTATCTGCAGACGGTCGAAACGGTCTTCATGAAGCATGCTTTGCCGAAGGGCGAGATGATGCATCGCGCCCGTCCCGTCGATACGACGGCGATCCGCAATGTGGCGCTCCTCACCGTCGAAGGCGAGAACGACGACATTTCCGGCGTCGGCCAGACCAAGGCGGCGCAGACCATCTGCACCAACATTCCGGACCATATGCGCATGCACTACATGCAACCGGATGTCGGCCATTACGGCGTCTTCAACGGCTCGCGCTTCCGCAAGGAGATCGCGCCGCGCATCGTGGCGTTCATGCACGAACATGCCCGCAGCGCGAAGGCGAAGCCCATGCCTCGTGTCATCAAGGGCGGCAAGGCGAGCGCTGCTTCCTGATTTTTCAGGCTGCTTTCAGGCACTTGTCCGAATTCATCGGGCATCGTCTTGAACGCGATGGGCGGTCTAACCACATCGGAATCAGTGGAAACCGAGGTGGTTTCCGCCGATCGTGAGGAAGATTGCACATGAACCAGTCAGCACTGATCCGTCCGGACTGGACGCCTGCGACCATCGCCCTGATGGTGCTTGGCTTCGTGGTGTTCTGGCCGCTCGGCCTCGCCATGCTCGCCTACATCATCTTCGGCGACCGCCTGAAATCCTTCAAGAAAGACGCCAACGACAATCTCGATGGCATGTTCGCCTCCTGCCGCAGCAAGTTCGGCCGTGGTCGCGGTCGTTCCGCCTTCCGCGCCGCCACCGGCAATGTCGCCTTCGACGACTGGCGTGACGCCGAGCTCGCCCGCCTCGACGAGGAGCGCCGCAAGCTCGACGAAATGCGCGAGGAGTTCGATGCCTATAGCCGCGAGCTGCGCCGCGCCAAGGACCAGGAGGAGTTCGACCGCTTCATGCGCGAACGCCGCGCCTCCGGCCATGGCGACGTCCCGGGCTTCCCGGCTACGTAGGCGTCGCCCCCTTCGTCATCCTCGGGCTTGACCCGAGGATCCACGCAGCGTCCGCGGCATGGATGGTCGGGTCAAGCCCGACCATGACAGAAGAGAGGGTGGTGAATTCCCGACCGGCGCCCAGGCGCCGGTTTTTTCGTCGGGGCGTTTCAGTCGGGGCCGAATCGGCTATGAAAGGCAGCATGTTTTCCTCGCTTCGCAAGCCGCGCAAGGCCCTGAAGACGCCGCCCCCGCCGGAAAGGCGTGAGGTCGACGTCAATGGTCGGCGCCTGCCGCTCACCATCCGGCGGGATTTTCGCGCAACGCGCCTGACGCTGCGCATCGAGCCCGGCGGGCGGGCGCTGCGCATGACGGTGCCGAGCGGCGTGCCGGAGCGCGATATCCGCGACTTCCTCGATCGTCATCAGGGCTGGCTGATGACCAAGCTGGCAAAGTTCCGCACGACGAACGAACTGGCGGACGGCGGCTATGTGATGATCCGCGGCGTCTCCCACCGGATCGAGGCGACGGGCCGGCTGCGCGGCCTGACGGAAGCCTTGATCATCGATGACGAGGCGGTGCTGCGCGTCGGCGGCATGGAAGAGAGCATTCCGCGCCGCATCAGCGATTTCCTGAAGAAGGAGGCGCGGCTGGAGCTGGACAGGCTCGTCGCCGTTCATGCCGGCCGCATCGGTAAGAAAGTGAAGTCGCTGACGTTGCGCGATACGCGCAGCCGCTGGGGCTCGTGTTCAGCCGATGGCGCCCTCAGCTTTTCCTGGCGCATCGCCATGGCGCCGCCCGGTGTTATCGATTATCTCGCGGCCCACGAAGTGGCGCATCTTCGCGAGATGAACCACAGTCCGGCTTTCTGGGCGTTATGCGAACAGCTCTGCCCGACGACGGAAGAGGCGAAACGCTGGCTGAAGCGCAATGGCAGCCTGCTGCATGCCCTGGATTTCGGCTGATACCTAACGTCGGTCACCCAGTGCATCCCGGATTTTCTTGTCCGTATTATATTGCCCCAGCGCGTAGACGGCCCAGATGGCGGCGGGCAGCCAGCCGATCAGCGTGATCTGCAAGATGAGGCAAATAATGCCGGCAATCGGCCGCCCGATGGTGAAAAACACGAGAAAGGGCAGGAGGATGGCAATGATGAGCCGCATGGAGATCTCCGGTCTGTATCTTCAACCCATATGGGACCGCCGGGCTGTCATGCAAGGGTGCCGGTTCCGGACGATTCGCCGCCGTCTTTCGGCTCGACTCTTCGGGAAAATTGTGCGACTTCCCTGCGCATGACACGTGACAAGCCACTCGACATCAAGATCTGCGGGCTGAAGACCGAGGAGGCCGTCGACAAGGCTGTTTCGCTAGGCGCCACGCATATCGGCTTCATCTTCTTTCTGAAAAGCCCGCGCAACATCGAGCCCTCGGATGCCGGCCGTCTGGCGGATCGCGTGCGCGGCCGGGTGAAGATCGTCGCCGTCACGGTCAATGCCGACAATGATGAACTCGACGAGATCGTCGACCAGCTTTCACCCGACATTCTCCAGCTGCACGGCAGCGAGGCCCCGGAACGCGTGCTGAACGTCAAGGCGGTCTATGGCCTGCCTGTCATGAAAGCCTTTTCGGTGCGCGACGCGGACGATCTGAAGAAGATCGAACCCTATATCGGCATCGCCGACCGGTTCCTGTTCGATGCCAAGCCGCCGGCCGGCTCCGAACTTCCGGGCGGCAATGGCGTGTCCTTCGACTGGACGCTCATGCATTTGCTTGACGACGGCGTCGATTACATGCTTTCCGGTGGGCTGAACAAGGATAATCTCGCCGAGGCCATCCGGCTGACCGGCGCACCGGGCATCGATGCCAGTTCCGGCGTCGAAAGCGCACCGGGCGTCAAGGATCTCGGCCTGATCGAAGCGTTTTTTGAAGCGGCACGAAAAGCGGAACACGAGACCGCCGTCGCAGGGAGAGGCAAGTGAACCAGTCACCCAACCTGAATTCGTACCGCGAGGGTCCGGACGAGGACGGCCGTTTCGGCATTTTCGGGGGCCGCTTCGTTGCCGAAACCCTGATGCCGTTGATCCTCGAGCTTCAGGACGAGTGGGACAGGGCGAAGACCGATCCGGCGTTCCAGGCGGAGCTGAAGGATCTCGGCGCACACTATATCGGCCGGCCGAGCCCGCTCTATTATGCCGAGCGCCTGACACAGCATCTCGGCGGCGCAAAGATCTATTTCAAGCGCGAAGAGCTGAACCACACCGGCTCGCACAAGATCAACAACTGCATCGGCCAGATCCTGCTCGCTAAGCGCATGGGCAAGACGCGCATCATCGCTGAAACCGGTGCCGGTCAGCACGGCGTGGCCTCCGCCACCGTTGCCGCGCGCTTCGGCTTTCCCTGCGTCGTCTATATGGGCGCGACGGATGTCGAGCGTCAGGCGCCGAACGTTTTCCGCATGAAGCTGCTCGGTGCCGAAGTGAAGCCGGTGACGGCGGGCAGCGGCACGCTGAAGGACGCCATGAACGAGGCCTTGCGTGACTGGGTCACCAATGTCGACGATACCTATTACCTGATCGGCACTGCCGCCGGCCCGCACCCCTATCCGGAGATGGTGCGCGACTTCCAGGCCGTCATCGGCACGGAAGCCCGCGAGCAGCTTTTTGCCGCCGAAGGCCGCCTGCCGGACATGGTGATCGCGGCCGTCGGCGGCGGTTCGAACGCCATCGGCATCTTCCATCCCTTCCTCGACGACAAGAGCGTGCAGATCGTCGGCGTTGAAGCCGGCGGCAAGGGCCTTGACGGCGACCTGCACTGTGCCTCGCTGACCGCCGGTTCGCCGGGCGTGCTGCATGGCAACCGCACCTACCTGCTGCAGGATGCGGACGGCCAGATCAAGGAAGGCCATTCGATTTCCGCGGGCCTCGACTATCCCGGCATCGGCCCCGAGCATGCCTGGCTGCACCAGATCGGCCGCGCCGAATATGTGCCGATCATGGACGATGAAGCGCTGGAAGCCTTCCAGTTGCTGACGAAGCTCGAAGGCATCATTCCGGCGCTCGAGCCGAGCCACGCCATCGCCGAAGTCATCAAGCGCGCGCCGAAGATGGGCAAGGACCAGATCATCCTGATGAACCTCTCCGGCCGCGGCGACAAGGATATCTTCACCGTCGGCAAGATCCTCGGCATGGAGCTCTAAGATGACCGCACGCATGGACAAACGTTTTGCGGATATCGCAGCGGAAGGCCGCCCGGCCCTCGTCACCTATTTCATGGCTGGCGACCCGGACTATACCAGCTCGCTGGAGATCATGAAGGCGCTGCCGAAGGCAGGCTCCGACGTCATCGAACTCGGCATGCCCTTTTCCGATCCGATGGCCGATGGCCCGGCGATCCAGCTGGCCGGCCAGCGCGCGCTCGCCGGCGGCCAGACGCTCGCCAAGACGATCCAGATGGCCCGCGACTTCCGCAAGCACGACGACGCGACGCCGATCGTGCTGATGGGCTATTACAACCCGATCTATATCTACGGCGTCGACCGTTTCCTCGACGAGGCGCTCGAAGCCGGCATCGACGGCCTGATCGTCGTCGACCTGCCGCCGGAAATGGACGATGAACTGTGCATTCCGGCGCTCGCCAAGGGCATCAACTTCATTCGCCTAGCAACACCGACCACGGATGAAAAACGCCTGCCGACAGTGCTGAAAAACACATCGGGTTTCGTCTATTATGTGTCGATGAACGGCATCACCGGTTCGGCTCTGCCGGATCCGTCGCTCATCGGCGGCGCCGTCGGCCGCATCAAGGCGCATACGACGCTGCCGGTCTGCGTCGGCTTCGGCGTCAAGACGGCGGAACACGCCCGCGCCATCGGCGCTTCGGCGGATGGTGTCGTCGTTGGTACTGCCATCGTCAACCAGATCGCCTCCAGCCTGACGGCGGACGGCAAGGCCAGTGCCGCCACCGTTGCCGGCGTCGAAACGCTGGTCATGAGCCTCGCATCGGGCGTGCGTGCGTCGCGCCTTGCGGCGGCGGAGTAAAGTTCCCACATGGGAACCACCATTATAACGGGAGTCTAGACCGTGAACTGGATCACGAATTACGTTCGGCCGAAGATCAACTCGATGCTTGGCCGCCCCGACCGGGACGTTCCGGAAAACCTCTGGATCAAGTGCCCGGAAACCGGCGAGATGGTGTTTCACCGCGATCTCGAGGAAAACAAGTGGGTCATCCCCGCTTCGGGCTACCACATGAAGATGCCGGCCAAGGCGCGGCTCAAGGATCTGTTCGACGACGGCGTCTACGAGGCCCTGCAGCAGCCGAAGGTGGCGCAGGACCCGCTGAAGTTCCGCGATTCGAAGAAGTATACGGATCGCCTGCGCGACAGCCGCGCCAAGACCGATCTGGAAGACACCATTGTCGCCGGCGTCGGCAAGTCGCGCGGCGTCAAGCTCGTCGCCGTCGTGCATGAGTTCAACTTCATGGGCGGCTCGCTCGGCATTGCCGCAGGCGAGGCGATCATCAAGGCCTTCGAACGGGCGATCGCCGAAAAATGCCCGCTCGTCATGTTCCCCGCCTCCGGCGGCGCGCGCATGCAGGAAGGCATCCTGTCGCTGATGCAGCTGCCGCGCACCACGGTGGCCGTGGAAATGCTCAAGGAAGCCGGTCTTCCCTATATTGTCGTGCTCACCAACCCGACGACCGGTGGTGTCACAGCCTCCTACGCCATGCTGGGCGATATCCACCTTGCCGAGCCGGGTGCCGAAATCTGCTTCGCCGGGAAGCGCGTCATCGAGCAGACGATACGCGAAAAACTTCCCGAAGGCTTCCAGACGTCGGAATACCTGCTGGAACACGGCATGATCGACCTGGTCGTCAAGCGCCATGACATCCCGGACACGCTGGCCCGCCTTCTGAAAATCCTGATGAAGAAGCCGGCAGCGGCGGCATCCCCTGTCGTCGCGAACGGCGCTGTCGCCATCGCGGCGCAGTAAAAACCTCATCGCGAGGGTGAGATGACGATGGTAACGGCCAGCGAAGCGGCAGCGGAGATCGAGAAGCTTCTCGGTCTCCATCCCAAGGGATTCGATCTTTCGCTGGACCGCATCACGCGGCTTCTCGCAGCCCTCGGCGATCCTCATTTGAGACTACCGCCGGTCATCCATGTGGCCGGCACCAATGGCAAGGGCTCGGTCACGGCCTTCTGCCGTTCGATCCTGGAGGCCCAGGGTTTTGGCGTCCACGTCCACACCTCGCCCCACCTCGTCAACTGGCACGAGCGCTACCGCCTCGGCGTCAAGGGCGGTCGTGGCCAGTTCGTGGAAGACGCCGTGCTGGCCGATGCCGTCCGCCGCGTCGCGGAAGCCAATGGCGGTGAAAAGATCACCGTTTTCGAAATCCTGACGGCCGTCACTTTCGTCCTGTTCTCCGAGCATCCCGCGGATGTGGCGATCATCGAGGTCGGCTTGGGTGGACGCTTCGATGCGACGAATGTCATGCCGCACCCGGCCGTCAGCGTCATCATGCCGATCTCGCTCGACCACCAGGCCTATCTCGGCGACCGTGTCGAACTGATCGCCGCGGAAAAGGCCGGCATCATGAAACGCGGCACACCGGTCGTCATCGGCTACCAGTCGGAAGAGGCTGCACGCGACGTGCTGATCGAAACCGCGGAACGGCTCGGCTGCCCGCATGCCATCTATGGCCAGGATTTCATGGCGCATGAGGAATATGGCCGGCTCGTCTATCAGGATGAATTCGGCCTGGCCGACCTGCCCTTGCCGCGCCTGCCGGGCCGCCATCAATATGGCAATGCGGCTGCTGCGATCCGCACTGTCAAGGCTGCCGGTTTCACCATCTCCGACCATGCCCTGGAAATGGGCCTCGTCCGCGTCGAATGGCCGGGTCGCCTGCAACGGCTGACCGACGGCACGCTCCAGCGGCTTGCCCCGCGCGGCAGCGAGATCTGGGTCGATGGCGGCCACAACCCCGGTGCCGGCCAGGTCATCGCCGAGACCATGGCGAATTTCGAGGAGCGCGAGGCGCGCCCGCTTTTCCTCATCACCGGGATGATCAATACGAAGGATCCGATCGGCTACTTCGAACCCTTCGGCGGCCTCGCCGAACGCGTCTTCACGGTGCCGATCCGCGGTTCGGATGCCGGGCTCGATCCGGTGGCGCTTGCCGAAGATGCCGCCCGCGCTGGCCTGGAAGCCGCGCCCCTCCTGACGGTCGCCGATGCGCTGGCCGAAATCGGCAACATCACCGCGGAGGATTCCGTGCCGCCGCGCATCCTGATCGGCGGCTCGCTCTACCTTGTCGGTGACGTGCTCGCCGACAACGGCACGCCACCCACCTGAACGACAAAAAGCCCGGCTTTCCAGCCGGGCTTTTTCTTTAAAGCAGTCGTCAGCCGATCAGGCGGCGCTGGAAATCCACGAGGACAGAGCCGTCTTCGGCGCGGCGCCGACCTTGATATCGGCCACTTCACCGCCCTTGAACATGGCGAGCGTCGGAATGGAGCGTACGCCGAACTTGGCGGCGAGTTCCGGGTTCTCGTCGATGTTCAGCTTGGCGACCTTGACCTTGCCGGCCAGTTCGGTGGCGATTTCTTCGAGTGCCGGGGCGATCATCTTGCACGGGCCGCACCATTCAGCCCAGAAATCGACAACGACCGGCTCGGCGGAATTCAGCACTTCGGCCTCGAAATTGGACTGATCGACTTTAACGGTAGCCATGAGGCTCTCCTTGAATGGTGATTGTTGCACAGGATGTGATGCTTTTGGCCTGCGGTTTCAAGCCCGGCCGATGATGGATTGTTCCGCCCGGTATCTCACTTTGACGTGAGTTCGGCAAGGCTCGCCTCCAGCACCCCGGCCTCCAGCCAATAGGTTTTCGCCGCTTCCGTATAGATCAGTCCGCAGCGGATTTCCCGGCCGGGATAGAGCGGTCCGAGGATCGCCCGGTAGATCGCCAGCTGCGCCCGGTGTTCGAAGGGAATCGCCTCCGCCGATGCCGGCGGCACCCGGTTCGTCTTGAAATCGACGATCTCCACCGCCGTTTCGCTGACGGCCATGCGGTCGATCCGACCCGATACCGCATAGTCGCGGCTGCCCAGCGCCAATGTGCCCATGATCGACACCTCCGCCCGCGCCGCAGGGGAAAAGATCGTCACAAGGCTCGCGTCGTCGATCACCGCAAGCGCCGCTGTCACAAGCGACGCTCGTGCCGCGGCCGGCCAGTTTGTGGCGGCCCGTTCGAGATAGCGCCGCGCCGCCGCCGGCCGTTCGTCCGGCTCGAAGGACGGCAGGACCTGCAGGAACCGATGCAGGATGCGTCCGCGCTCCAATGCAAGCCCTGTATCCGGACCGCCGCCGCCCCGCCGCGCAAACAGCGCCGAGGGCACCAGCAGATCGGCTGCATCCGTCTCGATCACTGCGGCGGCACCGGATGGGCTCAGCGGCCGCGGCAAGGCTTTCTGCACCGGCAGGGGTTTGCCGAGCGCCTCCGGCAGGATGGTCCTGGTCTTCTCCTCGACGGAGGCCGCGACGACGACATCGCCGACAGCCGCCGCGCCGGCCTCACGCCAGGCCAGGCCCTGCCAGCTCTCGCCCGCCGTCGAAAAGGTCGTTTCGACCGCGCGTTCACTATCGGACGACAGCGCCGTCGCGATCATCGGATGCCAGGTATCCTTGTTCTCCTGCCGCCCGCGATAGCCGCAAACCACCAGCCGGTCCGCCGCACGCGTCATCGCGACATAGAGCAGCCGGCGGTACTCTTCTTCGGCACCGGCCTTGATGCGCTCCGCATCGGCCGCGGTCAGAGCATTGCCGAAATCCTTCAGCGGCAGCCAGGCCGGCAGGCCGTCGGCGAGGTTTTCTGCCGAAAGGAAGCGCAGGGTCGGCATGTGGCTGTGGCTGAAGGCCTTTGCCCCGCCATCGACGAGGAAGACCACCGGCGCTTCCAGCCCCTTGGCTGCATGAACGGTCATGATGCGGATTTCGCCGCGCGCCTTGTCCTGCTCGCGCTTGACTGTCGGCGCCTCCAGCTCCAGCGTGGAAACGAAGGCTTGAAGGCCGGGCAGGCCGTTTTCCTCCTGCTCCAGCGCGAAGGTGAGGAATTCGTCGATGATCTCGCCCGCCTCCGTCCCGAGCCGGGCAAGAAACGCCCGTCGCCCGCCGCCAGCACCCAGGATGCGGGCATAAAAATCATGCACCGACTGGCCACGTGCATCACGGACAAGGTTTTCCAGCCGGCGAACGATGGAAAAAAGCGTGATATCCTCTTCCCCCGCCGCGCGCAACCGCGCCCAGAGGCCTTCCTTTTCGCCGCGCCGCGCCGCCAGTTCGAACAGCGCGTCCTCACCGACGCCGAACAGCGGGCTCTTCAACAGCGCCGCAAGGGAAAGATCGTCCTCCGGCAGCACGGCAAAGCGGCCGAGCGCCATCAGGTCCTGCACGGCAATATGTTTTGTCAGCACCAGCCGGTCGGCACCGGCGACGGGCAGGTTGTGCCGCTGCTTGAGGGTGCGGGTGAGCGCATTGACGAAGGCGTCGCGCTTGCGCACAAGCACGATGACGTCGCCGGCGGCCATCAGCCGCGCCTTGCGCTTTTCCGTCACGGTCTCGCGGCCGATCCAGCCCGCCAGCGTGTCGGCGATGCGCCGCGCCAGCACGTTGATCGGCGCTTCTTCGGCCACGGCATCGAAGGGCGCGGTCCAGTCGTCCTCGTCCAGCCCGGGTGGTGCGGCGATCACCTCCCAGATATCGACGGCCCCCGGCTCGCGCCCGCGATTGGAGGCATGCACGATCTCCCCGCCATCCGGCGACAGCCCGCGCGCATTGCCGGCCTCGAGAAAGACCCGGTCGACGGCTGACAGCACATCACGTGTCGAGCGGAAGGAGAGCAGCAGGCGGATCGGGCTGAAGGCGGTGTCCGCCGCCCGCGTGCGCCGCGAAACCTCGCGGCCTTCCTCGGCAAAGCGTTCCGGCCGGGCGCCCTGGAAGGAATAGATCGACTGTTTCTCGTCGCCCACGGCGAAGATCGTGCGCCCCGTAACGCGCGCCGTTTCGCCGGCAAAGAAATCGTCGGTCAAGGCTTTTACGATCTGCCATTGCCGTGGGCTGGTGTCCTGCGCCTCGTCGACGAGGATGTGGTCGATGCCCTGGTCGAGCTTGTAGTGCACCCAGGCGCTCACCCGGTCACGGGTCAAGAGCGCCGCCGTCCGGTCGATCAGGTCGTCGAAGTCGAGCAGGCTGCGCGCCCGCTTCAAATCCTCATAGTCGCCGATCAGCCGCTCCGCGATGACAAGGGCTGCCGATGTCGCCTCATACATGCGAAAGCGCCGCAGTCGGTCTTCGCAGGCCGTGATATGCGCCTGCGCGGCCAGCAGCGCCTCTTCCAGATAGGGCGCGCTGTCGCGCACTTTCTTGGAGAAGAACGACCGGTCCAGGCTGCGCGGCGCGCCGGTGCCGGTGAAGAACAGATCGTAGAGTGCCGCCCGCCGCGCCTCGGCATCCGTCAGCTTTATCAGGCCGCGCAAACCGGCAGCGGACGCCTTCACCGTCTCGCTACCAAGATTTTCGGCGGCGACGAGGTAGGATTCAAGCGTGACACCCTGCAAGCCATCGAGCGGCCAGAAAGACGCCAGAATGTCCTCCGCCGTCTCGCTGGGATCGAGCCCGGTTTCCCGGCGCAGCACCACATCCACGCCGCCGGCTTTCGTCGTGGCTTCAAGAAACTCCCGGATCGACCCGCGGCGCGCGACGATGTCGGAGATCAGCCGCTCGAGCCCGGTATCGTCGGCGATGTCGAGCACGGTGGCGAAGGCGTCGGTCAGCGCCTCGTCGTCCTCGCTCGTCGTCGCCGTCAGCAGCGTGCGGCGGGCATCGGCCAGAAGCACCGCCGCCGCCCGGTCGTCGAGCACGGAAAAATGACCGGCAACATTGGCTTCCAGCGGAAACTGGTGCAGCAGCGCCTCGCAGAAGGCATGGATCGTCTGGATCTTCAGGCCGCCCGGCGTTTCGAGCGCCCGGGCAAACAGGCGGCGCGCCTCGGCGAGCTTGAGGAGGTCCGGCCGCTTGCCCTCGACGGAGGCGACACGCTCGGACAACTCCGCGTCGGAGAGTGTGGCCCAATCGGCAAGCCGCTCGAAGACGCGGTTCGACATTTCGGACGCCGCTGCCTTCGTATAGGTCAGGCAGAGGATGGCCGATGGCCGGCAGCCGGCAAGCAGCAGCCGGATGACGCGCTGGGTCAGGACGTGCGTCTTGCCAGAGCCGGCATTGGCCGAAACCCAAGCCGAGCGATCGGGATCCGACGCCGTCGCCTGTTTCTGCGACGTCCAGCTCAGCCAGGTGGCTGGATCGGCGGAGGCGGGCCGATCGTCCTTGGGAACACCGTCCTCAAGCATCCTCGGTCTCCCCGCCATTTTCCGCCGACGACCATTCGGCGACCCGCGCCAGGTGGTCGTATTCGCCGCCATAGTCCCGTTCCTGCTCGGGAATGAGCCGGGAAGCGAAGCCGTAGCGCCCCTCGATCAGCCCGGTCAGCAGCTTTTCCAGTTCCGTCAGGGAATCCTCGCCGAGCTCGGTCGCGGATTTCGGTATCGTGCCGGCGGATTTGGCGTGTTCGTTATTGACCTGTTCGGCCTTGAACCGTTCGCCCGGCTTGAGGCGCACATAGAGAAGGTTTGCCGGCTCACGGATGCCCGGCCCGCGGAAGCCACCGCGCTTGAGTGCCGCCGCCTCCAGTGCCAGCTGCGGATCGAGCAGTGCGCGTGCCACCTTGAGAGAAGGCGTGCTGCCCGTCTTGTAGTCGAGAATATCGGCGCTGCCATCCGGCAGGATGTCGATCCGGTCGGCAATGCCGGTCAGCCGGATACCGGCGACACCGAGATCGAGCGAGGCCGGAACTTCCGTCAGGCTTTCGCGCACGCCGCCGGCCCGTTCGACATGCCATGTCACGAAGGCGCGGGCGACCGCGGCAAACCGCGGACGCCAGACGGCATCGATATGCGGCGGCAGCGCGACCGCATCGAATTCCTCGTTGAGGATGCGGGCGACGAGGGTGTGGGGCTCGCCCGGTGCCTCCTCCCGCACGAAGCGATCGACGATGCGGTGATAGAGCGAGCCGCGCTCGGCCGGCCCCGGGTCGAGGTTGAACGGTGCGATCGGATCGAGACGCAGGATATGCCGGGCATAGATCGCATAAGGATCGCGCCGAAGGCGGCCGATCTGGCTGAAGGAGTATTTTTTCGGCTGCAGCTCGGCGGGTGGTCGCGGTGCCGGGCGCGTTGCATTCGCCACATTGGGTCCCTTGTCGAGCTGGTTTGCCCAGTCGATGACGTCCTTGCCGCGCAGGCGCAGATCGGCCGCCAGAACCGGACCACCGACGGCGATGAGCCGTTGCAGCCAGCGCGAGGCGACGGTCGGCGCCGTACCGTTGCGCAGCGCCCGGGTCAGCACCAGCTTGGGGGTCGCGGCCGCCATCTGCAAATCATGGCCGAGCTGGCCGATCCGCCGTTCCGGCGGCTCCAGGCCGATTTCCACCTTCATGATGCGCGACAGGAAGGCGTCGTTCGTCGCCTGTCCCGGCCAGGTGCCCTCGTTCAACCCGCCGATTACGACCGTATCGACGCTCTGCAGGCGCGATTCGAGCGCGCCGAAAATGAAGACGCGGGGATGGCGCATGGAGCGCGGCTTGACGCTTTCGCTCGCTGCGAGCGCCTCAATGATGTCGCACCATTGCGGCCCGTCCGCCTCGATCTGGCCGTCCGTCTCCATCACGCTCTTCAGCAGGTTGGCAAGGGCATCGCCCGCCTCACCGGACCAGAGTGCAGCAAGATCGCCGCGTTCATCCACCGCTATCGCCTCCAGCGCGCGGCCGGTCCGCTCCGACCAGTCGGAAACGGTGAGCTTCGAGGAAAAGCGTCGCCCGGTGCGGCTTTGCTGCACCAGCACGCCGGCCAGCGGCTCGACGGCATCTGCAACGCGGCGTGCAAGATCGCGGGCAAGCGGGATAGCCTGCTCGGGCAGGGCCGTGCGCCAGACGGGTGGATGGCGGTCGTCCGCCTGGCGCTCCAGTGCGGCATCGAGCAGGGGTTCGAGCGTGGAGATGTCGATCTCGGCCGTGCCGCCACGCAGCGCCGTCAGCTCCAGCGCGGTGACGGCGTCGCCGAGGTCGGCGGCAGGCAGGCCGAAGCGGGCGAGCGGGTGTTTTAGAAGTGCGACGAGCGGCACCGGATCGCCGGGGCGCAGCGCCGCCTCTACCAGGAGCCGCAGAAGCGTGCCCTGCGGCGTGGACAAAAGCGGCGTGCCGGCGGAATCGTCCGCCTCGATGCCGAATCGCGCAAGCTCCGCCGCCACCCGCCGCCCGAGCTTGCGGTCGGGTGTGATCAGCGCGGTCTGGGCGTCTTCGCCATCCTCCAACGCAAGACGCAGCGTTATGGCGATCGCCAGCGCCTCCTCGCGTTCATTGGCCGCCTCGACGAGCGAGACATCACGGAAGGCCTCTTCCAGGCGCCCTGTATCGAGCGCGCCGCGAACATCGCCCCAGCTCGCGGTCGCCTGCGTCGGCAGGAAGGCGCTTGAGAGGACTTTTGAACGGTATTCCAGCGCTTCGGGGGGCGTGCCGAGCGGGTCGACATCGTTTCGAGTGCAGCCCATGCGGGCGAGCAGGCGGTAGAGGCCGTATTGTGGATGGCTGCGGGCGGCTGCATCCGGTTTCTGCGCGCCTGATGCACCGCCCTGATGGCCGACGAGCAGCCATTCGGCGTCGGACATGAAGCGGTCGAGCCCCGGCAGGATGACGACACCGTTCGGCAGTTCCGCCACGGCGGCGATAAGGCCGGCGGTCGCCGGAATGGAGCCGGTCGAGCCGGCGATGATGACGGGCCCCGCGGGCGGCGCGTGTCTGTAGCGCTCGGTTTCGGCATGCAGCGTCGCATTGCGCCTCAGCGATGGCGAGGAACGGTTGAGCTCGGTCAGCCGCGCCGGCCAATACTCGCTGGCGATCTTCAAAAATTCGGCGGTCAGCTGCCACCAGAGCGCATGGTTGGACACATCGAGATTGTCGAGCGCCAGCCAATCGAGCTCCTCCGTCTCCATCGCGTCGATGATGTCGGCGAGGTTGCGGGCAAGCCAGACGGCATCGGCCGGGCTCGCCGGCGCCACCAGCGGGCTTTCGGCATGCACGGCGGTGACGGCGGCCGGCAGGCGGTTGCGCCAGGCGAGCACGAGGCGGGCGAGTTCGATAAGCCGCGTCGGCCCGGAAAGGGGTTCTGCCATGTCGAGCAGCGCCGGTGTGATTTCATCGAAGAAGCCGCTGTCGTCATCGGTCTCGCCGAGCGCCCGGATCACCGGCAGGATCGCCGAGCGCCCGCCGAGAAGATCGACAAATTCCGAGCGCAGCACGCGGGCCGAACGCCGGGTCGGCACATAGATCGTCACGTCGGCGAGCGCCAACGGATCGGCCGGGTCATAGGTAAAGCCGGGAACAAGTTGGCCGTCGATGAGGGTCGAGGCCACCGTCTTCAGGAAGGGCAGGCTCGCCGGAATGGAGTAGATGCGGCCGCGCTCCGTCATGATAGTTCTCCGGGAGGCACGGTCGCAGTGCGAGACGCCCCCTCATCCGCCTGCCGGCACCTTCTCCCCGCGGGGGAGAAGGAAAAAACCGCAAACGTCTCGTTTCCCCTTCTCCCCCGCGGGAAGAAGGTGGCCCGTAGGGTCGGATGAGGGGGAGACCCCTCATGCCTTTCGGTGAATGTCACGCCGCCGCCTCGCGGAAGGCGCCGATCACGGCTTCCGCCGCACCGATCGCGTCCGGCGTGCCGACGGTGATCCAGTGGCCTTCCAGCATGATGCCGTACAGCCGGCCCTTTTCGATCGCCCGGTCGAAATAGATGTTGAGGTTGAAGGCATCGTCGGGCGCGTCATCCAGCAGACCGGGCATCATGGCGATGGCACCGGCATAAACGTACGGCGTACCGTCGCCGTCCTTGTAGCGCTTGAGGTGCCCCGCCGCGTCCATGGAAAAATCCTTCTTGCCATTGTGGCCGGTCGTGTCCTCCAGCTTTACACAAAGCAGCAACATGTCCATGCGGTCCGGATCGAAGGCCTCGGCCAGCCGGGCGAGATTGCTCGGCCGCCCGGGCGTCTCGCCGATCCAGAACAGGTCGGCATTCATCACGAGTACAGGGTCCCGGCCAAGCAACTTCAAGCCCTTGGCGAGCCCGCCGCCCGAATTCATCAGGCCATCGGTTTCGTCGGAGAGAATGATCGCCGGTTCCGTGCGCGTTGCGAGATGGGCTTTCATCTGGTCGGCGAAGTGATGAATGTTGACGACCGCACGCTTCACGCCCGCCTCGGCGAGCGCGTCGAGCCCATAGTCGATCATCGCCTTTCCGGCGATCGGCACCAGCGGCTTCGGCATCGTATCGGTGATGGGGCGCAGGCGCGTTCCAAGGCCGGCGGCCAGCACCATGGCGTCTTCGATTGTCATCGCATACTCGCGCTTATGATTCGGTCGCGAGGATTCCAGCCTTTTCGCACCAGTCGCGCAAGGGGGCGAGGTCGGGATGACCAAGCGCGCGCGTGAGATTGCGGAAGGTGCGCGGCATATGGCGCATATAGGCGGGCTTGCCGTCGCGCTGCATCAGCCGCACCCAGAGGCCGATGAGCTTGCAGTTGCGCTGTGCGGCCATGACATGCCAGTCGCGCAGGAAACGCGTCCTGTCGAAGCCGGCGTCTTTTTCGCGCAGCACAAGGTAGTGCTCAAACACCTCGTCCGCCACACCGTCCGGCATGTCGACACGGGCATCCTGCACCAGCGAGGCGACGTCATAGGCGGACGGGCCGATCATCGCATCCTGGAAGTCGATGATGCCGACCCGGTCGGTGCCGGTCGCCTCCGGACGCCAGATGATGTTCGGTGAATGGAAATCGCGCAGCAGCAGATTGTGTTCCGCTTCCGCGAGGCTTTCGATCAGCCCATCCCAGATCGCGATATAGTCGCGCCGTTCTTCGTCGCTTGCCGGCGTTCCGCGCTTCCAGGGCAGATACCAGTCGGTGAGCAGGCTCACCTCGATCTGCATGGCGTCACGGTCGAAATCCGGCACGCGGTGGACGATACCATTGGCGACAGGCAGATCACGCGCAAAAACCTGCCCGTGCATGCGCGCAAGGCAGGCGGCACTTTCGCGGTAGCGCTCAGTGATCGGCACGCCATCGGCGTCGAGGACACCCTCGCTGCCGAGGTCTTCGATCAGCAGGATACCTTGGTCGATGTCCATGTCGTAAATGGCAGGCGCACGAAGGTCGCGGGAGACGAGGTATCTGCCAATCGCGATGAACGGCCGCACATCTTCGGCGATATGGGCGATCTGTTGGTAATATTTGCCCTTGGCAAGGATCGGTCCCGGCGTGTGCCGCGGCGAGTCCATCAGGACGAGACGCTTTTCACCCGTGTAGACATGCTCGTAGGCACGAACGGACGCATCGCCCGTCAGGTGCCGCCGTGTCGCATTCTGGTAGCCGGCATTGTCGAGGAAGGCGCGGATCGCCAGCGAGCGCCGAATCCGGGTAAGTGCTGCCGCCAGCCCGTCGATCCCAACACGGCGGCCATCACCCTCGTGCACGAAGCGCAGCGTGATCCCGTCGGTCGGCAGCGCGCCAGAACCCTTTTCCGGCCATTCGACGAGGCAGATACCGTCGGAAAGCGCTTCATCGAACCCGAGTTCATCGATCTCGGCAGCGTCCGCAATGCGGTAGAGGTCGAAATGCGCGACGGGGATGCGCAGCTCATAGCTCTGCACCAGCGTGAAGGTCGGGCTCGGCACTTCCAGCAGGGCATCGTCCGCAATGGCGCGGATCACCGCGCGGGCAAAGGTCGACTTGCCTGCACCGAGATCGCCATGGAGCGCTACATAGTCGCCGCGCTTCAGCGCGAGCGCCATGTCCTCGCCGAAGCGGATGGTTGCGGCGTCGTCGGCGAGAAAGATGTCGAGCGACATGGTGGTCCTTCGGGCCTATTCCGCCGCTGCAAACGACGTCATCGTCGCGGAGGGGAGGCGGACGGCGACATCCGTGCCGCGCCCCTCGTGGCTATCGATCGTGACGGTGCCGTGGTGCAGGCTGACGAAGCTTTCGACGATGGAGAGACCTAGGCCCGCGCCGCCGTGGCGGCCGTGGCTTTCGAAGCGATCGAACACCGTCTTCAGCACATCCTGCGGGATGCCCGGCCCGCGGTCCGAGACGGTGAAGACGAGGTCACTGCCCTCGCGCCAGCATTTGAGCCCGATGGACGTGCCCTCCGGCGCAAAATTCGCGGCGTTGCTGAGCAGCTTGATGAGAATCTGCTTCAGGCGCTGCTGGTCGGCGACGATGGTGCCGAGATTGTCCGGCGCGGTGATTTCCAGCGTCACCTGCGCGTCGTGCAGGCGGTCGGAAAACTGCATCGACACGTCGTCGAGCAGGTCCGTCAGGTTGATCTCGCTATAATCGAGCTCCATGATGCCGGCATCGACGGTGGCAAGATCGAGAATGTCGTTGACGATGGTCAGCAGCACGGCCGAGGAGGTCGCGATGTGATCGACATATTCCGACTGCCGGTCGTTGAGTTCGCCCATGGTCGGCGTCTTCAGAAGGTCCGCAAAGCCGATGATGTTGGTGAGCGGCGAGCGCAGCTCGTAGGAGACGTGCTGGACAAAATCGTTCTTCAGCGCGTCCGCCTTGCGCAGCGCCTCGTTCTTTTCCGTCAGCGCACGGCTGACGCGCACGCTATCGGTGACGTTGACGAAGGTCAGCATCGTCTGGGCGTTGGAAAGCGGAATGACGGCGAAGTCGAGGATCAGGCCGGTGCGCAGCTCCAGCACGCCCTGGCAGGACGGGCGCTCGTCATCGAAGCTGGTGATGATGTGCGCGAAGCGCTTCCAGCCGTCCGGCTTGTCGTAGGAGACCGCACAGGCCTGCTCGATAGCGCGGATATGCGTGCCGGATTTCACCTCCGCCTCGCTGATGCCCCAGAGCGCGCGGAAGGCCGGGTTGGACAGCCGGATACGCCCATCCGGGCTGAACACCGCCACACCTTCGGCGAGATGGTCGATCGTCTCGTCCTGCACCTGCACCAGCGTGTTGTAGCGCGTTTCGAGATCGACCTTTTCGGTCAGGTTCTCGAAGACCCAGGTGGCGCCGCCCTGCGGGCGCGCGGTCGCGAACACGCGCAGCGTCTGGCCGTTCGGCAGGTGCCAGAGGTCGGTCTGGGTTTCGATGGCGCGATAGACGGAAAGGGCTGCGTCCTTCCACTGTTTCCAGTTCAGCTGCTCCGGCAGCTTGCCGCCGGCGCGCAGCCTGTCGAGCAGCTCGCCATTGCCCGGCTTGCTTTCGAGGAAGGCCGTTTCGATCTCCCACATGCGCTGGAAGGCCTGGTTGTAGAATTGCAGGCGCTGTTCGCCGTCGAAGATCGCGACCGGCGTCGCCAGATGGTCGAGCGTCTCGGCATGGCTCTTCAGCGTGCGCACGAGTTCCTCGCGCACGGCCTCGATATCGGAAATGTTGACGGCGATGCCGGCGGAACCGGTCGCGCTCTTCGCATCGACGACGTCGAAGAAGCTGCGGTTGCCGTGCACGACGGTCGAGACCTTGTCGCGGAAGGGGGCATCATAGGTGCTGGCGGCGCGGATCTTTTCGCGCGCGATGGTCGGCAGCAGTTCGCGTCCTTCGTGGACGGCGCTGGCGGCATCCTTCGCCTCGACGGCCTCGGCATAGGCTTCGTTCACCCAGGCGAGCGATCCATCGCCGGCACGTTGCCACACGGGAAGGTCGATCTGGTCGAGCAGGCCCTGCAGCGTGGTCAGCGCCTGCACCAGCCGGTCGCGCTCGAGCTTCAGCTCGGCTGCCTCGGCACGAAGATTGTTGAGGGCGACGAAACGCACGAAGGCCTGTCCGCCGGACACGCGGCCCTGCGCCTCGATGACTTCGTCCCGCGCCGTCTCGATGATGAGGTCGAAACTCTGCGCCTGCGAGCGTAGCCGCTCCACGGCGCGTTCGATGTCCGCGGCGGAGTTGGGCTTCAGCCAACGGCCGAAAGCCAGGAAATCACGGTCGGCCTGCGGAGCGCCGGTTTCCGCCGGCAACTGGCCTAGGAATTCCGGCTTGTCGGAAAGGCCGTCCCACACGACGATGCGCCGGTCCTTGTCGCCGATCAGCGCCTGGAGGCGCGAGACGTTGTGGCGGGCGTCGGCAAGACTTGCCTTCAGCTCGCGGCTTTCTGCCTCCATGCGGCCGCGCTGGCGGATCATCCAGATGGCAGAAACCATCGCGGCCGACATCACGCCGAGCAGCATGGAAATGGTGACGATTTCGGTCGTGGCGAGATAGGGGCCAGCCGCATGCGCCGGGCCGGCAACAGACGCCAGCGCAGAACCGGCCGCCAGTATCGATACGAGACGGCGCCTGCCGTTCGTAAACCATCCGTTAACCATAAATTTTTGGAGCGCAAACGAATGCGCTGTATCCCGTTCCGGCATGGCTAGAGCCTGCCTGGAACGGCCTCGTTTCAATTCCGACATCATCCCCGGTATGTCTCCGTCCGTTTGCCGCCTGATCGACAAGACATCCCATCCGGCGCGTAAGGTCCGCATCTCAACGCCGAATCAACTGCTTAACGATACTTGTTTACCGAATCGTCGGGAAGGGACGAGGCCAAAAAAGAGGCGGCGCGCCTTGTCAAGCGCGCCGCCTCTAGATGTTGTGGATAATCCGGGTAAGGATCAGTACCTGTAGTGCTCAGCCTTGAACGGACCGGTCGTCGTCACGCCGATATAGCCGGCCTGCTCGTCGGAAAGTTCGGTCAGCTTGGCGCCGAGCTTGGCGAGGTGAAGGCGCGCGACCTTCTCGTCGAGCTGCTTGGGCAGAACGTAGACCTCGTTCTTGTAGGCGTCGCCCTTGGTGAAGAGTTCGATCTGGGCCAGAACCTGGTTGGAGAACGAAGCGGACATCACGAAGGACGGGTGGCCGGTGGCGTTGCCGAGGTTGAGCAGGCGGCCTTCCGACAGCAGGATCATGCGGTTGCCCTTCGGGAACTCGATCATGTCGACCTGCGGCTTGATGTTCGTCCACTTGAAGTTCTTCAGCGAGGCGACCTGGATCTCGTTGTCGAAGTGGCCGATATTGCCGACGATCGCCATGTCCTTCATCTCGCGCATATGGTCGACGCGGATGACGTCCTTGTTGCCGGTCGTGGTGATGAAGATGTCGGCCGAGGAGACGACGTCTTCGAGCTGCACGACTTCAAAACCGTCCATGGCTGCCTGGAGGGCGCAGATCGGATCGATTTCCGTGACTTTTACGCGGGCGCCGGCACCTTTGAGCGAGGCAGCCGAACCCTTGCCGACGTCGCCGTAACCGCAGACGACGGCGACCTTGCCGGCCATCATCACGTCGGTGCCGCGGCGGATGCCGTCGACCAGCGATTCCTTGCAGCCGTACTTGTTGTCGAACTTCGACTTGGTGACCGAATCGTTGACGTTGATTGCGGGGAAGGGCAGCAGGCCCTTCTGCTGGAGCTGGTAGAGACGGTTGACGCCGGTCGTGGTCTCTTCGGTGACGCCCTGGATGGCATCGCGCTGCTTGGTGAACCAGCCGGGCGTTGCAGCAAGGCGCTTCTTGATCTGTGCGAAGAGGATTTCCTCTTCTTCCGAACCGGGGTTCGACAGCACGTTCTCGCCGGCTTCGGCGCGGGCACCGAGCAGGATGTACATGGTGGCATCGCCGCCATCGTCGAGGATCATGTTGGAGAGGCCGCCATCGGTCCACTGGAAGATCTTGTCGGTGTATTCCCAGTATTCCGTCAGCGTCTCGCCCTTCACGGCATAGACCGGGATGCCGGCGGCGGCGATCGCGGCGGCGGCATGGTCCTGCGTGGAGAAGATGTTGCACGAGGCCCAGCGCACGTCGGCGCCGAGTGCGACCAGCGTCTCGATGAGAACGGCGGTCTGGATCGTCATGTGCAGCGAGCCGGTGATGCGCGCGCCCTTGAGCGGCTTTGCCGTGCCGAATTCTTCGCGGCAGGCCATCAGGCCCGGCATTTCGGTTTCGGCGATCTGAATTTCCTTACGGCCGAAATCGGCAAGCGCGATATCGGCGACGTGGTAGTCCTTCGTGGTGGTCATGGAGGTCTCCAGCCTTCTGGCTTTTGGTGATGGCGCTTCCTATCAGGAAACGTCAGCTGGAGCAACCGCATATAAAGAAGTCTTTATATCCTTATATCGACACTTGGTTTACATTTCTTCGCCGAAACGGTCGGCAATCAGCGCATCCAATGCGTCCAGCACCTGCTGCGCCTGGGCGCCCGTCGCGGTGACGAACACGCTGCATCCCGGGCTGGCGGCCAACATCATCAGCCCCATGATGGAGGTGCCGCCCACCGTCATGCCGTCCTTGGAGACGGTCACTTCCGCGTCGTAGCCGTCCACCGTCTGGACGAATTTAGCCGAAGCACGGGCATGCAGGCCGCGCTTGTTGATGATGAGAAGCTCTTTCGAGACGGTCATGGACGGCGGGAAACCTTATTTGCCGCTCAGGACGCGGCTGGCCACATTGATATATTTGCGGCCGGCCTCGGAGGCGTCGATCAGCGCCTTTTCCATGTTGTTCTCGCCGCGGATGCCGGCAAGCTTGATCAGCATGGGAAGGTTGACGCCGGCGATCACCTCGATGCCGTCGCCGGTCATGACGGAAATCGCGAGGTTCGACGGTGTGCCGCCGAACATGTCGGTGAGGATGATGACACCGTGCCCCTGGTCGGCTTTCTGGACGGCTTCCAGGATATCCTGGCGGCGCTGGTCCATGTCGTCCTCGGGGCCGATGCAGACGGTCTCGATCGCCTTTTGCGGACCGACCACATGTTCAAGGGCGTGACGAAATTCCTCCGCCAGCTTGCCATGGGTGACAAGCACCAGTCCGATCATCAGCAGTCGCTCCAGTTTCCCAATTCAAAACGAACGGCGAATACCGCAACGCAGCAATTCCGTCCACCGTTGGGGTGGCCATCATGTCAATGAAAAGACCAAGTGCAAGCCCAAAATGGCTGATTTCGTGTTTTGCTGGCGCTTTTGGCGTCAACTTTTCAGGATTTCCGGGTGGATTATGGTCAGTGTCGAAAAGGCCGAGCAACCCGGAAAGAGCGGCAGCCGCGTCAGGGGCAGGGAGAGTGAGGGCAGGACCTCGACGGTTTCCCCCTCCGGCGGCAGGCGTTCGGAAAAAGGCGGCTCGATCGGGCGGATCGCCCGCTCCAGCACGGCGGACTCGATTGCCTCCATTTTGACGATGCCGGCGCCCCGCACTTCGGCCAGTCCGGCGATGCTGGCGGGCGCCCGGGCGACGAGGCGCCCGTCCATTTCCGACACCAGAACCTGATCGTCGCTGACGAGCGCGGCAAACAGGCCGCGGGCACGCGCCTCGGCAATGCAATGGAGCGCAATGGCGCTTTTGCCCGCCCCGGACGGGCCGACGAACAGATACCCCCTTGTGCCGATCACGATCGCCGTCCCGTGCACATTGGAGCCTGTGGTCATTTTTGCGTGCCTGTCGGGAGCGAAAGGGTGAAGCGGGCGCCCATCACGTTGCCGGTCGCCTTGTCGACGATGTTTTCGGCCTTCAAGGTGCCGCCGTGGGCTTCGGCGATCTGGCGCGAGATGGAGAGGCCAAGGCCGGAATTCTGCCCGAAATCCTCCGTTGACGGTCGGTCGGTGTAGAACCGCTCGAAGATGCGATCGACGTCCTCGGCTTGAATACCCGGCCCGTTATCCTCGATCTGGATGATGCAGCGGTCGTTGCGGCCGCGCGACAGCCGCGCGACGATGCGCCCGCCCGGATCCGGCACGAAGGAGCGCGCATTCTCGATGAGGTTGGTGACGATCTGGCCGATGCGTAGCTCGTAGCCGCTGATCTCGAACTTGGCCTTTGGATTGTCCTTGCGGTCGACCACGAAATCGAGCGTGACCGGCTTCTTGCGTGTGTTGACCTGACGCGAAATGTCGATGAGGTCGCCGAGCAGTTTTTCGAGATCGACGGTGCGCGCGTCGCTGCGGGCCAGTTCCGCATCGAGCCGCGAGGCATCGGAAATGTCGCTGATCAGGCGGTCGAGGCGGCGCACATCGTGCTGGATGATGTCGAGAAGCCGCTTCTTGGATTCTTCCGTGCGCGCCAGCGGCAGGGTCTCGACGGCGCTGCGCAGCGATGTCAGCGGGTTTTTCAGCTCGTGGCTGACATCGGCTGCAAAGCTCTCGATCGCGTCGATGCGGTCATAGAGCGCGTTGGTCATCTGGCGCAGCGCAATGGAAAGGTTGCCAATCTCGTCCTGGCGTACGGAAAAGTCCGGGATTTCCTCACGCTCCTTGGCGCCGCGCCGCACGCGGATCGCTGCCGCCGAAAGCCGGCGCAGCGGATTGGCGATGGTGCTGGAGAGCAGGAGCGACAGCGCGATGTTGACGAGGCCGGCAACGCCCGCGACGCGCATGATGGCAAGCCGCTCGGCATGCACGATCTTGTCGATGTCGCCGGCCTGCGTGGAGAGCAGCAGCACGCCAAGCACGGCGCGGAAACGCTGCACCGGCACCGCGACCGAGACGATCAGCTCGCCCTTGTCGTTGACGCGCACGACGGCGCCGCGCACACCGGTCAGCGCATTCATCACTTCCGGATAGATCGAGCCGTCACCGCCGGGCGCCTCTTTATACTGCGGCAGGTTGCTCGGCTGGAGAATGCGGTTGAACCAGACATTCATCCGCTCGATGAGGCTGGTGCTTTCCGGCTCCACCGGCGGCAGGTCGAAGCGCAGCACCTGGCCCTGGGTATAGAGATGGCGCGAATCGAGCAGCAGGTTGGCGTCGGTGTCGTAGATGCGGGCGCGGGTGCGGGTCGGCGAGATCAGCCGCCGGAGAACGGGGGCAATGCGCTCCGGGTTGATCGGGAACTCCAGGTCCTCGTCATTCGGCAGCGGCGTGATGCTCTGACCAGCCTGCAGCTCCAGCAGCTTTTCCGGATCGATGGTGATCGAGTTGGTATCGACCGAGGCGGAGGCCGAAATCGCGCCGGCGATGATCTCGCCCTGCGTCAGCAGGCTTTCGACGCGTGCGTCGATGAGGCCCTCGCGAAACTGGTTGAGATAGAGGATGCCGGCGACGAGCACGACGAGTGCCACGAGGTTGAAGAACAGGATGCGGCGCGTGAGGCTGGAAAAGACGGCATTGCCGAAGATGCGGCGGGCGAGCGTGAACGGATGGGTCCAGCGGCGTCGAAACGAGCGCGGCGCGGGCCGACCCTCGGTTTCTCCTCCATCCCTGTCGAGCACGGTCTGCGGCACGCGGTCCTATCCTTGAATGCGGGCGGCGGCGATACGCCGCCGGGACTGCGGCATGCCATCGCCGCCGCAGTCGATGCAAGCGAAATCGCTTCGGATGAGCGGCTTCAGGCGCTTTCGCGGAAACGATAACCGACGCCATAGAGCGTTTCGATCATGTCGAAGTCGTCATCGACCATCTTGAACTTCTTGCGAAGCCGCTTGATGTGGCTGTCGATGGTGCGGTCGTCGACATAGACCTGCTCGTCATAGGCTGCATCCATCAGCGAATCGCGGCTCTTCACGACGCCCGGGCGCTGCGCCAGCGAATGCAGGATGAGGAACTCCGTGACGGTCAGCGTCACCGGTTCGCCCTTCCAGGTGCAGGTGTGGCGCTCCTGGTCCATGACGAGCTGGCCACGTTCCAGCGAGCGCGCGGCGACTTCGCCGGCCTTCGGTGCACCTGTAGCGCCGGCCGTTGCGGCCGCCTCGCGGCTGGAAGCACGGCGCAGGATGGCCTTGACGCGCTCGACCAGCAGGCGCTGGGAGAACGGTTTTGTGATGAAGTCGTCGGCGCCCATCTTGAGGCCGAACAGCTCGTCGATCTCCTCGTCCTTCGAGGTGAGGAAGATCACCGGGATGTCCGACTTCTGGCGCAGCCGGCGCAGCAGCTCCATGCCGTCCATGCGCGGCATCTTGATATCGAAGATGGCAAGCTGCGGGGGGCGGGCAAGCAGACCATCGAGCGCCGAGGCGCCGTCCGTATAGGTCTCGACCTTGTAACCTTCCGCCTCCAGGGCGATCGATACGGATGTGAGGATATTCCGGTCGTCGTCTACGAGTGCGATCGTCTGCATCCTGCTAATCTCCATAGTCATCGGCGCCTTTCCCGACCTCGGATCGAGTTCCTGTCCTGGATGTGATGCGCCTCCTTGGGGATAAAGGTGGAACAAATTGTGGCAAAGATAAAGGATGACGTTTTGTGAGCCGGGGACGAGTCGCTTTTTAAATCGATTATTCAAACGATTAAAAAAGTAACACAATTCTTTAAATCGATTAAATAATTGATATTATTGCCTAATTTCGAGTTGCCTCTTGTTTTTGTGACAGTGCCAGATTAGTTTCCTCGAAAATCCACACCAGTCTTGTCGCCTACGGAGGAAAACTGGACCATGCAGGAACTTGGCGTTCGCAACCCCGCTCAGGGGCTCACCGCGATGGGTATCCACACCAACGGCACGGTCCGGTACAACTTTGCAGCAGAGGCTCTTTACGAAGAGGCGCTCGGTCGCGGCGAAGCTGTCAAGACGGCGCATGGCGCGTTGCGCGCGCTCACCGGCCAGCACACCGGCCGCTCGCCGAAGGACAAGTTCGTCGTTCGTGACGAAAACACCGTCGATGCCATCTGGTGGGACAACAACAAGGCCGTGTCGCGCGAGCATTTCGACGTACTGCACGCCGATATGCTGACGCATGCCGGCGACCGCGATCTCTTCGTGCAGGACCTCATCGGCGGTGCCGATGCCGAATATGCCCTGCCGACCCGCGTCGTCACGGAACTCGCCTGGCATTCGCTGTTCATCCGCAACCTGCTCATCCGCCCGGACGAGAAGGACCTTGCCGGTTTCGCGCCGAAACTCACCATCATCGATCTGCCGACCTTCAAGGCCGATCCGGTTCGCCATGGCGCCCGCACGGAAACCATGATCGCCTGTGACCTGTCGCGCGGCATCGTGCTGATCGCCGGCACCTTCTATGCCGGCGAAATGAAGAAGTCGGTGTTCACCGTTCTGAACTGGCTGCTGCCGTCGGAAAAGGTCATGCCGATGCATTGCTCGGCCAATGTCGGCCCGGATGGCGATGCCGCCGTGTTCTTCGGCCTGTCCGGCACCGGCAAGACGACGCTGTCGGCTGATCCGAACCGCACGCTGGTTGGCGACGACGAACACGGCTGGGGCGAAAACGGCATCTTCAACTTCGAAGGCGGCTGCTACGCCAAGACGATCCGTCTTTCGGCCGAAGCCGAGCCGGAAATCTATGCCACGACGCAGCGTTTCGGCACCGTGCTGGAAAACGTCGTGCTCGATGCGAATGGCGTTCCGGACTTCAACGACGGCTCGCTGACGGAAAACACCCGTTGCGCCTATCCGCTGGACTTCATCCCGAATGCCAGCGAGACCGGCCGCGCGCCGCATCCGAAGACGATCATCATGCTGACGGCTGATGCCTTCGGCGTGATGCCGCCGATCGCCAAGCTGACGCCCGACCAGGCCATGTACCACTTCCTCTCCGGCTACACCGCCAAGGTTGCCGGCACGGAGCGTGGCGTGACCGAGCCGGAAGCCACCTTCTCGACCTGCTTCGGCGCGCCGTTCATGCCGCGCCACCCGACGGTCTACGGTAACCTGCTCAAGGAACTGATCGCCGAGCAGGGCGTCGATTGCTGGCTGGTCAACACCGGCTGGACCGGTGGCGCCTATGGCGAAGGCCGTCGCATGCCGATCAAGGCAACCCGTACGCTGCTCGCCGCAGCGCTCGACGGTTCGCTGAAGGATGCGCTGTTCCGCCGCGACGACAATTTCGGCTTCCAGGTCCCGGTTTCGGTGCCGGATGTCGATACGAAGATCCTCGACCCGCGCTCGACCTGGGCCAACGGTGCCGCTTACGACAAGCAGGCCGAAAAGCTCGTCGACATGTTCATCACCAACTTCGAGAAGTTCGAGGGTCAGGTGGATGGCAGCGTGCGCGACGCGGCACCGGGCCTCAAGGCTGCCGCCGAGTAAGGTTTTGGCAATGATTCACGTGAAACCCGGCTCGAAAGGCCGGGTTTTTCGTCTCGGCACACGGCTTCCCGTTTCCCCGTCTGCCCGTTACAACGGCCTGGAAAGGAACATCCATGGCCAGCGACCCTCTTTACATCAAGGACTCCATCACGATTGCCGGTTGGGAGTTGACCGAACAGTTCGTGCTGGCCGGCGGTCCGGGTGGCCAGAACGTCAACAAGGTCTCGACGGCGGTCCAGCTGTTCTTCGACCTGCGCAACTCGCCGTCGCTGAACGAGCGCGTCAAGGCGAATGCGGAAAAGCTCGCCGGCCGCAAGGTCTCCAAGGATGGCGTGCTGATGATCGAGGCGAACCGCTTCCGCAGCCAGGAACGCAACCGCGAGGATGCGCGCGAGCGGCTGAAGGAGCTGATCCTCAAGGCTGCCGAACCGCCACCACCGCCACGCAGGAAGACCAAGCCGACGAAGGGGTCGGTCGAACGCCGGCTCAAGGAAAAATCGGGCCGGTCGGGCGTGAAACGTATGCGCGCGAAGCCCGACGGCGAATGATTGCCGCAACTTGGCCGTTTATACGTGAGAGTGAAACGAAACCTTCCCTTCGCAGGAAGGCTCTGCTTAAGTCAAAGAAAACAAAACACGGGAGGTAACCATGGGTCTCTTCAGCTTCATCAAGAGCGCCGGCAAGAAGCTCGGCATCGGCGACGACGAAGCGCCGGCAGCGGACGCGGTCAAGAAGGAGCTCGATTCCTTCGATCTCGGCACGCAGAAGGTCGAAGTTTCCGTCGAGGGTGACAAATGTGTGCTGAAGGGCGTCGTGGCTGACCAGACGGCCTTTGAAAAGGCGGTCATTGCCGTCGGCAACACACTCGGCATTTCGAAGGTCGAAGCGGCCGATCTCAAGGTTGCCTCCCCCGATTCCGGGCTGAAGCTCGACAAGATCGACCTGACGGAACTGCTGAAGGTGTCGACGTCTGCCAAGGAGCCGACGCTGCACACGGTCAAGAAGGGCGACAATCTTTGGAAGATCGCCGAGACCTATTTCGGCAAGGGCAAGGGCGCCAAGCATATCCTGATCTTCGACGCCAACCGGCCGATGCTGTCCCACCCGGACAAGATCTATCCCGGCCAGGTGCTGCGCATTCCGGACCTGTCGGAAGCGTGAGCGACCATGGCTGAGCGCGGCCTCGCACCGGGGCTGCGCTACTTCCCCGATCATTTCGACCGCGCGGCGCAGGAAGCGCTTGTCGCCGCGATACGGCATGTCGTGGCCGAGGCGCCGCTTTTCGTGCCGCGCATGCCGAAAACGGGCAAGCCGATGTCGGTGCGCATGACCAATTGCGGGCCGCTTGGCTGGGTGACGGACAAGGACAACGGCTATCGCTACCAGCCGACGCATCCCGAGACCGGACGCCCCTGGCCGGCCATTCCCGATGCGCTGCTGGCTTTGTGGGAGACGGTTGCCGGCTTCGAAAAGCCGCCGGAAGCCTGCCTGGTCAATTTCTATGAGCCCGAGGCGAAGATGGGGCTGCATCAGGACCGCGACGAAACGGAGTTCGGCGCACCGGTCGTATCCGTATCGCTCGGCGATCAGTGCCTGTTTCGCGTTGGCGGGATTTCCCGTAGCGATCCGACCCGCTCTTTCCGGCTATCAAGCGGCGATGTGTTTGTCTTCGGTGGAGAAAACCGGCTGATTTTTCATGGGGTTGACCGGATCTATCCGGGCACCTCAACGCTTCTGAAGAATCCCGGGCGGATCAATCTCACACTGCGGCGGGTCAATCCATAGCCGGCTATAGTTTGCGCAAGGCCACCGTCTCGATCAGGTGGTTCTGGCCCTTTTGCAGGATCAGGTCGGCACGCGGACGGGTCGGCAGGATGTTCTGGTGCAGGTTTTTCAGGTTGATGTTGCTCCACAGGCCTTCGGCGATCGCCAGCGCCGCTGTCTCGCTGATCGTCGCATAGCGGTGGAAGTAGGAATCGGGGTCCTTGAAGGCGGTGTCACGCAGCCGCATGAAGCGCTCGACATACCAGTTGTGGATCAGCGCCTCTTCCGCATCGATATAGATCGAGAAGTCGAAGAAATCGGACACCATCGGCACGACCTTGCCGTCGGCCGGCAGGTTGCGCGATTGAAGGACATTGATGCCCTCGAAGATCAGGATGTCCGGCCGGTCGATGGTGCGGAACGCGTTCGGCAGGACGTCGTAGGTCAGGTGCGAATACATCGGCGCCTTGACGTCGGCCTTGCCGGCCTTGATCGCCGAGAGGAAGCGTAAGAGCGCGCCGATGTCGTAGCTCTCCGGAAAACCCTTGCGGTCCATCATGTTTTCACGTTGGAGCACGGCGTTCGGATAGAGGAAGCCGTCGGTCGTCACGAGATCGACCTTGGGACTCGATGGCCAGCGGGCCAGCAACTCGGCGAGGATACGCGCCGTGGTCGACTTGCCGACGGCGACCGAGCCGGCGATGCCGATGACATAGGGCGTCTTCGCCTCGTCGGAGAGGCTGAGGAACTGCTTGCGCTGGCGAAATAGCATCTGCGAGGATTCGACATGCGCCGACAGCAGGCGCGACAGCGACAGATAGATGCGGCGCACCTCGTCAAGGTCGATCGGGTCGTTCAGCGAGCGCAGCCGCTGCACCTCGTCAGCCTTGAGCGTCAGCGGGGTATCGGCCCGGAAATGCGCCCATTCCTCTGCCGAGAAGAAGCGGTAGGGAGAATAGTCGCGGTTGCCGAAATCGTCCGGAATATCCGCCTGGTCCTTGTCGAGCGCTGCCTGGATCATCAACTCTGCCGGCTGGCCTTCTCTGCTAGGCCGGATTGGCCCGTACGCCGGGCCAATTCCGCCATGACATCTTGTAACGGTACGCCACCGATTTTCAATACGACCATCAGATGATAGAGCAAATCGGCTGATTCACTCGTCAGAGCGGCCTTTTCGCCTTCGATGGCCGCAATAACGGTCTCGACAGCCTCTTCGCCGAGCTTTTTTGCTGCTTTCTGCTGCCCGGCCGCAACGAGCTTGGCCGTCCAGCTTTCCGCCGGATCGGCCTTGGCGCGGGCATCGACGATCTGTTCCAAATCGGCAAGGGTGAAGGTGCTCATTCGTCCCTCCTCAGTCGAGCCGCATGGCAATGCCATGCTCGGCCATATAGCGCTTGGCCTCGCCAACGGTATAGGTGCCGAAGTGGAAGATCGAGGCGGCCAGCACCGCAGTGGCATGCCCGTCACGCACGCCTTCCACGAGGTGGTCGAGATTGCCGACGCCGCCGGAGGCGATGACCGGTACCGAAACGCGGTCGGCGATGGTGCGAGTCAGCGCGATATCATAACCGCCCTTCTGGCCGTCGCGGTCCATGGAGGTGAGCAGCAGTTCGCCGGCGCCACGCTCCACCATTTTTTCGGCGAAGGCGACGGCGTCGATGCCGGTCGCCTTGCGGCCGCCATGGGTAAAGATCTCCCAACGGTCCTCTTCGCCTTCGGCGGAGACTTTTTTCGAATCGATCGACACGACGATGCACTGGTTACCGAACTTGTCGGCAGCCTCAGCCACGAAATCCGGATTGGCGACGGCAGCGGAGTTGATCGAGACTTTGTCGGCACCGGCAAGCAGGAGCTTGCGGATATCCGCCACCGCCCGCACGCCACCGCCAACGGTGAGCGGCATGAAGCAGTGCTCGGCCGTGCGCGCCACGACGTCGAAGATCGTGTCGCGGTTGTCGGAGGAGGCGGTGATGTCGAGGAAGCAGAGTTCGTCGGCACCGGCGGCGTCATAGGCGCGCGCCGATTCCACTGGATCGCCGGCATCGACCAGGTTGACGAAGCTGACGCCCTTCACGACGCGGCCGTCCTTGACATCGAGGCAGGGTATGACGCGGGCTTTGAGGGTCATGCAGCACGTCCTTTCGCACCGCGGATCACGGCGAGCGCCTCTGCGGGATCGATGCGGCCGTCATAGAGCGCCCGGCCGGAAATCGCGCCTTCCAGCTTGTGGGCTTCCGGGGCGACGAGGTGGTGGATGTCGTCCATCGAAGCGAGGCCGCCGGAGGCAATGACGGGAATGGAGACCGCCTCGGCGAGGTCCAGCGTGGCCTCCCAATTGATGCCAGTCAGGATGCCGTCGCGATCGATATCGGTATAGATAATCGCGGCAACGCCGGCGCCTTCGAATTTCCTGGCAAGCTCGATCACGCCGAGTTCGGAGGCTTCGGCCCAGCCTTCGACGGCAACCTTCCCGCCCTTGGCGTCGATGCCGACGGCGACCTTGCCGGGGAACTTCTTGCAGGCTTCGATGACGAGCGCCGGGTCACGCACGGCGATCGTGCCGAGAATGACGCGCGAGAGGCCACGTGACAGCCAGTTTTCGATATGGTCCAGCGTGCGAATACCGCCGCCGAGCTGCACGGGGTTCTTCGTCGCCTTCAGGATGGCATCGACGGCAGCGCCGTTGACGCTTTCCCCAGCGAAGGCGCCGTTGAGATCGACGACGTGCAGCCATTCAAAGCCCTGGTCCTCGAAGGCTTTCGCCTGCGCGGCCGGGTCGGGATTGTAGACGGTGGCCTGGTCCATGTCGCCGAGCTTGAGGCGAACGCACTGGCCGTCTTTCAGGTCGATGGCGGGAAAGAGGATCATGGCGTTTTCCAGTTCAGGGCTTCCAGCGGAGGAAATTGGTGATGAGGGCGAGGCCGAGCGTCTGGCTCTTTTCCGGATGGAATTGTGCGCCGGCCTTGTTGCCGCTGGCGACGAAGGCGGTCATCGCGCCGCCGTAATCGACCGTCGCGACCACATCGTCCGGGTTTTCCGCGGCGAGATGGTAGGAGTGCACGAAATAGGCGTGCAGGCCGGCCTCCCCGGTGGCAATGCCCTCGAAAAGCGGATGCCGGCGCTGGAGGTCCAGCGTGTTCCAGCCGATCTGCGGGATCTTCAGCTCCGGATCGCTGGGCGTCATCAAAACGACGTCGCCCTTGATCCAGCCGAGGCCCTCGGTCGTGGTCTTTTCGAGCCCGCGTGAGGACATCAGCTGCATGCCGACGCAGACGCCGAGGAAAGGACGGGCCTTCGCCTCGACGACATCGCGCAGCGCTTCCACCATGCCGGGCACGGCATCGAGGCCGCGGCGACAATCGGCATAGGCGCCCACACCGGGCAGCACGATGCGATCGGCGGTGGCGACGCGGTCGGCCTTGTCCGTCAGGTCGATCTCGGCGTCGATGCCGGCCTCACGGGCGGCGCGTTCGAACGCCTTGGTGGCCGAGCGCAGGTTGCCCGAGCCGTAGTCGATGATGGCTACACGCATGTCAGCGTCCTTCCTGGAAACCCACGAGGCCAAGCATGGGAGCGTGCCGGCGCGCGGAGGTTTCGGATGCCGGCAGGACGGGGCGGGCGCTTTCCGGCGCCGGCGCGTCGCCGGTCTGGTTTTCCATGTAGTAAATCTCTTCCGCCGTTGCACGGTCGTCGGCCGATATCACCGCATCGACCGTCCAGCCCTTGCCCTCCAGCGAGGCGACGACCATCGACGGGCCTTCAAGCGCGACGAGGAGGCCGGTGGCAAGCGAGACGCCGAGGCCGGCAAGGCCGAAGACCGGATGGTCGCCGATCATCGAACCGAGCGACTGCACGGCGAAGGCGAGGGCTGCGGCAAGCCAGGCGCGATGCCAGAGCAGCCAGACGACCGGAACGATGAAGGCGAGCCACGAAAAACGGTCGCGGATGATCCGGGCCTTTTCGTCCCGGGATTTTGCGCCCGGCGGTATCAGAACAAGGAATGTGGCCATCGACAGGCCTCCAGATGGGCCAATCAGGCCAGCGAACCCTTCGTCGAGGGAACGCGGCCCGCCTGGCGGGTGTCAATCTCGGTCGCGGTGCGCAGCACGCGCGCGACAGCCTTGAAGCATGTCTCCGAGATATGATGGTTGTTGGCGCCGTAGATGTTCTGGATATGCAGCGTGATGCCGGCGTGCTGGGCGAGCGCGTTGAAGAATTCGCGCACCAGCTCGGTGTCGAAGGTGCCGATCTTCGGGGCCGAGAAATTGACGTTCCAGACGAGGAAGGGGCGGCCGGACACATCGACCGCGGCGCGCGTCATCGTCTCGTCCATGGCAAGGTCGAGCGAGGCATACCGCGTGATGCCGCGACGATCGCCGAGCGCCTTGGCAATGGCCTGGCCGATGGCGATGCCGGTGTCTTCCACCGTGTGGTGGTCGTCGACATGCAGGTCGCCATCGGTCTTGATCTGCATGTCGATCAGCGAATGGCGCGACAGCTGGTCGAGCATATGATCGAAGAAGCCCACGCCCGTCGAAATGGTCGACGCGCCGGTGCCGTCGATGTCGACGGTGACCGAAACGGAGGTCTCGTTCGTCTTGCGCGAAACGCTGGCTGTGCGGCTCATTGCAGTCTCCGGTAATTTTATCGCCGCTCCTTAACAGGGCTCCATGGAAAACGCCAGTCTGTCGAGGTTTCTCAGTGCATGCCGAAACGGCCCGCCGGTTGCCCGCGGGTTGACGAAACCAGTCCGGAGAACCGCGCGAAAGCGTTGCCTCTGGAAGGGGTAAGTGGGTGGCTTCGCTTTCGCGCGGCCCAGGCGTTCTTCGGAGGCGGTCTAATCCTCCTTCAGGCATGGCAAGGCTTCGCTGCGCAGTGTGTTGGTGCATATGCCTTGTCCGAAAACCGCTTACGCGCTTTTCGGGGACATGCGCTGCCACTCTGCTTGCATGGCGGACCCAAGCCGACCCCGCGACCCGGGGAAGCCTCGCCCGCCGCAGCTTCCGCCAGCCTGATCCCGCAAGAAACGGGAAAAGGCTTCTGGTCACCACGGCGCTCCACGCCTCTTTCGCCCCTGCCGTACGTTTCGGCAGGAAACGAAAGCGCCTCCTCCCGCCCACATCGACACGTTACGCGATCCGTCCGGCGGCGGAAGGAGGGTCAGGATACGGGAGGTTTTGGGGGTGGGGAAAATCGGGGATGTAAAAAATCGAGATAGGTCGGGATCGACGCCTATTGCCTTGGGAAACCCTCGCAAAGCGCTCCCTGTCATCCTCGGGCGTGACCCGAGGATCCACGCGCTGCGGCGAGGAGGCATGGATCCCCGGGTCAAGCCCGAGGATCACGGAAGGAAGGGGGTGCGGGACTTTGTTCAGAAAACCCGCTGCCTGTACCCGTTACTTCTTCTTCGTCGAGCTTTCGCTGTTCTTGACCTGCGAACCCAGCGTCGGCGCGGCCTTGTCGGCGACCTTGTCCTTCTTGGGTTTGCGCGTTTCCTTGTTGCTTCGAACCTGACCCTTGGCCATTGCCGTCTCCCTCGTGTTGGTTAGGAGACAATAACTTGCTTATCGCGCGGAGAAAGCAAGATTTATTTTTGAAGCGGATGGGCCGTCGTTTCGGTCCGCGACGCGTGCCGGCGCCGGGCCAGGTCGCACCCGCCCGCCGTTTGCAATTGTCGAAACGCCGCTTACATAGGAGACAACGAGGCCGCCTCGATGGCGGTGCCATGCCCGGGATGCCGGGTTTTCGAAGGTACGCTTATGAGTGAACACAACCCCTACGCTTCCATGCACGCCACGACGATCATCACCGTTCGCAAGGACGGCAAGGTGGTGATGGCGGGCGACGGCCAGGTGAGCCTTGGTCAGACGGTGATGAAGGGCAATGCGCGCAAGGTCCGCCGATTGGGCAAGGGCGACGTGATCGCCGGTTTTGCCGGCGCGACGGCCGACGCCTTCACGCTGCTCGAACGGCTGGAATCCAAGCTCGAACAATATCCCGACCAGCTGATGCGCGCCGCCGTCGAGCTTGCCAAGGACTGGCGGACCGACCGATATCTGCGTCGTCTTGAAGCGATGATGCTGGTCGCCGACAAGTCCGTCACGCTGGCGCTGACCGGCAATGGCGACGTGCTGGAGCCGGAACACGGCACCATGGCGATCGGCTCGGGCGGCAATTACGCCTATGCGGCCGCCCGTGCGCTGATGGACACCGACAAGTCGGCCGAGGACATCGCGCGCCGCGCCATGCACATTGCCGGCGACATCTGCGTCTACACCAACCACAATGTCGTGGTGGAGACGCTGGATGCCGACCGCTGAGGCCTATGTTTTCCGGCCGGTGACGGAGGCCGACCTGCCGATGCTGGAACGCTGGCTGAACGCGCCGCATGTCCGGCGCTGGTGGGGCGAGCCGGCGGACGAAGTCGCCGGCATCGCGGCGGATTTCGACGAGCCGACCATGGAATCCTTCGTGGTGCTGCATGCCGGCGCACCCTTCGCCTACCTGCAGGCCTATCGGATCGCTTCGGACGACCTGTCCTTCGGTAACCGGCCGGAGCGCACCGTCGGCATCGACCAGTTCATCGGCCTTGCCGACATGGTCGGCATCGGCCACGGACCGGCGATGATCGAGGCCTTCGTGCAGAAGGTCTTCACTGAGGGTATCGACCGGGTCGTGCTCGATCCGAATCCCGACAATGCGCATGCCATCCGGGCCTATGAAAAGGCCGGATTCCATGCTTTCGATCAACGCATGACTGAGGACGGCCCGGCGCTGATGATGGCCCGGGATCGTTGCTAGAGGAAACCCATGACCAACTTTTCCCCCCGCGAGATCGTTTCCGAACTCGACCGCTACATTATCGGCCAGCACGACGCCAAGCGCGCCGTGGCGATTGCGCTTCGCAACCGCTGGCGCCGGCACCAGCTGGAGCCGGACCTGCGCGACGAGGTGATGCCGAAGAACATCCTGATGATCGGCCCGACCGGCGTCGGCAAGACCGAGATTTCCCGCCGCCTGGCAAAACTCGCCGGCGCGCCCTTCGTCAAGGTCGAGGCGACCAAGTTCACCGAGGTCGGCTATGTCGGCCGCGATGTCGAGCAGATCGTGCGCGACCTTGTCGAGGTCGGCATCGGCCTGGTGCGCGAGAAGAAGCGCGCCGAGGTGACGGCCAAGGCCCATGCCAATGCCGAGGAACGGGTGCTCGACGCGCTGGTCGGCGCCACCGCCTCGCCGGCGACGCGTGACAGCTTCCGTAAAAAGCTGCGCAACAACGAGCTCGACGACAAGGAAATCGAGGTCGACGTTGCCGATACCGGCGGCGGCATGCCCGGCGGTTTTGAAATCCCCGGCATGCCGGGCGCCAATATCGGCGTGCTCAACCTGTCGGAAATGTTCGGCAAGGCGATGGGCGGGCGCACGAAGAAGGTGAAGACGACAGTCAAGAACAGCTACAAGATCCTGATCGACGACGAGTCCGACAAGCTGCTCGACATGGAGCAGATTCAGCGCGAGGCGGTCCATTCGGCCGAGAATGACGGCATCGTCTTCATCGACGAGATCGACAAGATCGCCGCGCGTGACGGCGGCATGGGGGCGGGCGTGTCCCGCGAGGGCGTGCAGCGTGACTTGCTGCCGCTTGTCGAAGGCACGACGGTTGCGACGAAGTACGGGCCGGTGAAGACGGACCATATCCTGTTCATCGCCTCCGGTGCCTTCCATGTCTCCAAGCCGTCGGACCTGCTGCCGGAGCTTCAGGGCCGCCTGCCGATCCGCGTCGAGTTGAAGGCGCTGACCAAGCAGGACTTCCGCCGCATCCTGACGGAGACGGAGGCGAGCCTCATCCGCCAGTACAAGGCGCTGATGCTGACGGAAAGCGTCGACCTCGACTTCACCGAGGACGCGCTCGATGCGCTCGCCGACGTGGCGGTGCAGTTGAACTCCAGCGTGGAAAATATCGGCGCGCGGCGTCTCCAGACGGTGATGGAGCGGGTGCTCGACGAGATCTCGTTCGAGGCACCGGACAAGCCGGGCAACACGCTGGTCATCGACGCGGAATATGTCCGCAAGCATGTCGGCGCGCTTGCGGCCAATACGGACCTGTCGCGCTACATCCTGTGACGTTTCCGCACCGGTGGTCGCCTTCGCGACCGCCGGTGCCGGGTTTTTGACGGGAAGGGGCCTCGACAGCAAGGGCATCGCGGCCTAGGTCATTGCCACGTTTTGGCATCATTCCGACATGTTTCTCTTCCATCGGTCTCGCCATTCGCCGACATCATCAGAAGACGGAACCGCAATCGTGCGACAGCTGATCCCTGTGTTTGCCCTCGCAGCCGCCCTTTTTGTCCAGAGCCAGACCATGGCGCTGGCCATCGACGTGGTGCCCGCCGGCAATATCAATGCCGAGCAGCCGAACATCCCGGGTGCTTCCGTGCGCCGCACGAAGGCCGGAAAAACCTCCTTCGACGCGAAATACGAGAAGGTGCGCGATCTTCTCGCCACCGACCGCGAGCTCACCGGCAAGATCAAGTCCACTGCCGGCAAATACGGCATCGACCCGATCCACATGGTCGGCGCGATCGTCGGCGAGCACACCTACAATGTCGACGCCTATGACCGGCTGCAGAGCTATTATGTGAAGGCGGCGTCCTATACGGGCAGCTTCCGCTTCGCCTATGACGGGGAATCGGTCGCGGATTTCGTCGATCGGCCGGAATTTGCGCAATGCGCCAGCAAGAAGGGCTCCTATGGGCTGTGGACCTGCCGCGAGCAGGTCTGGAACCGGTCGTTCAAGGGCCGCACGGTCGGCGGCACGTTCTTCCCGAACAACCGCTTCAGCGCGGTGTTCTTCCAGCCCTTCTATGCCGGCCAGACCTTTGGCCTCGGCCAGATCAATCCGCTGACGGCGCTGACGCTGACGGACGATGTGGCGCGCATTTCCGGCTACGACCGGCTCGACGAGGCGGATGCCGTCGGCGTCTACAAGGCGATCATGGATCCGGATATCTCGCTCGCCTATATGGCGGCTTCGATCCGCCGCTCGATCGACGCCTACAAGAAGATCGCCGGTGTCGACATCTCTAAGAATCCCGGCGTGACGGCAACCCTCTATAACATCGGCAATCCGGACGCCCGCGCGAGCGCCTTCGCCGCCCGCCGCGCCGCCGGCGAGGTGACCTGGCCGGAAGAGAACTATTACGGCTGGCTGGTGAACGACAAACTGGCGGAGCTTCGGTCCCTGCTCTGATCGTCCGCACGTCGCGGTACGCAAAACACCTACGTAGTTTGCTGGAATTGCTCTAACTTCCGCCTCTATATCGGCCCAGTCTACAGGTGAGCCGATCATAGGAGCCAGACGATGGATATGCGTCCCGAGCCGTTCGAACCGCCGGCGCCGATACCGCGCACGGTGCCGCCGTCGAAGCTCGAGATCATCCGCACGGTGTTCCGCAATCCGCTGGAGCTGTGGGGCGAGCCCTCCTATACGCTGCCCTGGATCATGACGAGTTTTTTTGGCGAGAAGACGCTGATCGTCAACGATCCCGGCCTCATCAAATATCTGCTCGTCGACAATGCCGCCAACTACAAGATGGCCGTGGTGCGCCAGCTCGTGCTGCGCCCGATCCTGCGTGACGGGCTGCTGACGGCGGAGGGTGCGGTCTGGCGCCGGTCCCGCAAGGCCGTCGCGCCGATCTTCACACCGCGCCATGCCAAGGGCTTTGCCAGCCAGATGCTGGCGCAGTCGGAGCTGTACGCGCAGAAATACGAGGGCGCGGACGGTGCGGCCTTCGATATCGGCAACGACATGACGGAGCTCGCCTTCGCCATCCTGTCCGAGACGCTGTTTTCCGGCGAGATCGTCACGTCCTCCAACAATTTCGCCGACGACGTGGATGATCTGTTGCATTCGATGGGCCGCGTCGACCCGATGGATCTGCTGCGCGCGCCCGCCTGGGTGCCGCGCGTCACGCGGATTGGCGGGCTAAGGGTGCTCGGAAAATTCCGCAAGATCGTGCGCGACACGATGGATTTGCGCTTGAAGCGCATGAACAGCGCCGCGGGTGACGCGCCGAACGATTTCCTCACCCTGCTGCTACGTGCTGCCGGGCCGGAGGGGCTGACCATGGAGGAGGTGGAGGACAATATCCTCACCTTCATCGGTGCCGGCCATGAGACGACGGCGCGGGCGCTCGCCTGGACGCTCTATTGCGTGGCCAATAGCCCTCATGTGCGCGAGGCGATGGAAGACGAGATCGACCGGGTGCTGGCAAGTGGTGCCGATCCCGTCGAATGGCTGGAGCTGATGCCCTGGACGCGCGCCGCCTTCGAGGAGGCGATGCGGCTTTATCCGCCGGCGCCCTCGATCAACCGCGAGGCGATCGCCGACGACGTCTGGACGAGCCCTTCCGGCGAGCGGGTGGAGATCCCGAAGGACGTGACCATCCTCGTCATGCCCTGGACGCTGCATCGCCATGCGCTTCTCTGGCAGAAGCCGCGCGCCTATATGCCGGAACGCTTCCTGCCGGAAAACCGCGATGCCATCCACCGCTTCCAGTACCTGCCGTTCGGTGCGGGTCCGCGCATCTGCATCGGCGCGACCTTCGCCATGCAGGAAGCGATCATCGCACTTGGCGTGCTGATGCACCGCTTCCGCTTCGACATGACCGAGACGACGCGCCCCTGGCCGGTGCAGCGCCTCACGACGCAGCCGGCTAACGGATTGGCGTTGCGGGTGACGGCTCGTCGGCCCGCTTCTTCGATTTCTTGATCGTCTTGATCGAGGCGCAGGTCGCTTCCGGGTTCTTGCAGGGCTGGTAGACGACGATTTCGCTGCCGCTGCCATCATCCCACACCGCCTGGACGGCGATCGTCTGCGCCTCGCCCGGCTTCAGGTTGAGATAGAGCCAGTTCTGGCTGTCGTCCGACGGCAGGTTGAAGGGCAGTTCCGGATCGCATGCCGCCATCGGGAACGTCTTGTCGAGCGCGTCGGAATTGATCGAGTAACGCACCTCCTTCAGCCGGCAATGCATGGTCTGCAAGGCCGTGAAATAGATGAGCTGCTGGTCGGCGAACTCGCGAAACTGCACCCAGCCCGTCTGCTTGTTGGCATCCAGCATCGCCTTGTAGATCGCCACGTCCGGGATCTGCGCCTGGTATTGCTCTTCACCCTCTTCCTGGGCGCCGGCGGGCAGGCTGCCGGCAACAAGGGCCGTGCCGAGAAGAAGGGCAGCCAGAAGCGGCCTTCTGATGGAGAGATCGATCACTGGGTGGACTCCTCGTTCTTTCACCTGATGTCGCCGGCGGGATGGTGGCAATCGACTTGGACATGCAATAACACCATTCCAGACCGGCTTTGAAAAGAGCCAGTCCTGTTTTGAAGAAGACGGCAGGCAGTCTGGAAGAATTCTCGTGGCAGATCATTTATTACTCGGCATCGATACCGGCGGCACCTATACGGATGCCGTGCTCTACAGCGAAACCCACGGTGTGGTGGCCCGCGCCAAGGCGCTCACCACCCGCCACGATCTTTCGGTCGGCATTTCGGGAGCGGTCGAAGCCGTGCTGGAGCAGGCGAAAGCCGCGGTTTCCGCGATCGGCCTGGTCTCGCTGTCGACGACGCTCGCCACCAATGCGCTGGTCGAGGGGCAGGGCGGCCGCGCCGGGCTGGTGATGATCGGTTTCGGCCCGGAAGACCTGAAGCGCGACGGGCTTGCCGATGCGCTCGGCAACGATCCGGTGCTGTTTTTGCCCGGTGGCCACAACGTGCACGGCAACGAGACGCCGCTCGACATGACGGCGCTGGACGAGGCCCTGCCGATCCTGTCGCAAACCGTGTCCTCGTTTGCCGTCGCCGGTTATTTCGCCGTGCGCAACCCGGCGCACGAGCAGCGCGTGCGCGACCTCATCCGCGAGGTCTCGCACCTGCCGGTGACCTGCAGCCACGAACTGTCCTCCAAGCTCGGCGGCCCGCGCCGGGCGCTGACGACGCTGCTCAACGCCCGCCTGGTCTCGATGATCGACCGGCTGATCGGCGCCTGCGAAGACTATCTTACGCGCCGTGGCATCCATGTGCCGATGATGGTGGTGCGCGGCGACGGTGCGCTGATCTTGGCTGCCGAGGCGCGTCTTCGCCCGATCGAAACGATTCTCTCCGGCCCGGCGGCAAGCCTTGTCGGCGCGCGCCACCTGACCGGTCTCGACAATGCCGTCGTCTCCGACATCGGCGGCACGACGACGGATGTGGCGGTGCTCGACGGCGGCCGGCCGAAGCTCGATGCGGAGGGCGCCGTCGTCGGCGGCTACCGCACCATGGTCGAGGCCGTCGCCATGCGGACCTTCGGGCTCGGCGGCGATTCGGAGGTGCGCATCAACGATCGCGGCCTGAAGGCGAAGATCGATCTCGGGCCGCGGCGTTTCCTGCCGCTCAGCCTTGCTTCGGCGCTGCATCCCGGCGCCATCGTGCCGGTGCTGGAGCGTCAGATCCGCACGGCCCATGTCGGGCGGCATGATGGCCGTTTTGCCGTGCGCACCGGCGTGCCGGAGCGGCTTGCCAGCGGGCTCCAGCCGCAGGAACAGGCGCTCTACGACAAGATCGGTGCTACGCCGCTGCCGCTCGACGGTCTGCTCGTCACCACGCTGCAGAAGGCGACGCTCGACCGGCTGGTCGCCCGCGGCCTCGTGCATCTTGTCGGCATCACGCCGTCGGACGCCATGCATGTGCTCGGCGGGCAGGGCCAATGGGATGCCGCAGCCGCCCGCCTTGGGCTGGAACTCGCCGCGCGCATCAAGGACGGCACCGGCCGGCCGATCGCCGACAGCCCGGAAGCCCTGGCACGGTCAATTGTCGACCGGCTGACCCGCCAGTCGGCGGATGTCATTCTCTCCGCCTGCCTTGCCGATGACGGCGTGGGGGCGCTCGATCCGGCCAATTCGATTTCCATCGACCGCGCGCTTCACCGCGTGCCGGGCATCGTGACATTCCGTGTCGCGCTCGACCGGCCGCTCGTCGGCCTCGGGGCGTCGGCGCCGGTCTATTACCCTGATATCGCCGAGATGCTGGGCGCCGAATCGTCCATTCCGGCCGATGCCGGCGTTGCCAATGCCGTCGGCGCGGTCGTCGGCCAGGTGCGCGCGGCCGTCACGGTCTTCGTGACCATGCCGGAAGACGGCGTCTTCATCGTCAATGGTGCAGGTGACAGCGTGCGCCTGATCGACGAGGCGGCTGCCTTCTCGCTGGCCAAGGAACGGGCGGTGACGGCGGCACTGCATTCTGCCCGGGCCAATGGTGCGGACGAGCCGGTCGTGACGCTGTCGGAAGAGATCGATGCGCTGGAGGTGGAGGGCAGCCGCAAGCTCATGGAGGCGCGTTTTACCGCAACGGCCAGCGGCCGGCCGCGCATTGCCGACGAAGCATAAGTACGATTTTATCCGTAGCGGAATAAATTCTTTATGCCTTTGCCGAATTGACTATGAATGAAAGCTCCGGAAAGTGACAGCATTCGGGATACTCCCCCTTCGTCCCGCCATTCGGAGCCTTTTCAGATGACTTTTACCGAAAAAGCCGGTCTTTCGATCGACAGTGCCCTTTATGACTTTATCGTCACGGAGGCTCTTCCCGGCACGGGCGTGGACGCCGAGCGCTTCTTTGCCGATTTCTCCGCCATCGTGCACGACCTTGCGCCGGAAAACCGTGCGCTGCTCGCCAAGCGCGATGCGTTGCAGGAAAAGATCGACGCCTGGTATCGCGCAAACGGCGCGCCGGTGGACATGGCGGCCTATGAGGCGTTCCTGCGCGAGATCGGCTACCTGCTGCCGGAAGGCGATGACTTCACGGTGACGACGGACCATGTCGATCCCGAGATTGCCAGCCTCGCCGGCCCGCAGCTCGTCGTGCCGGTCATGAACGCGCGCTATGCGCTGAATGCCGCCAATGCGCGCTGGGGTTCGCTCTACGATGCGCTCTACGGCACGGATGTCATTCCGCAAACCGACGGCGCGGAAAAGGGCAAGGGCTACAATCCGAAGCGCGGCGAGAAGGTGGTGGCGTGGGCCAAGGCCTTCCTCGACGAGGCTGCACCGCTCGTCGACGCCCGCTGGGCCGATATTACCGATATCAAAGCCGGTTCGGAACTGCTTCTGACGGCGGGCGACCGCTCCGTTTCGCTGAAGCGGCCGGAGCAATATGCCGGCCATGCGGAGCACGAGGGCTGGCGCCATGTGCTGCTCAAGAACAATGGCCTCGGCATCGAGATCCTTCTCAACCGCGACTGGGAGATCGGCAAGACCGACCCGGCCGGCATTGCCGGCGTCAATATCGAGGCCGCGCTGACGACGATCATGGATTGCGAGGATTCGGTCGCCGCCGTCGATGCCGAGGACAAGGTCCTCGTCTATCGCAACTGGCTCGGCCTGATGAAGGGCGACCTGAAGGAGACTTTCAAGAAGGGCTCCGAGACGGTCGAGCGCAAGCTCTATGACGACTTTACCTATACGGCGCCCGATGGCTCGCCCTTCGAGGTCAAGTGCCGCTCGCTGATGCTGGTGCGCAATGTCGGCCACCTGATGACCAATCCGGCGATCCGCGACCGCGACGGCAACGAGGTGCCGGAAGGCATCATGGACGCCATGGTCACCGCGCTGATCGCGCTGCACGACATCGGCCCGAATGGCCGCCGCAAGAATTCGCGCGAGGGCTCGATGTATGTCGTCAAGCCGAAGATGCACGGGCCGGAAGAAGTCGCCTTCGCGTCAAAGCTGTTCGGCCGGGTCGAGGCTGCGGTCGGCATGGCGCCGAACACCATGAAGATGGGCATCATGGACGAGGAGCGCCGCACGACGGTCAACCTCAAGGAGTGCATTCGCGCGGCACAAGAGCGCGTCGTCTTCATCAATACCGGCTTCCTCGACCGCACCGGCGACGAGATCCACACCTCGATGGAAGCGGGTCCGATGATCCGCAAGGGCGACATGAAGCAGGCCGCGTGGATTGCGGCCTACGAAAACTGGAACGTCGATATCGGCCTGGAATGCGGGCTTTCCGGCCATGCGCAGATCGGCAAGGGCATGTGGGCCATGCCCGACCTGATGGCCGCCATGCTGGAGCAGAAGATCGCCCATCCGAAGGCCGGCGCCAACACCGCCTGGGTTCCCTCGCCGACGGCCGCGACGCTGCATGCCACGCACTACCACAAGGTCAATGTCGCCGGGGTTCAGGCAGCGCTGCGCTCGCGCCCGCGGGCAAAGCTGTCGGATATCCTGTCCGTGCCGGTCGCCGTTCGGCCGAACTGGACACCGGAGGAAATCCAGCGCGAGCTCGACAACAATGCGCAGGGCATTCTGGGTTATGTCGTACGCTGGGTCGATCAGGGCGTCGGTTGCTCCAAGGTGCCTGACATCAACGATGTCGGCCTGATGGAGGACCGCGCCACGCTGCGCATCTCCGCCCAGCACATGGCGAACTGGCTGCACCACGGCGTGGTGACGGAAGCACAGATCGTCGAGACCATGCAGCGTATGGCCGCCGTCGTCGACGGGCAGAATGCCGGCGACCCGCTGTACCAGAAGATGGCCGGCAATTTCGACGGTTCGATCGCCTATCAGGCCGCACTCGACCTCGTGCTCAAGGGCCGCGAGCAGCCGAACGGCTATACCGAGCCGGTCCTGCACCGCCGCCGGCTGGAGCTGAAGGCGGCGAACGGCTGATAGCAAGAGGCTGCCGAAGCAATCCGGCGGCTCGGCTGCCGACAAGGGCTGCACACCTTTCCGCCGTCATGGTCGGGCTTGACCCGACCATCCACACCCCGGGCGAGGCGGTGGATCCTCGGCTCAAGGCCGAGGATGACGTTGGTGGGGAGGTGAGCGTGGTACCAATCAAGGTGACCATGCAAAGCACAAACGAAAGAAGCCGCCGGATCGCTCCGGCGGCTTCTTTGTTTGAAGAAGGACGTCCGCTTACTGCTGGACGACGACGCGGGCGCCCTGGCCGGGGCGGACGCGCTTGTAGAGATCGATGATGTCCTGGTTCATCAGGCGGATGCAGCCCGACGATGCGGCGGTGCCGATGGAAGCCCATTCCGGCGTGCCGTGCAGGCGGAACAGCGTGTCCTGGCCCTTCTCATTGAAGAGATAGAGCGCGCGCGCACCGAGCGGGTTTTTCAGGCCCGGGCCCATGCCGTCCTTGACGTAGCGGGCGACTTCCGGCTTGCGGTCTGCCATTTCCTGCGGCGGATGCCAGTTCGGCCATTCCTGCTTCCAGGCAATGTAGGCCTCGCCCTGCCAGGCAAAGCCCGCCTTGCCGACGCCGATGCCGTAGCGCACGGCCTTGCCGCCGGGCAGCACGTAATAGAGGAAGCGGTTCGGCGTGTTGACGACGATCGTGCCGGGCTTTTCCTTGGTGGCGTAATCGACGATCTGGCGGTGGAACTTCGGGTTCACCTTGTTGATCGGGATGCCGGGCAGGGCATAGCCATTGTCCTCAACAGGGCCATATTCCGATGTAAAGATGGCATTGGTCGCCACCTTTTCGCCCGGAAGGGACACGGAGGAAGAAGAGCAACCGGCGAGCGTGACGGCCGCTGCGAGGCCGCACAGGAGGAGGGCATTGCGGAAACGCATGTGATTCTCTTGGAAAAAGGAATTAAGAAGTTCCGAGACGCGGAGCTTTCATCGGTTATGGTTTATTTTCGATTAAACCAGCCAATGCAAGTCTGTGTGCTCCGGCGTGGGCTAAAGCCAAAGCAAAAAGCCGGCGGATTGTTTTTTTGCAACAACAATGCCCGGTAACCTGCCGCTTTCGCCACACCCGAGCCATGCCAAGCACGCCTGGACGCCCCATTCAATGGCCTTGCGCCCTGCCTGCATCGAAGCCGCACAGGAACCGCGGCATGCGGTTAACGAAGTGTTTTCCCGACTGCCAATCAGCCCGTCGCCTTAACTTTTTCCCGGCCGAAAAACCGTTTCGCGGTAAAATGCGATTCGCCGAGGTTTTTTGAATGACGATCGTATCGCTTCACAACGACAATCCGCTGATCGACGGCCGCCAGTCCGACCGTGCCATGATGGTGCGCCGCGGCGTGCAGCGCATGCTGGCCGAGATGCGCCATGCGGTGCTGCCCGAACTGACGCTGGCAAGCGGCCGGCGCGCCGATCTCATCAGCCTGTCCGACAAGGGGGAGATCTGGATCGTCGAGATCAAGACGTCGATCGAGGATTTCAAGGTGGACCGCAAATGGCCGGACTACCGGCGCCATTGCGACCGGCTGTTCTTCGCCACCCATAAAGAAGTGCCGCTCGATATCTTCCCGGAGGAATGCGGCCTCATTCTCTCCGACGCCTATGGCGCGCATATCCTTCGCGACGCGCCGGAACACAGGCTGCCACCGCCGACGCGAAAGTCGGTGACCTCTGCCTTTGCCCGCGTTGCCGCCGGCCGGCTGCTGCTTGCCGAGTTTTCGATGGACGGCCGGCAGGACGGGCCGGATATCTCGGCCATCGTCTCCGGCCGGCGCGACGAGCCAGCCTAGGCGAAGATCGTCGTCGCTCCGGTGACATACAGAATGGCCACGGCAACGACCACGCAGACGACCGTCTTGCTTTTTGCCAGTGCGGCGGTGCCGAGAAGCACATAGTAGATCATGTTGAGACCGAGCCAGAGCGCGATATCCGACGGCGCCCACGGCGTCGTGACGGCGGAGATCACGTTCGGGATCTGGGTGATGAGGTTGCTCGCCAGCACGCAGAACACCACCACATGCCGGTGTTCCATGATGTGGTTGTCCAGCGTGTCCTTCTCGGTGGCCTTCGGAAAAACCTGGGTGGCGGCGAAATAATAGAGCAGGGCGACCAGCGCCACGGCAAGCGCGGTGAGATAACGCACGTCCGGCAGATCGCGATAGGCCCAGGCATTCATCCAGAAGGTGATGAGATCGACGAGGAGCAGCGTGCCGAACAGCGGCGCGACGATGCCGATCCGGCGCGTGCTGCGTTCGTCATAGGCACGCGAAAAGCCGGAGACGACCTCGGCAACGGCGAGACCGAGCAGCAGGCCGTAGAACCCGAACATAAAGCCGAATGCGTCGCTCACTGAAGTCTCCGGACAGGTTGGAAGCCGTATCGACACTTGCCGTAGCGGCGAGTGTCCTGGCTTTCAACCGTGCTTAGCAGCCGGCGCGTCGAAAAAATCGACCATTTTCGGGTTGGCCTGACCTGACGCCCGCGCAGTCCCGTTTTTACTTCGGTGCGCGTTTCGCCAGGATGCGCTGGAGCGTGCGGCGGTGCATGTTGAGACGGCGGGCCGTCTCGGAGACGTTGCGGTCGCACATTTCATAGACGCGCTGGATGTGCTCCCAGCGCACGCGGTCCGCCGACATCGGGTTTTCCGGCAGTTCCGCCTTTTCGCCCGGACGCTGGGTCAGGGCGGCAAAGATGTCGTCGGCATCGGCGGGCTTTGCCAGATAATCGACGGCGCCGAGTTTCACGGCGTTCACGGCGGTCGCGATGTTGCCGTAGCCGGTCAGCATGATGATGCGCGTGTCGTCGCGGCGCTGGCGAATGGCGGCGATCACGTCGAGGCCGCTGCCGTCGCCGAGGCGCAGGTCGACCACCGCATATTTCGGCGGGTTGGTCTTGGCCTTGGCAATGCCCTCCGCGACGGATTCAGCCGTATCGACGGCGAAACCGCGCGTCTCCATGGCGCGCGCAAGACGGCGCAGGAAGGGCGCGTCGTCATCGACGAGGAGCAACGACGGATCGGGGCCGATATCGTCTGCTGCGATGCTGTTCGTGTCGGTGTTTTCTGCCATTTTCGTCTTCCGAGGCCGATTTTCGTCCGTTCTTGATCAAGATCAGCTTATCGCCCGTAAGCGGGGGCGGGTAAAGTCATTTCGCGGCCTTTGCCTCCATGCGGCCCCGCGGCCAATCGACCGAGACGCGCGCACCCGGCCGGTCGCCCGTGCGATTGCCAAAGGTCAATTTGGCGCCCGAGCGCTCGAGCAGGGTCTTGGCGATGAACAGCCCGAGACCAAGCCCGCCGGCCCGTTCGTCACGCTGGCGCTTGGTGACGTAGGGGTCGCCGATGCGCTGGAGAATGTCCGCGGCATAACCGTCGCCGTCGTCCTCGATGACGATCGTCACGCGCTCCGGCGTGTGGTCGACGGTAATGGTGACCTCTTCGCGGGCATGGTCCACCGCGTTTTCCAGAAGGTTGCCGAGACCGTAGAGAATGCCAGGGTTGCGGTTGCCGACCGGCTCGCCGTTGCGGTCGTTGTTTTCGACCAGGTTGAGCCGGATGCCGAATTCGCGGTGCGGCGCCAGCACCTCCTCCAGCAGCGAGGAGAGCGGCAGCACCCGCATATGCGCCTCGTCCTCCGTCGACAGCGTCGTCAGCCGGCGCAGGATGTCGCGGCAGCGCTCGCTCTGGCTGCGCAGCAGCTGCACGTCTTCCTTGAAGCGCTCGTCGGTGCCGAGTTCGCGCTCCATCTCGCGCGCCACGACGCTGATCGTGGCGAGCGGCGTGCCGAGTTCATGGGCGGCAGCGGCGGCAAGGCCATCGAGCTGCGACAGGTGCTTTTCCCGCTGGAGAATGAGTTCGGTCGCCTGCAGCGCATTGGAAAGCTCGGCGGCTTCCTGCGACACGCGATAGGAATAGAAGGCGGCAAACGCGGTGGTCGACACGATGGCGAACCAGAAGCCGGCCGTCAGGATCGGCGGAACGACGAGCAGCGTGCCGGGAAACCACGGCAGCGGAAACGGCGTGAAGGCAAGGGCGGTAATGCCAAGAAACGACAGGAAGCCGAGCGGCAGGCTGAAGCGGATCGGCTGCAACGACGAGGAGATGATGACCGGCACGCAGACGAGCGGCGCAAACGGGTTGGCAAGGCCGCCGGTAATGAAGAGCAGCGCCGTCAACTGGCAGAGGTCGAAGGCGAGCAGCAAGAAGGCGGAGGCCGGCGTCAGCCGGTGTGCGGGCGGAAAGCGCACGGCAAGAAAGAAATTCACCGCCGCAAGCAGGGCGATCAGTATCCCGGCCGGCAGCAGCGGCAGCGGAAATGCCAGCCACAGCCCCACGACGATGACGCTGATCGTCTGGCCCGCCACCGCCAGCCAGCGCAGGCGAATAAGCGTTTCGAGGCGCAGCCGCCGGCCGGCGCCCTCGAACTCGATGTCCTGATATCCTGCCATGTCTTTTCCTCTTGGCTCTGGAGCCTTTGCGTCATTGCGGCCGCAAAACCGCTTCGCACTCTTGCTGGACTTGCGTTCTCTTATGTACCGCGCGGTTTGACGCGTGTCGTCGGCATCGCCTCGGCCGGGGCCTCCGGCCAGGGATGCCGCGGATAGCGCCCGCGCATGTCGGCCCTGACATCGCGCCACGAGCCCGCCCAGAAACCGGGCAGGTCGCGCGTCGTCTGGATGACGCGGTGCGCCGGGGACTGCAGTTCGAGCAGCAGCAGCAGCCGGCCGCCTGCAATGGCCGGATGCTGCTTCAGCCCGAAGAGTTCCTGCACGCGGATTTCCAGCACCGGCTCGTCGCCATCATAACGGATCGGGTGGCGCTGGCCGGTCGGTGCCTCGAAATGGGTGGGCGCCAGCCGCGCGAGATCGCGCTGAACCTCGTAAGGCACCAGCGCCATCAGGCCCTCCTGCAGGCTTGACGACTTGATATCGTCGATGCCGCGCGTCGTCTCCTGGAACGGCACGAACCAGGTATCGAGCGTCGCCAGCAGCGCATCGTCGCTGGTATCCGGCCAGGGCGCACCGATCGAGCGATGAAGGAAGCCGATCCGGTCACGCAATTGCGCCGTCTCGCGGGAAAACGGCAGGACCTGGAGGCCAAGCTGGCGAACGCCGTCTGCCAGCGCCAGTGCGGCTTTCGCTCCACTCGGGCGCGGAAGCGGCGTCTCCTCCAGAAGCATCGCGCCGAGGCGAACGACCCGGCGCGCGCGCACCTGGCGGCTGGCGCGGTCGAAGACGCATTGATCCTCGCGTACGATCTTGTCCGCAAGCTCGGCCTCGACCGTGGCACGGTCGATCTCGGCGGCGGCGAGAATGCGCTGGCGTCCGGCCTGTCCCGTCAGGTCGGCGACGACGATCATGTCGCAGCCGGCAAGGCGCTCGGTCTCCGGCAGTTCCGCGCCGCGTCCGTTCGCCATGACGAACCGCCCGCGGCCGCCGCGCTGCAGGGCAACCCGGTCCGGGAAGGCATGCAGCAGCAGGGCGCCCGGCGTGCTCGTCCCGTCTCCCTTCGCCTTGCCAAACCCCTCCGCCATGCGGCTCGCGAGCCGGCGCGCGGCGTCCGCACGCTCGCCGCGTTCGTTGGCAAAGCGCCGCAGACGGTCTTCGATGTCCACGGCCGGACCGCCGAGCCCCTGTTCCGTCAACAGCACGGCAAGCCGCGCCGCTGCCGCCTGTTCGCCGTCCTGCGCGGCATGCAGGATCATGGCGGCAAGCCGCGGCGGCAGCGCCAGCGCGCGGATGCGTTTTCCCGCCTGTGTCAAGGCACCAGCCGCATCGAGCGCGCCAAGCAGGCGCAGCAGATTGCGCGCCTCCTCAAGGGCAGCGGCCGGCGGCTGGTCGACGAGGCGGAGAGTGGCGGGATCGGCCACGCCCCAATGGGCAAGGTCGAGCACGAAGCCGGACAGGTCGCTGGACAGGATCTGCGGTGTCGTGAAGGCGGGCAGCGCCGCCGTCTGGCCGGCATGCCAGAGCCGGATCGCAATGCCCGGCTCGGTTCGCCCGGCGCGGCCGGCACGCTGGTCGGCCGAGGCGCGCGACACGCGCACCGTCTCCAGCCGCGTGATCCCGGTCGCCGCCTCGAAGACCGGCAGGCGTTGCAGCCCGCTGTCGATGACGATGCGCACGCCATCGATGGTGATCGACGTTTCGGCAATCGACGTCGCCAGCACGATCTTGCGCGTGCCGGCCGGTGCCGGCCGGATCGCCGCATCCTGGTCCTTCTGGCCGAGATTGCCATAGAGCGGCACGACGGTGGTCTCCGGCCCGAACCGGCCCGCCAGCCGTTCGGCGGTGCGGGTGATCTCGGCCTGTCCCGGCAGGAAGGCGAGGATCGAGCCGCTCTCTTCACGATGCGCCGCAACGATGGTGCGGGTCATGCCGTCCTCGATGCGCTCGCCGGCCGGCCGGTCCTGGTAGCGGATATCGACGGGGAAGGTGCGTCCCTCGCTGGCGATGACAGGCGGATTGTCGAGCAGCGCCGACACCCGCGCGACATCGAGCGTCGCCGACATGACGAGGATGCGTAGGTCCTCGCGCAGCGCCGCCTGCACGTCGAGTGCCAGCGCCAGGCCGAAATCCGCATCGAGCGAACGCTCGTGGAATTCGTCGAAGAGCACCGCGCAAACGCCGGGCAGTTCCGGATCGTCGAGAATCATGCGGGCAAAAACGCCCTCCGTCACCACCTCTATCCGTGTCTGCGCCGAGACGCGGTTGTCGAGCCGCATGCGATAGCCGACGGTCTCGCCGACCCGTTCGCCCAGAAGTGCCGCCATGCGGCCCGCCGCGGCGCGCGCGGCAAGCCGGCGCGGCTCAAGCAGGATGATCCGCCCGTCACCCCGCCAGGCCTCGCCAAGAAGGAAGAGCGGCACCAGCGTCGTCTTGCCCGCGCCGGGCGGCGCCGACAGCACGGCGCGCGTGCCCGATGAGAGGGCCGCACCGAGCGCCGGCAGCGCTTCGAGCACCGGCAGGCGCGGCAATGTATCGAGGATCGACGCCATGCTCAGATCGTACCCTCTCTATAGGAGGCGTCATTATAGGGGGCGGACATGCTCTTCTCCGGTCTGCTTTGCCCCCCTGAATATCCCGGCAGCACCCCCTTGGAGAAGGGGCGGGAATCGGGTGATCGCGGCAAACTGACATTCGTCATGGTTTCGTCATGTTTT